>JAGPIX010000196.1 GCA_018054745.1 Alicycliphilus sp.
GTGCCCGCCATTCGCGTGGGGCGCGAACTGGGGCTGCCCGTGGTGTACGAGATTCGCGCCTTCTGGGAAGACGCGGCCGTCGATCATGGCACCACCCGTGAAGGCAGCGCGCGCTACCGCCTCACGCGTGCCCTGGAGACCTGGGCCATCCGCAAGGCCGACCATGTATTCACGATCTGCGAGGGCCTGCGCTCCGATATTGCTGGTCGTGGCGTCGATCCCGCCAAGGTGACTGTCATTCCCAACGCTGTCGATACCCAGGCCTTCCAGGCATCGCAGGCGCCCGACCCCGCCTTGAAGCGGTCTTTGAACCTCGATGGCAAGCTGGTTCTGGGCTTTGTCGGTTCGTTCTACGCCTACGAAGGGTTGGACTTGCTGATCCAGGCCTTGCCGGCGATCCTGCGGGCCAATCCCGCCGTGGCCTTGCTGCTGGTTGGCGGTGGGCCTGAGGACGCGCGCCTGCGCGAGCAGGTATCTCGCCTGCAACTCGACGCCCATGTGGTGTTTACCGGGCGTGTGCCGCACAAGCAGGTCAGCCGCTACTACGACCTGATCGACGTGCTGGCCTATCCGCGCCATTCCATGCGGTTGACCGAACTGGTCACGCCGCTCAAGCCGCTGGAAGCCATGGCGCAGCAAAAGCTCTTTGTCGCATCCGCAGTCGGGGGGCATAAAGAGCTGGTGGAGCACATGAAGACCGGCGTGCTTTTTGAAGCCGGCAACAAGGATGCGTTGGCACAGGCTCTGCTGGACCTGCTGAACCACAGGCAGGCCTGGCCCGCTCTCAAGGCCAACGGCCGGGCATTTGTCGAGTCGGTACGCAACTGGCGCAACAGCGTCGCCAACTACAAACCCGTGTATGAACGGATCACGCAGAAGAAGGTGCAAGCATGAAGGTGATGGTGGTGTTTGGAACCCGGCCCGAGGCCATCAAGATGGCCCCGCTGGTCAAGGCCCTGCAGCAGGCAGCGCCTGCGTTACAGACAGTGGTGTGCGTCACCGCGCAGCACCGCGAAATGCTCGACCAGGTGCTGCGCCTGTTCGACCTGCAGCCCGAGTACGACCTGAACGTGATGAAGCCAGGGCAGGATCTGTTCGACATCACCACCCAGATCCTCACGGGGCTAAAACCCGTGCTGGCGGCCGAGCAGCCCGATCTGGTGCTGGTGCATGGCGATACGTCCACCACCCTGGCGGCCAGCCTGGCCGCGTACTACACGCGGGCCAAGGTGGGGCATGTAGAGGCCGGCCTGCGCACCAATAACAAGTGGGCCCCGTTCCCCGAGGAAATGAACCGCCGCCTGACTGGCGCCATGACCGACGTCCACTTCGCCCCCACGGCAACGGCCAAGGCCAACCTGCTGCGCGAAGGCGTCTCTGCCGACGCCATCCACGTCACCGGCAACACCGTGATTGATGCCCTCTTGGCCGTGGTGGACAAGCTGCGTGCAGACGCGGAGCTGCGCCAGCGCCTGGACAAGGAGTTCTCGTTTCTCGACCCCAACCGCCGCCTCATCCTGGTTACGGGCCATCGCCGGGAGAATTTTGGCGAAGGCTTCCAGAACATCTGCCACGCATTGGCAGACATTGCCTCCGCCCACCCAGACGTGCAAGTGCTGTACCCGGTACACCTCAACCCCAATGTGCGCCAGCCCGTGCACGACATCCTGGCGGCGCGTCAGCTTGATAACGTCCACCTCATCGACCCCGTGGACTATCTGCCGTTTGTTTACCTGATGGACAGGGCGCATCTCATCATCACCGACTCGGGCGGTGTGCAGGAAGAGGCGCCCTCGCTGGGCAAGCCCGTGCTCGTGATGCGCGAAACCACCGAACGGCCCGAGGCTGTTGAGGCCGGCACGGTGCGCCTGGTAGGCACGAATCGGCAAAAGCTCGTGGCCGAGGCAGAGCGCCTGCTGGCCGACCCAGCTGCCTATGCGGCCATGGCACAGGCACACAACCCCTATGGAGACGGCCAGGCCTCGCAACGCATTGTCAAAACACTATTAAATTTGAAGAACAAGGAGTAATGCCATGGCGCGCGAACTGCAAAAAATTATCGTAATGGGCCTGGGCTACATTGGTCTGCCAACGGCCTCCATGCTGGCCACCAAGGGCCACCAGGTGCTTGGCGTCGATGTCAACGCACAGGCCGTTGACATCATCAATTCGGGCCGCATCCACATCGTCGAACCAGACCTGGACATCCTCGTCAAGTCGGCAGTCAACAGCGGCAACCTGAAGGCGTCCCTGACGCCCGAGGAGGGCGACACGTTCATCCTGGCGGTGCCCACGCCATTCAAAGAGGTGGACGGCAACCCCAAGGCGCCCGACCTGGCCTATATCGAGACCGCCACGCGTGCCATTGCACCGTATTTGCGCGAAGACAATCTGGTCATTCTGGAATCCACCTCGCCCGTGGGCACCACCGAGCGCGTGCAAGAAATCATTGTTGCCATGCGCCCTGAACTGGCTGGCAAGATCCACACGGCGCATTGCCCCGAGCGTGTCTTGCCTGGGCAAATCCTGCGCGAGCTGGTGGATAACGACCGCATCATCGGCGGCACCACCAAGGCCGCAGTGGCAAAGGCCAAGGCGCTCTACAAGACCTTTTGCAACGGCGCCATTCTGGAGACCGACAGCCGCACGGCAGAAATGTCCAAGCTGGTCGAAAACTCCTTCCGTGACGTGAACATCGCGTTTGCGAACGAGTTGTCCGTCATCTGCGACCACCTGGGCATCAACGTCTGGGAGGCCATTGCCCTGGCCAACCGCCACCCGCGCGTGAACATCCTGCAGCCCGGGCCGGGCGTGGGTGGGCACTGCATCGCGGTAGACCCCTGGTTCATCGTGGCCAGTGCACCCGCCCAGTCACGCTTGATTCGTACCGCGCGCGAGGTCAACGACGCCAAGCCCGACTGGGTGATCGCCAAGGTCAAGGCCAAGGCGGCACGTTTTCACGAGCCGGTGATTGGCTGCCTGGGCCTGAGCTTCAAGGCGAATATCGACGACTTGCGAGAGTCGCCATCCATGGACATAGTCCACCACCTGCACCAGTCGGGCATAGGCAAGATCATGGCCTGCGACCCCAATGTGCGCAAAGAGAAGGCACCCTTTGCGCTGTACGACCTGAAAACCGTGATCAAGGAGGCCGACATCCTCTTGCTGCTGGTGGATCACGAAGAGTTCAAGGACATCGACCCCCAGGTCATCAAGGACAAGGTGGTCATCGATACCAAGGGCGTGCTGCGGTGATCTGCTCTGCCTTGCTTAACGCGTTATTCGCCCGGGGTGGGGCGTGAAGATTCTTCTCTTCTCCACCCTGTACCCCAGCGCGGTGCGGCCCATCCACGGCATCTTCGTGGAGACGCGCCTGCGCGAGCTGCTCAAGACTGGCGAGGTGCAGGCCAAGGTGGTGGCGCCGGTGCCTTGGTTCCCCTTCAAGGCGGCGCGGTTTGGCTCTTATGCCAAGTTTGCCGCCACGCCGCGCATGGAGCAGCGCAACGGGGTCGAAGTACACCACCCGCGTTACCTGCTGCCGCCCAAGGTGGGCATGAACATCGCCCCATATGCCCTGGCCCTGGGTGCGCTGCCCACGCTACGCCGGCTGCAACGCAACGGGTTCGACTTTGATCTGATCGACGCCCACTATTACTACCCCGATGGCGTGGCCGCTGCGTTGCTGGCCAAATGGCTGGGCAAGCCGTTCGTGGT
>JAGPIX010000197.1 GCA_018054745.1 Alicycliphilus sp.
CATGGCAAGACCATGGTCATCAAATATGGCGGCAACGCCATGACCGACCCGGAGCTGCAGCAGGACTTTGCCGAGGACGTGGTGCTGCTCAAGCTGGTGGGCATCAACCCGGTGGTGGTGCATGGCGGCGGGCCGCAGATCGAGCAGGCGCTGAACCGCCTGGGCAAGAAGGGCCAGTTCATCCAGGGCATGCGCGTGACCGATGCCGAGACCATGGAGGTGGTCGAATGGGTGCTGGCCGGCGAGGTGCAGCAGGACATCGTGGGCCTGATACACCACGCCGGCGGCAAGGCCGTGGGCCTGACGGGGCGCGACGGCGGGCTGATACGCGCCAGGAAGCTGAAGATGCTGGACCACAAGGATCCGAGCATCGAGCACGACGTGGGCCAGGTGGGCGACATCGTGGCCATTGACCCCAGCGTGGTCAAGGCGCTGCAGGACGATGCCTTCATTCCGGTCATCAGCCCGATCGGCTTTGGCGAGAACAACGAGAGCTACAACATCAACGCCGACGTGGTTGCCAGCCGGCTGGCAACGGTGCTGCAGGCCGAGAAGCTGGTGATGCTGACCAACATCCCTGGTGTACTGGACAAGGCTGGCCAGCTGCTGCCGGAGCTGACACCGCAGCAGATCGACGCGCTGATTGCCGACGGCACCATCTCCGGCGGCATGCTGCCCAAGCTGGCCGGCGCCATTGACGCCGCCAAGGCCGGCGTGAACGCGGTGCATGTGGTGGATGGGCGTGTGCCGCACTCCATGCTGCTCGAAATTCTGACCGACCAGGCCTACGGCACGATGATCCGCAGCAGCTGATAGGGCTGCCAGCGGTTGATCCGGCTTGGTTATTGGCTTTGTAGGAGCGGCTTCAGCCGCGAATGGCGCCATTCGCGGCTGAAGCCGCTCCTACGCACAGATGGCATCGGCTGCTGTCAGATCAGTATTGTGCAGATGGTGAAGGTTGCAGATTTGGAACAAAAGTTGCAACTTAGCCACGTACGCATATCCACCCATGGGCATTTCGACGGGCTGTGCGAGAATCAATTGCACACATTTGTTTCGATATGTCTGAATTCACGCCTACCTATCCCGAGTCCTCCAAGCCCGACGAGGCGCGCGTCACGCGCCGTCGCCTGCAGCCCGGTGAGCGGCGCGAGCAGATTTTGCAGGCCCTGGCGGCCATGCTGCAGCAGCCGGGGGCCGAGCGTGTCACCACGGCCGCCCTGGCGCGCCAGCTGGGGGTGAGCGAGGCGGCGCTGTACCGCCATTTCGCCAGCAAGGCGCAGATGTTCGAAGGGCTGATCGACTTCATAGAGCACAGCGTATTCACCCTGGTGCGCCAGATCGAGGAGCAGGGTGACCAGGCCAATGGGGCCTTGCGCGCCGCGCGCATCGCGGCCATGGTGCTGCAGTTTGGCGAGCACAACCCGGGCATGGTGCGCGTCATGGTGGGCGATGCACTGGTGTTCGAGAACGAGCGCCTGCAGCAGCGCATGAACCTGTTCTTCGACAAGATCGAGGCCCAGCTGCGCCAGTGCCTGCGCCCGGCCGGCGAGGCCGTGGCCGCGCCCACGCTGCAGGCGCAGGTGCGCGCAGCGGCGCTGTGCGACCTGATCCGCGGGCGGCTGCAACGTTACGCGCGTACGGGCTTTCGCCGACTGCCGAGCGAGCAGTTGGACGCTACATTGGCGCTGTTGCTGTAGGGACTTGCATATTCCCGCCTGGCGGCCATATCGACTAGATAGCGTGCGGTCTCTGGCTGGGCCGCAAGCCCTCACCCCCACCCTCTCCCAGAGGCAGGGGGGTAATGTCGGGGCAACCGGCAGCCCTCGCACCTCGCGGGTGACTAGTGGTTTACCCGTAAATACACTGCTCAACCAACCGAGGACTGGCACAAGTCCGCAGTTTTGTGCAAAATAGAACGATCGTTCGTTTTATTTTTCCCATGACCCTACCCATCACCCCACGCAAGACTGCCGCCGCGCCCAGGCGCGAAGGGCGGGCCATGCACAAAGGCCAGCAGACCAAGGCGGCCATCGTTGATGCCGCGCTGGGCCTGGCCACGCATATCGGGCTGGAGGGGTTGTCCATAGGCGCGCTGGCCGATGTGACGGGCATGAGCAAGTCGGGCGTGTTTGCCCATTTCGGCTCGCGCGAGGAGTTGCAGATCTCGGTGATCCGCGAATACCACCAGCGTTTTGAGCACGAGGTGTTCTTTCCAGCCATGGACGCACCGCGTGGCATTGGCCGACTGCGCGCCATGTTCGACAACTGGATGCAGCGCACCTCGATAGAGATCGATTCGGGCTGCATCTACATCAGCGGCGCCGTGGAGTTTGACGACCGCGACGGCCCGGTGCGCGATGCGCTGGCCCATTCGGTGCTGACCTGGCAGGCCGCCATGAAGCGCGCCATCATGCAGTGCAAGGACAGCGGCGAGATCCGCCGGGACGTGGCGGAAGACCAGATGCTGTTCGAGATCCATGGCCTGATCCTGGCGCTGCACTACGAGGCGCGCTTTCTGCACACCCCCGGCTCGATAGACCGCGCCAACAAGGGCTTCGACAATATCCTGGCGCGCTACGCCGCCTGATGCCGTCGCCCACTCACCACTTACCACTCACCACTCACCACTCACCACTTACCACCCCAGGAGCCAACCATGCCCATCTACAACCCGCCGCTGCGCGACATGCAATTCGTGCTGCACGAAGTCTTCCAGGTCACCGACGCCTTCAAGGCCATGCCGCGCCACGCGGAGGTGGACGTGGACACCGTCAACGCCATCCTGGAGGAGGCCGGCAAGTTCGCCACCGGCGTGACGTTTCCGCTGAACATCAGCGGCGACGAGGAGGGCTGCACGCTCAACCGCGACACCCATGAGGTGACCACCCCCCAGGGCTTCAAGCAGGCCTACCAGCAGTATGTGGAGGGCGGCTGGGCGGCGCTGTCGTGCGAGCCCGAGTTTGGCGGCCAGGGCCTGCCGCATGTGATGAACCAGTGCCTGTACGAGATGCTCAACAGTGCCAACCAGGCCTGGACCATGTACCCCGGCCTGTCGCACGGCGCCTACGAAGCCCTGCTGGCCCACGGCACGCCCGAGCAAAAAGCCACCTACCTGCCAAAGCTGGTGAGCGGCGAGTGGACTGGCACCATGTGCCTGACCGAGCCGCACTGCGGCACCGATCTGGGCCTGCTGCGCACCAAGGCCGAGCCCCAGGCTGACGGCACTTACAAGATCACCGGCGCCAAGATCTTCATCAGCGCCGGCGAGCACGACATGGCGGCCAACATCGTGCACCTGGTGCTGGCCCGCCTGCCGGATGCGCCCAAGGGCAGCAAGGGCATCAGCCTGTTTGTGGTGCCCAAGTACCACGTCAACGCCGATGGCAGCCTGGGCGCGCGCAACCCGGTGTTCTGCACGGGGCTGGAGCACAAGATGGGCATACACGGCAACGCCACGGCGCAGATCAGCCTGGATGGCGCGGTGGGCACCCTGGTGGGCGAGCCGCACAAGGGCCTGGCGGCGATGTTCGTGATGATGAACGCCGCCCGCCTTGGCGTGGGCAACCAGTCGCTGGGGCTGACCGAGGTGGCCTACCAGAACGCGCTGGCCTACGCCAAGGATCGCCTGCAGATGCGCAGCTTGAGCGGCACCAAGGCCAAGGACAAGGAGGCCGACCC
>JAGPIX010000081.1 GCA_018054745.1 Alicycliphilus sp.
CTGGTGGTGCTGGGCCACGAGGCCTGGGAGCACTGGCGCCTGCAGCACAAGACCGAATGGATGAAGAAGCTGCGCTGGCCGCTGATGTGCTTCGTCGCCGTGGCGTTCTGGAACATGCTGGGCGCGGGCGTCTTCGGCTTCATGATCAACCCGCCCATCTCGCTGTACTACATCCAGGGCCTGAACACCACGCCGGTGCACGCCCACGCCGCGCTGTTCGGTGTCTATGGCTTCCTGGCGCTGGGCTTCACGCTGCTGGTGCTGCGCTATGTGCGCCCTGAACTGCAGTTCAACGAGCGCCTGATGAAGACCGGCTTCTGGTGGCTCAACGCCGGCCTGGTGCTGATGATTGCCACCAGCCTGCTGCCCATCGGCCTGTTCCAGTTCCACGCCAGCGTGACCGAGGGCCTGTGGTACGCCCGCAGCGAGGAGTTCATGCAGCAGCCCTTCATGGAGACGCTGCGCTGGGTACGCACCTTTGGTGACCTGGTGTTCATCACCGGCGCCCTGTGCGTGAGCTGGCAGGTGGTCAGCGGCGTGCTGTTCAGCCCAAGCGCCACGGCCACCCCGCGGGGCGGCGTGCTGGCCGGCGCCACGCGCTAAGCTGCCTTGC
Source organism: Alicycliphilus sp. (assembly GCA_018054745.1). Lineage (GTDB taxonomy): Bacteria > Pseudomonadota > Gammaproteobacteria > Burkholderiales > Burkholderiaceae_C > Alicycliphilus > Alicycliphilus limosus. The sequence continues at coordinate 614 of JAGPIX010000081.1, forward strand.
GCCGCGTGTCTCAGGCATGCGGCGCATTGCCAGGCTGCAATTAATTTAATAGCTACTAACGCTTATCCATCAAGCGCTACAGCCTGATTTACTCCGCAAGCAAGGTTCTCTGGCGCCTTGCTTTTTCAGCCGGCTTCAAGCCGGCTTTTTTTCGTTTGTGGGGTCTGGTGGAAACCAGACGGAGAGCGCAAGCTTGTGTTGCATCAAACTACATATAGTGTTTAGAGCTTGCAATGACTTCCATTTCACCTTCCCTCGCCACGCTGCCGCGCGACGTTATCCAGAGAAGCGGCGAGCGCGCTGCGTTCGACGCCGGACGCATTGCCTCGGCCATCGCGCGTGCCGGGGCCGCCACCGGCGAGTTCGGTGCTGACGAGGCGCAGTTGCTCACCGCGCAGGTCACCAAGGTGCTGATCCACCGCTTCCACGGGGCGGCGCCGGCCATAGAGCAGATCCAGGATGTGGTCGAGCAAACACTGATCGCCGCCAACCACCTGCAGACGGCGCGCGCCTACATCGCCTACCGCGATCGGCACGCCACCCTGCGTGCCGACCGCCAGACACTGGTGCATGTGGAGTCCTCCATCAACGAATACCTCACGCGCGCCGACTGGCGCGTCAACGCCAACGCCAACCAGGGCTATTCGCTGGGCGGGCTGATCCTGAACGTGGCGGGCAAGGTGACGGCCAACTACTGGCTCTCGCATGTCTACGCGCCCGAGATCGGGGAGGCGCACAGGAGCGGCGACCTGCACATCCACGATCTGGACATGCTCAGCGGCTACTGCGCGGGCTGGTCGCTGCGCACGCTGTTGCACGAAGGCTTGAACGGCGTGCCGGGCAAGGTGGAGGCGGGCCCGCCCAGGCACATGAGCTCGGCCGTGGGGCAGATCGTCAACTTTCTGGGCACGCTGCAGAACGAGTGGGCCGGCGCGCAGGCGTTTTCGTCCTTCGACACCTATATGGCACGACCTACCGCTTTGCCAAGGAAGACAAAAAGCGGTGGCCGGGCATCGTGCAAGCGGGGACGCCCGCCCAGCCCTACTACACCAACAGCTCGCAGCTGCCTGTGGGCTTTACCGACGATCCCTTTGAGGCGCTAGAGCGGCAAGAGGCTTTGCAGGCCAAGTACACCGGCGGCACGGTGCTGCACCTCTACATGGGCGAGCGCATCAGCAGCGGCGCGGCCTGCCGCGAACTGGTCAAACGCGCGCTCTCCAACTTCCGCCTGCCCTACATCACCGTCACGCCGACGTTTTCCATCTGCCCGACGCACGGCTATCTGGCGGGCGAGCACCGCTTCTGCCCGACTTGCGACGCCGAGCGCCTGGCCGAGAAGCGCCGGCAGCTGCAAGCGGCGTGAGCGCCGTTTCTCCCTCTCCCGCTGGAGGGAGAGGGCAGGGGTGAGGGTGACAAGAAACGAGGCGCAGCGCTTCATCACCCCCTCACCCCTGCCCTCTCCCCCAAGGGGGGCGAGGGAGAAATACCCCCATTTCAACCACCCCCAAAGGAGCTATCCATGACCCATTTCTCCGCCATCGAATCCACCGCCCTGGCCGCCGCCGACGTGCAGCTCAGCAACGCCGAGCGCCAGCCCTGCGAGGTCTGGACCCGCGTCATGGGCTACCACCGCCCGGTGGCCAGCTTCAACATCGGCAAGCAGGGCGAGCACGCCGAGCGCCAGTTCTTCGCCGAGCAATGACCTTGCGCGTGGGTGGGCTGACCCGGCTCACCACCATCGACTTCCCCGGCCGCCTGGCGGCCGTGGTGTTCTGCCAGGGCTGCCCCTGGCGCTGCGGTTATTGCCACAACCCGGAGCTTCTCGACGCCAGTGCGGGCGGCGCCATCGCCTGGGAGTCGGTGCTGGCCTTTTTGCACGGCCGCCGCGGCCTGCTCGACGGCGTGGTTTTCTCTGGCGGCGAGCCGCTGGCGCAGTCCGCCCTGCCCCAAGCCCTGGCCCAGGTGCGCGCCATGGGCTTTGCCACGGCCCTGCACACCGGCGGCATGTACCCGGATCGCCTGGCCGCCGTTCTGCCACTGCTCGACTGGGTGGGCCTGGACATCAACGGCCCACAGGCCGGCTACGACGCCATCACGCGCACGCCGGGCAGCGGCGCGCGCGCCTGGCAGTCGCTGCAGCTGCTGCTGGCCAGCGGCGTGGACTACGAATGCCGCACCACCTGGCATGAGGGGTTGTTCGACACCCCGGGCCTGCTGGGGCTGGCCGAGCAGCTGGCGCGTGCCGGCGTGGTGCATTGGGCACTGCAGGAATGCCGTACACCGGACGGCCCACCGACCTGGGGGCTGACACCCGCGCAACAGACCCTGTTACAGGCGCAGTTTCCGGGCTTTGTGCTGCGGAGCGGCCTGTAGGGATTCTCTTGACATCTGGTCAGCTTGGCCTAAATATCAAGGCCTGACCTGACCAGATTGACCAGACCCGGAGCCGCCCCATGTCCACCGCCCTGAAGTCCCCCGAGAGCGCCCGCATCGATATCTTCACCCAGGCGGTGGAGAGCCTGGCGCGCAAGCTGGGCGTGGCAGCCAGCGAAACGCCCATGCCCATTTCCAAGTTCAAGTCCGACTACAGCGGGCTGCTGCGCGATGCCCGGGCCGGCCAGCTGCAACAGATCTCGCGCGGCGGCGAGCGCTACCTGGTGCTGAGCGAGGCGCAGGTCATCGCCATGGAACGCTCCAGCAGCCAGCAGCGCAGCCTGGCGGACACGCTGGCCTCGGTGCAGGCGCCGTCCGGTGCGCTCGATGCCGGCGCCGCCCTGCTGCCCGGCGAGCGGCACGATCCGTTCACCCTGCCCCGGGCCTGATTCCGCTTCCAAATCATTCGTGTCTAGGCGCGAAGCCGCAGGCAGTGCTGTAGCACGACAAGGCGAAGCAACAACGACACGGATGATCTAGAAATGGAATGACATGGCGCGCCCCAACCGTTACCTACTCGGCCCGCAGCTGCTGCTGGGCCTGTGCGGCAAGCAGGCCCGCGCCGTGCAATGGGCGGCCGGCGTGCAGGAGGCCGAATGCGTGCTCAGCCGCCTGGCGATCGCCATCGCCCGCTCGGTCATCAACAGCGGGGCCCGCTCCGAGGTGCAGCGCCAGGACTGGCACCAGGCGCTGGCCGCCACCGTCTCGCGCATGGAGGCCGGCGGGGCCACCCTGGTCGATCTGAACGAGACCGTGCTCGAGCGCTTTCACGAATACCGCACCCATGCCCCGCTGGACTTCAAGACGCCCAAGGGCCGCGCGCCGCTGGCCCAGGACGTGCGCCTGTTGATCACCACCGCCGCCGTCATGGATCTGGTCTATGCCGAGTATGACGACCTCTACATGGAGCAGCTGCGCAGCGGCACCAATGTCAGGGTGCAGGCACTGTGAGCGCGCCGGAAGACGAGCCCTTCACCCTGCCGGCCGGCCTGCCGCGCGCCGCGCCCGGCCGCGTGCGCGTGCTGAGCCTGTCGGGCGGCGGCTACCGAGGCCTGTTCACGGCGGCGCTGATCCGGGCACTGGAGGCCAGGCTCGGCCCCGACCCTGCCCGGCCCACGCCTTTTGGGCAGCGCTTTGACTTGATCGCCGGCACCTCGATAGGCGGCATCCTGGCCACGGCCCTGAGCTGCAGGGCCACGGGCGCCGCCCTGCAGGCACTGCTGCAGCGGCGCGGCAGCAGCATCTTCCCACCCATGCGCCTGCGTGGCCTGCGCAAGCTGCTGGGACGCGCGCCCTACGACCCGCAGCGCCTGCGCAGCGCCATCTGCGAGCTGCTGCCCGACGCAGAACAGCAATTGCTGGGCGAACATGCACCCGCCCTGCTGCTGACCACCGTGAACTGGACCACCTCCAAGCTGCAGCTGCTGGGCAGCCGGCCCACCCTTGGGCAGCGCGACCAGCTGGGCCTGACGCTGATGGACGCCATGCTGGCCACCTCGGCGGCGCCGGCGCATTTTCCGGTGCACAGCTTCCAGCACCACCGCTTCGTCGATGGCGGCCTGGCGGCCAACGCGCCCGACCTGCACGCGCTGCAATGCGCGCAGCAGATGTACCCGGGCGCCGAAGTGCACATGCTCAGCATAGGCACGGCCAACCCGCTGCACGGCCGCGACCCATCGGCCGTGCCGGGGCGCGGCCTGATGTGGGCCGGCCCGGTGATAGAACTCGTCACCAGCGCCCAGGAGATGCTGGCCGTGCAGGAATGCGCCGCCCGCATGGGAACGCACCGCTACCTGCGGCTGAACATGCCGCCCAGCAGCGCACAGCAAAAGCAGCTGGACTTTGACGTGGCCGACCAGACCAGCACCGATCTGCTGCTGTCGCTGGCAGATGACTGCCTGGCATCGTTGCAGCCGGCCGACTGGCACCGGCTCAAGGCCATCGTCGGCTAGCCGGGACTCCTGCGCGCTCAGGGGTGGGCGCTGGCGCTCTTCTCCAGCCGCACATCCTCGTACAAGACCTGCAGCGGAAGTTGCAGCCCCACGCTGGCCAGTTCCACCTGCTGCGCCGCGGTGTCGAAGGGGTAGAGCACCCAGCGCCCGGTTTCGTCGCGGCGAAACAGGTCCGCGCTCAGGCGCTCGCTGTCAATGAGCAGGTACTCACTCAGACTGGGCAGCTTGCGGTAGGCGGCAAACTTTGCGCCGCGGTCATAGGCGCTGGTGAAGGGCGAAAGCACCTCCACGACCAGGCTGGGGGCGCTTTTGTATTGACCCTGCTCGCGGTCGGCGGCGGCCCAGGTGACGAACACGTCGGGGTAGAAGAAGGCGTTACTTTCCTCGGCGCAGCTTTATGTCAGTGATGAACTCGCTGCAGGGGCCGCCACGCAGATGCTGGCGCAGGGCCATGGCGACATTCAGGGCAATGGTCACACGGGCGTCCGAGGCCCCAGCCACGGCGAACACCTCGCCATCCAGATATTGGTGCTTCTCGGCCTGACCCTCTTCCCAATCCAGGAAGGTCTGGGCATCACAGCGCGGCTGGGCTGCAGGCAAGGCCATGATTGGCTCCTCGATGTACCGCATTGCAGCACAGCTTCATTCAGGCGTACACCACGGGCGGCGCATCGGCGCCATCGGGCAGCTCCGTGCACCCCCAGGGTCGTCGGAAAATTTTACACATCGACCACGGAAAATTAAAAACACCCCTATAAATCAACGCGTTACATGAATGGCACAAAAAATGCTTTACTTGGTCGATCTTATTCACCCGGATGGTTACCATGAAATCTCTGCTCATCGCGACCCTGTCCAGCCTCTCCTGTCTGGCTGCGCTTGCCGCCCCCATCACGCTGACCGGTACTGTGCGTGACTTCAATGCTGACGGGGTGAATTTTGAAGGCAGCGGCGGCTCTGGCACGGGCTATGTCAACACTACCCTGAGCGGTTCATCGCCGACCCTGACGGCACTGGGAAGCAGCCAGATCAGCAACAGCGGCGCCGGGGCATTCAGCAATTGGTACACCAAGACCACCGACAGCATGTCTTATTCGCTGACGCTGAACGAGACATCTCCAGGCAGCGGCATCTATCAGTACAGCAACAGCAACTTCTTCCCCATCGACGGTGCACTGCTGGGCAACCAGGGCCGCTCGCACAACTACCACTTTACGTACAACATCTCCTCGGTATTCAGTTATGTCCAAGGCGCCGGCCAGACCTTCACGTTCACCGGGGATGATGACGTCTGGGTGTTTTTCGACCACAAACTCGGCATTGACCTGGGAGGTGTTCATGCCGCCCAAAGTCAAACGGTGAACCTCGATACGTTGATGGCCGGCAAGACCTCCGGCGACTACAGCTTTGATTTCTTCTTCGCCGAACGACACACCACACAATCGAATCTGATGATTACGACATCGCTGGTTTTGAAGTCGCCCCCGACCAACGTGCCCGAACCTGGTTCGTTGGCCTTGATGGGTCTTTCCATGGTTGGCCTGGCCTTTGTCCGTCGCCGCAAGACGGCTTGATTGATTCCTACCCCAACCACGCAGCGGCGCCTTTGGGCGCCGTTGTCGTATGCGGGCGCATCGCCATTCCGTTTCCAAAACATTCGTGTCCAGGCGCGAAGCCGCAGGCAGTGCTGTCGCACGACAAGGCGAAGCAACAATGACACGAGTGATTTAGAGATGGAGTCGCATCTGCTACTTGGCACCGCTGCGCTATGCCCCGCACACGCGCAGCACCTCGTCCCCGTAGGCCTCCAGCTTCTTCGCCCCCATGCCGCTGATGCCCTCCAGCTCGCCCAGGCTGGCCGGGTTGCGTTCGGCAATCGCCGCCAGCGTGGCGTCGTGGAAGATCACGTAGGCCGGCAGGTTGTGCGCGCGCGCCACCTCGGCGCGCCAGGCCTTGAGGTTGATGAAGCGCACCTGGGCGTCCGGGCCCAGGTCTGCGGCGGCGGCGCTCGGCTGGCCGGCGCGGCGCTTAGGTTTCGCCGCGGCCTTGGCCTGGGCCTCGCGCAGCTGGACCTGCTGCTCACCGCGCAGCACGGCGCGCGAGCCGGGCGTGAGCGTCAGCGTGTCGAAGCTGTGGCCACCCTCGGTCGCCACGCGGTGCACGCCTACCGCCCCCAGCGCCAGCAGCTGGCGCAGCACGCCACGCAGCTGTTGCTCTGAATACTGCGCGCCCAGGTTGAAGGTGGACAGCTGGTCGTGGCCAAACTGCCGCACCTTGTCCGTGGCCTTGCCGCGCACGATGTCCATCAAATGGCCGACGCCAAAGGTCAGGCGGCTCACCTCGTGCACGCGGTAGATGGTGGACAGGAGCTTCCTCGCCGCGTCCGTGCCGTCCCATACCGCGGGCGGGTTCAGGCAGTTGTCGCAGTTGCCGCAAGGCTGGGATTCTTCACCAAAGTAGGCCAGCAGCCGCTGGCGCCGGCAGTCCGTGGCCTCGGCCAGGGCCAGCAGGGCGTCGAGCTTGCCGCGCAGCACGGCCTTGAACTCCTCGGCCGCGTCGCCGTCGTCGATCATGCGGCGCTGGTTCACCACGTCCTGCAGGCCGTAAACCATCCAGGCGTCGGCGGCCAGGCCGTCGCGCCCGGCGCGGCCGGTCTCCTGGTAGTAGCCCTCGATGTTTTTCGGCATGTCCACATGGGCGACGAAGCGCACGTCGGGCTTGTCTATGCCCATACCGAAGGCAATTGTGGCCACCATGACGATGCCGTCCTCGCGCAGGAAGCGGTCCTGGTGCATCTGGCGCAGGTCCGCCGGCAGGCCGGCGTGGTACGGCAGGGCGTTGATGCCGCCGTCCTGCAGCGCCTGGGCCATTTCCTCCACGCGCTTGCGCGACTGGCAATAGACGACGCCGGCGTCGCCCAGGTGCTCGCGCGTGATGAAGCGCAGGAGCTGGGCCAGCGGCTCCTTCTTTTCCTCGATGCGATAGCGGATGTTGGGCCGGTCGAAGCTGCTGACGAACTGGCGCGCGTCGAAAAGCTGCAGGCCGGCAACGATGTCGGCGCGCGTCAGGCCGTCGGCCGTGGCGGTGAGGGCGATGCGCGGCACGCCGGGGTAACGGTCGTGCAGCAGATTCAGCTGGCGATACTCGGGCCGGAAGTCGTGGCCCCACTGGCTCACGCAATGCGCCTCGTCAATGGCGAACAGGCTCAGTTGCCCGCGCGCGTGCAGGTCGTCCAGCAGGCCGATGAAACGCTCCGTGGTCACCCGCTCGGGCGCGGCGTAAAGCAGCGTGATCTCGCCGCGCGAGAGGCGCCGCTCGACGTGAAGGGTCTGCTGCCAGTCCAGCGTGGAGTTGAGAAAGGCCGCCTCGACCCCGGCCTCGTGCAGCGCGCCCACCTGGTCGTGCATGAGGGCGATCAGGGGCGAAACCACCACCGTCACGCCATGGCCCGCATCGCGCCGCACGATGGCCGGCACCTGGTAGCACAGGCTCTTGCCGCCGCCCGTGGGCATGAGCACGAGTGCGTCGCCGCCCGCGATCACATGTTCGATGATGGCCTGCTGCGGGCCACGGAACTGCTCGTAGCCGAAGACGTCATGCAGGACGAAATGCGCGGGGGACAAACCGGAAAACTCTCTTTTTAATAGCTATCAGCGCTTGATGGATAAGCGCAAAGTGCTTATTTGACTCAAATTCCGCAACAACGGGCAACGGGCGCCTATTGTGCGCCCGGTCAATCATTTGCAATGCCTATTGATCAGTCCGAAGATTGAATTGGACATGAATGATTGATCGGCGCAAGATGCCGCGCACAACCATACCCATATAGGAGACATGTATGCAGACTCTGCTGCGCGGCACCCTCGCCGCTGCCCTGGCCTTCAGCGCCACGGCGACCCTGGCCCAGGCCTATCCCGACAAGCCCGTGACCCTGGTCGTGCCCTTTGCAGCCGGCAGCGGCACGGACTCGGTGGCGCGCGCCGTGGCCTCGGGCCTGGCGGCGCGGCTCAAGCAGCCGGTCATCGTGGACAACAAGCCCGGCGCCAGCGCCCAGGTGGCAGCGCAGTATGTGGCCAAGGCCAAGCCCGACGGCTACACGCTGTTCATGACCACCAACACCTCGCATTCGGCCAACCCGGCGCTGTACAAGAGCCTGAAGTACGACCCTATCAAGGACTTCACGCCCGTGGCGCGCGTGGGCGAGCTGCCCTTCGCGCTGGCCGTGAACCCCGCCGTCCCCGCCAAGACCCTGGCCGAACTGCTGGACTACGCGCGCGCCAACCCGGGCAAGCTGAGCTACGCCACGCCCAACAGCACATCGCTGGTGGCCATGGAGAGCATCAAGCACATCGCCAAGATCGACGTGCTGGGCGTGCCCTACAAGTCCAGCCCCCAGGCCATGACCGACCTGGTGGGCGGCCAGGTGCAGATCTACGTGGCCGACCTGGGCTCCGGCATGGGCATGCTCAAGACCGACAAGGTGCGCGCGCTGGGCGTGACCACGGCCCAGCCCACGCCCATGCTGCCGGGCGTGCCGCCCATAGGGCAGACGGTGAAGGGCTTTGACCTGACATCCTGGAACGGCATCTTCGGCCCCGCCGGCCTGCCGCAGCCCATGGTGCAGCGGCTGAACACCGAGCTGCAAGCCGTGCTGGCCGACAAAGACTTGCAGGACAAGCTGGCGCAAATCGGCTTTCAGGTCTGGCCCAGCAAGACGCCGGAGGAATTCACGCAGTACGTCGCCGGCCAGCTGACCCACTGGCGCACCCTGATCCAGCAGGCCGGCATACAACCCGAGTGAGGCCACCCCATGACCACATCCCGCTACCTGGTGCGCGCCGCCGGCGTGCCCAGCTACCAGCCCGCCAACCACGAGCACACCTTCAACCAGCGCCTGATCGGCCCCGAGACCGTCGGCGCGCGGCAGATGGAGGTGCTACTGGGCACGCTGCACAAGGGCGGCGGCGCCCTGCCCCACGCCCACCCGGGCATAGAGCAGGCCTGCTACCTGCTGGAGGGCCAGGCCCGCGCCTCGGTCGAGGGCGAGGCCTTCGACATGCTGCCGGGCGACATGTGCTTCTTTCCGGCCGACCGCATGCACACCTTTACCGTCACCAGCGATACGCCCGTCAAGCTGCTGGTGATCTACAGCCCGCCCTATGGCGAATCGCCCGACAAGGTAATCCGACCATGAACTTCGCACCAACCCCCGAGCAGGAACAGATCAAGGCCGCCATAGAGCGCGTCTGCGAGCCCTTCGACGCCGACTACTGGCTGAAGAAGGACCAGGAGGGCGGCTTTCCGCACGACTTCCACCAGGCGCTGGCGGCATCGGGCTGGCTGGGCATTGCCATGCCCGAGGAATATGGCGGCGCCGGCCTGGGCATCAGCGAGGCCGCGCTGATGATGCACACCATCTCCGCCACCGGCGCGGGCCTGTCGGGCGCCTCGGCCGTGCACATGAACATCTTCGGCCTGCACCCGGTGGTGGTCTTCGGCACCGAGGAGCAGAAAAAACGCTGGCTGCCGCCGCTGATCGAGGGCCGGGACAAGGCCTGCTTCGGCGTGACCGAGCCCAACGCCGGCCTGAACACGCTGAAGCTGCAGACGCGCGCCGTGCGCGATGGCGACCACTATGTGGTGCATGGGCAGAAGGTCTTCATCTCCACCGCCCAGGTGGCCAACAAGATCCTGCTGCTGACGCGCACCACGCCGGTGGAGCAGGCGCGCGGCACCGAGGGGCTGACGCTGTTCTACACCGACCTGGATCGCAGCAAGATCGAGGTGCACGAAATCGCCAAGCTGGGCCGCGGCTGCGTGGACACGAACCAGCTCTTCATCGACGGCCTGCGCATCCCCGTGGAGGACCGGGTGGGCGAGGAGGGCAAGGGCTTTTCCTACATCCTGCACGGCATGAACCCCGAGCGCATCCTGATCGCCGCCGAGGCCGTCGGCCTGGGCCGCGCGGCCCTGGCGCGCGCGGCCGGCTACGCCGCCGAGCGCGAGGTCTTCGGCCGCCCCATCGGCAAGAACCAGGCCATACAGCACCCGCTGGCCGAGGCCTGGATGGACCTGGAGGCCGCGCACCTGATGGTGCAAAAGGCCGCCTGGCTGTACGACCAGGGCAAGAATTGCGCCGCCGAGGCCAACGCCGCCAAATTCCTGGGCGCCGAGGCCGGCTACCGCGCCTGCGAGCGCGCCATCTTCACCCATGGCGGCATGGGCTACGCCAAGGAATACCACGTCGAGCGCTACATGCGCGAGTCCTGGATCCCGCGCCTGGCGCCGGTGAGCCCGCAGCTCATCCTGTGCTTCATCGCCGAGAAAGTGCTGGGGCTGCCCAAGTCGTACTGACGCGCGCCTGGGGCATGATGGCTCCATGAAACTGCACCAGCTGCGCTATTTCGCCGTGCTGGCCGAGGAACTGCACTTCGGCCGCGCCGCCGAGCGGCTGGCCATTACGCAGCCACCGCTGTCCTCGGGCATCAAGGCGCTGGAGGAAGAATTGGGCGTGCGCCTGTTCGAGCGCAGCAGCAAGCATGTGGCGCTCACGGCCGCCGGCCAGGCGTATCTGGCCGAGGTGCGCGTGGTGCTGGACCGCGTGGCCAGCGCCGCCGAGACAGCGCGCGCGGTGGCCGCAGGGCTGCAGGGGCGGCTGGAGATCGGCTTTGCCGGCTCCATGGTGTATCGCGACATGCCGCGCATCGTGCGCGCCTTCGGCGCCCGTGCGCCGGGCATAGACGTGAACCTGCGCGAGCTGTCGTCGGCCGAGCAGCTGGACGCCCTGCTGCACCGCCAGCTGCACGCCGGCTTCATCAACGCCGCCTCCGTGCCCCCGCGCCTGGCATGCCGGCCGCTCATCCCCGACCATTTCGTCTGCTGCCTGCCCGAGGCGCACCCACTGGCGCGTGAATCAGCCGTGGCCCTGCCGGCGCTGGCGCAGGAGGGCTTCGTGATGTTCGCGCGCGATGTGGCGCCGGCCAACCACGACAACGTGATCGCGCTGTTCGAGCGCGCCGGCATTCACCCACGCACGCGCCATGCGGCGCGGCAATGGCTTACGGTGGTGGCGCTGGTGGCGCTGGGCATGGGCGTGGCCCTGGTGCCGGCGTCGCTGGCCCAGGCCGGCGTGCAGGGCGTGCGCTTTCTGCCCATCGCCGGCCTGCACCATCCGGCGGTGGGCGTGCTGGCCTGGCATGAGGAGGCCGACCATCCCGCGCTGCGGGTGTTTCTCGATTGCGCCGCGCCCTTCCTACAATCGGGCGCATGACCCTGCCCCACTACACCCGCGGCAAAGAGCTGCCCGCCATCCTCGAACAACGCATCGCCATCCTGGACGGCGCCATGGGCACCATGATCCAGCGCTTCAAGCTGACCGAGGCGCAGTACCGCGGCGCGCGCTTTGCCAACTTTGCGCGCGACGTGAAGGGCAACAACGAGCTGCTGTCGCTCACCCGCCCGGATGTGATCCGCGACATCCACGAAGGGTATCTCGCCGCCGGCGCCGACCTGATCGAAACCAACACCTTTGGCGCAACATCCATCGCCCAGGACGACTACGGCATGGGCGATCTGGCCTATGAGATGAACCTGGAGAGCGCCCGCCTGGCGCGCGCCGCCTGTGACAAATTCAGCACGCCCGATAAACCACGCTTTGTCTGCGGCGCCCTGGGCCCCACGCCCAAGACGGCCAGCATCAGCCCCGACGTGAACGACCCCGGCGCGCGCAACATCAGCTTCGAGCAGCTGCGCGCGGCCTACCTGGAGCAGACGCTGGCGCTGATCGCCGGTGGCGCCGACGTGATCCTGGTCGAGACGATCTTCGACACCCTGAACGCCAAGGCGGCGCTGTTTGCCGTGGACGAGGCCTTCGAGCAGACGGGTGAATGCCTGCCCATCATGATCAGCGGCACCGTCACCGACGCCTCGGGCCGCATCCTGTCGGGCCAGACGGTGACGGCCTTCTGGCACAGCGTGCGCCACGCCAATCCGCTGTCCATCGGCCTGAACTGCGCCCTGGGCGCGGCGCTGATGCGCCCCTATATCCAGGAGCTGGCCAAGGCCGCCCCCGATACCTTCATCAGCTGCTATCCCAACGCCGGCCTGCCCAACCCGATGAGCGACACCGGCTTTGACGAGACGCCCGACGTCACCAGCCGCCTGGTGCACGAGTTTGCCGCCGAGGGCCTGGTGAACATCCTGGGCGGCTGCTGCGGCACCAC
>JAGPIX010000082.1 GCA_018054745.1 Alicycliphilus sp.
GCGCTGGGGTTGGCCACGCCCTTCAGGCCTTTTTCCGTCATGGCGAAGACGCCGATCTCGTTCACCGCGCCAAAACGGTTCTTGATGGCGCGCACCAGGCGAAAGCTTGAGTGCGTGTCGCCCTCGAAGTACAGCACCGTGTCCACCATGTGCTCCAGCACGCGCGGGCCGGCGAGAGCCCCCTCCTTGGTCACATGGCCGACCAGGATGATGGCGATGCCCGTGGCCTTGGCCAGGCGCGTCAGGTGCGCCGCGCATTCGCGCACCTGGGCCACGGAGCCGGGCGCGCTGCTGAGCTGGTCTGAGTAAACGGTCTGTATCGAGTCGATCACCGCCACGGCAGGCTGCGTGGCCTCTATGGTGGCGAGGATCTTCTCCAGCTGGATCTCGGCCAGCACGTTCACCTGGCTGGCATCCAGCCCCAGGCGGCGCGAGCGCAGCGCCACCTGGGCGCCGCTCTCCTCGCCGGTCACGTACAGCGTGGGCAGGCCCCGGCGCTGCAGCGCGTCCATGGCCTGCAGCAGCAGCGTGGACTTGCCTATGCCCGGGTCGCCGCCGATCAGCACCACGCCGCCCTCGACCACGCCGCCGCCGAGCACGCGGTCGAGCTCCTCGACGCCGCTGGCGGTGCGCGCCACCTCGGTGGCCTCGATGGCGGCCAGGGGCATCACCGCCTGGGCCTGGGCCAGGCCGGCGTACTGGCCCGCGGCGTTGCTCAGGCGGTTCTTGCCGGGCGCCGCCTCGGGCACGGTCTCGATCAGTGTGTTCCAGGCGCCGCAGCCGGGGCATTTGCCCAGCCAGCGCGGGCTGGTGCTGGCGCATTCGCTGCAGGTGTAGAGGGTTTTGTCCTTGGCCATGGGGTGGGGACTATAACCAGGACAATCGACGCGGCGCCCGCACCCGCCCCGGCGCATGGCGGCAGACCAGGATATCAAGCAAAATCGGCCTGCAGCGCCTTACCACATTGCGCGGACAGCTATTATTTAAGGAGCATAAAATGCCTGCATTGACCCTGTACTACGCGCCGGGCACCTGCGCCCAGGCGGTGCGCATCGCGCTGGAGGAGGCACAGGCGCCCCATGCACTGGTGCGCGTGGACTTTGCCAGCCAGCAGCAGCGCACGCCCGAGTACCTGGCCGTGAACCCCAAGGGCCGCGTGCCCGCGCTGGTGACCGAGCAGGGCACGCTGACCGAAACCCCGGCCCTGCTGGTGTATGTGGCGCAGCGCTTTCCGGCCGCGCAGCTGGCGCCCACCGACGCCTTCGGCCTGGCACGCATGCAGGAGTTCAACAGCTACCTGGCCTCCACCGTGCATATCGCCCATGCCCACCGCCCGCGCGCCGCCCGCTGGGCCGACGAGCCCGAGGCCCAGGCGGCGATGCAGCGCAAGGTGCCGGCCAACATGACCGAATGCTTTGACATCATCGAGCGCCACTACCTGGCGCACACGGACCAGGGCCCCTGGGTGCTGGGCGCGCAATACAGCGTGGCCGACGGCTACCTGTTCACCATGGCCGGCTGGCTGAAAAGCGACGGCGTGGACATTGCGCGCTTTCCCAAGGTGGCGGCACACCGCGAACGCATGGCCGCGCGCCCCGCCGTGCAGCGGGCACTGGCCTGAAAAGCAAAAAAAGAAGCCGGCCCCCTCGCGGAGTGCCGGCCCGTAAAGGCCCGTCAGGCGGGCCGACTTTCACGAGCTACCATGAATTGTTGAACATTCACTCAAAGGGCTGGGGCCGCTTGGTCTTGTCGCTCGACGGCGGCAGGATGGGCATGGCGATCCGGGGCTGGTCGCCGGTCAGCGTCTTCAGGAAAGCCACGATGTCGGCGTTTTCCTTGTCGCTGAACTTGCGCCCCAGCTGGATGCGACCCATGGTGTCCACGGCCTCGGCCAGGGTGTCGGCGGCGCCATCGTGGAAGTAGGGGTAGGTCAGCTCCACGTTGCGCAGCGTCGGCACCTTGAAGTTGAAGCGCTCGGCGTCGTTGCCGGTCACGGCGGAGCGGCCCTCGGCCGGGTTGTCCGTCTTGTAGGGCTCGACCAGGCCCATCTTCTGGAACGAGGTGCCGCCCAGGTTGGGGCCGTTGTGGCAGGCCACGCAGCCCGAGCCCTTGAACAGCTGGTAGCCACGCAGCTCCTGCGCCGTGATGGCCTTCTTGTCGCCCTTGAGCCATTTGTCAAACGGCGCGTTGGGCGTGACCAGGGTTTCCTCGAAGGCGGCGATGGCGGCCGTGACCTCGTCGATGCCCAGCTTGTCGTGGCCAAACACGCGCTTGAACTCGCCCACGTACTGCGGGATGGAGCGCAGCATGTCCACCGCCAGGTCATGCGAGAAGGCCATCTCGCCCGGGTTGGCGATCGGGCCGCCGGCCTGCTCCTTCAGGTCCTTGGCGCGGCCGTCCCAGAACTGCGCCAGGTTCAGGCTGGAGTTGAGCACCGTGGGCGAGTTGATCGGGCCCTTCTGCCACTTGTCGCCAATCGAGGTCTTGAGGTTGTCCGAGCCGCCCATGCTCAGGTTGTGGCAGGAGTTGCACGAGATGAAGCCCGAGCGCGACAGGCGCGGGTCGAACCACAGCTTCTTGCCCAGCTCGACCTTGGCCGGGTTGGTGACCTTGGCCGGGGCAATCGGCTGCACGGGCTCCTGAGCGCGCGCCGGGGCCGCCGCCAGCAGGGCAGCGGCGCCCACTGCGCCGAGTGCGAAGCGCAGGGCATGTCGCAGAGAGGAAGACCTGGATGGATAGGACATGGGGCAACTCCACAATTTTTTAGTTGGCTATCACGCAGCGATCGGTGCGCTGCGAAGCCATTCTTAGTGGAAACCCCAGGTCATTGCTTGATCTAGAACAACATTAGAACAATCTAAATTAATGTTGACTGGCGGCGTCGGGTATAGGCCCTAATCCATGGTCACCGGCACGCGCGGCGCCAGCGCACACATCAGCTCATAACCCACGGTGCCGGCGGCCTGCGCCACCTCGTCTATGGGCAGCAGGGCACCGTTGCCGGCGCGGCCCCAGAGCGTGACCTCTGCGCCCGGGCCTGCATCGGGAACGGGTGTCAGATCGACGGTGATCATGTCCATGCTGACGCGGCCCACGGTGCGCGTGCGCACGCCGCCCACCAGCACCGGCGTGCCGGTGTCTGCATGGCGCGGATAGCCGTCGGCATAGCCGCAGGCCACCACGCCGATGCGCAAAGGCCCATCGGCAGTGAAGCGCGAGCCATAGCCCACGCTGTCGCCGGCCTGCAGCTGCTGCACGGCAATGAGGCGCGAGGCCAGGGTCATGGCCGGCTGCAAGTCCCAGGCGGCGGCCGTGCGCTCGGGGTGGTCGGGCGCGCTGCCGTAGAGCACGATGCCGGCGCGCACCCAGTCCAGGCGCACCTCGGCCGCGCCACCGTGGCGCAGGATGGCGGCGCTGTTGGCGATGCAGCGCTCGCCCGGCAGGTCCTGCGTGGCCTGCTCGAAGGCCCGCAGCTGGTGCGCTATGCCGCGCGCGCTGTCGGCGTCGCTGAAATGGGTCATGAAGGAGATCTCGTCCACCTGCGGCAGCGCGTTCAGGCGCGCCCAGGCACTGCGGTAGCGCCCGGGCGTGAATCCCAGACGGTTCATGCCGCTGTTCATCTTCAAGAACACGCGCTGCGGCACCTGGGTCTTGTGCGCCGCCAACCAGTCGATCTGCTGCTCGCAATGCACCACATGCCACAGCGACAGGCGCGAGCACAGCTCCAGGTCGCGCGGCTCGAACACGCCCTCCAGCAGCAGGATGGGGCCGCGCCAGCCGAGCTGGCGCAGCTGCTGCGCCTCGGCCAGATCCAGGAGCGCAATGCCGTCGGCCGAGCGCAGGGCCTCGAACACCCGCTCTATGCCGTGGCCATAGGCATTGGCCTTGACCACCGCCCACAGGCGCGCATCGGGCGCCGCGCGGCGCGCGCGCTCCAGGTTGTGCTGCACCGCAGCAGGGTGGATGGTGGCGAGAATGGGGCGCGGCATGGCGGTGTTAACACGTATCAGGACGGGCGCATTCTGGCATCGCCGGGCTCCAGGCGCGTGATATAACCGCCCGTCGCTCCGAGGAGTGTTTCCAAATATCACAGTCCCTCGGCCCAGCGGCCCGAGAAGCACCAGCCATCCGATGAAGCGCGGTTTCTACACCATCATGTCGGCGCAGTTTTTCAGCTCGCTGGCCGACAACGCCTTGTTCGTGACCGCGGTGGAGCTGCTGCGCAGCGGCGGCTCACCCGAATGGCAGCGCGCCGCCCTGGTGCCGATGTTCGCGCTGTTCTACGTGATCCTGGCGCCCTTCGTGGGCGCGTTTGCCGACTCCATGCCCAAGGGGCGGGTGATGTTCATCAGCAATGCCATCAAGGTGGTGGGCTGCCTGATGATGCTGTTCGGCTCGCACCCGCTGCTGGCCTATGGCGTGGTGGGGCTGGGCGCGGCGGCGTACTCGCCGGCCAAGTACGGCATCCTCACCGAGCTGCTGCCCGCGTCGCAGCTGGTCAAGGCCAATGGCTGGATCGAGGGGCTGACCATAGGCTCCATCATTCTTGGCGTGGTGCTCGGCGGCCAGCTGGTGGCGCCGCATGTCTCCGGCCTGCTGCTGGGCCTGGACATGCCGGGTATTGATCTGGGGCTGGATCTGCCGGCCGAGGCCGCCATCCTCGCCCTGGTGCCGGTGTACGTGCTGGCGGCCGCCATCAACCTGCGCATACCGCTGACCGGCGTGGCCATGCGCCCCATGCCGCGCCAGCTGCTGGTGCTGCTACGCGACTTCTGGACCTGCAACAACCGCCTGTGGCGCGACCGGCTGGGGCAGATCTCGCTGTCCACCACCACGCTGTTCTGGGGCGTCTCGGGCAATCTGCGCTACATCGTGCTGGCCTGGGCCGGCGTGGCCCTGGGCTACAGCACCACCCAGGCCTCGGCCCTGGTGGGGGTGGTGGCCCTGGGCACGGCCGCGGGCGCGGTGCTGGCCTCGTCGTACACGCAGCTGGACAAGGCCACGCGCGTGCTGCCCCTGGGCGTGGCCATGGGTCTGGTGGTGATATTGATGAACGCCATCGACAACATCTGGCTGGCCGTGCCCTTCCTGATCCTGCTCGGCGGGCTGGGCGGCTTCCTGGTCGTGCCCATGAACGCGCTCCTGCAGCACCGTGGCCACAACCTGATGGGCGCGGGACGCTCGATTGCGGTGCAAAACTTCAACGAACAGGCTGCCATCCTGGGCATGGGCGTGCTCTACAGCCTGTTCACCAAATGGGGGCTGTCGGCGTTTGGCGCCATCGCCGCCTTCGGCCTGCTGGTGGCCGCGGTGATGGTGGTGATACTGCGCTGGCATGTCTACAACGTGCGCCACTACCCCAAGGAAATGGTGCAGCTGCGCAAGATCGCACGCCTGGATCAGCACTGATTTTGATAGCTGTCTGCGCTTTATCTGCAGGCGCTACAGGCATTTTTACCGATAATCTAAGCACCTCATCTCCGCCTCTGGGAGCGCCGGCGTCCCGCCGGCATGGAGGGGCCGCCACACTTGGCCACCTGCGGGCCGGCGAGACGCCGGCGCTCCCGGGCCAAAGAAACAAGCACGCACTTTTCATGCAATCTCCCCTGCCCGTCCTGGCCCTGCTGTGCAACGCCCTGCTGTGGGGCCTGTCGTGGTGGCCGTTTCGCAGCATGCATGCCGCCGGCCTGCACCCGCTGTGGGCCACGGCCGTCATGTACACACTGGTCTGCGCCGTGATGCTGGTCGCGCGCCCAGGCAGCCTGGGCGATCTGCTGCGCCAGCCGGCGCTATGGCTGCTGGCGCTGAACTCGGGCATCAACAACATGGCCTTCAACTGGGCCGTGACCGTGGGCGACGTGGTGCGCGTGGTGCTGGTGTTCTACCTCATGCCCGCCTGGCTGGTGCTGCTGGCCTGGCGCATCCTGGGCGAGCGCCCCACGCCGGCGGCGCTGGCACGCCTGGGGCTGGCCTTTGGCGGCGTGGCGCTGGTGCTGGTGCCGGCCGGGGCCAGCTGGGGCGGCCTGCTGGCCAACCTGTCGCTGGCCGACGCGCTGGCGCTGCTGGGCGGCTTCACCTTTGCCGTGACCAACGTGCTGCTGCGGCGCCTGCACACCGTGCCCGGCCCGGCGCGCATGCTGGCCATGTTTGCCGGTTGCATGGGCCTGGGCTGGCTGGCCGCGCTGGCCGGGCTGGCGGCGGGCGTGGTGCCGGCCTTTCCGGCCTTCGACCCGCGCTGGGCCGCCATGGCCGCCGCCCTGGCGCTGCTGCTGATGCTGGGCAACTGGGCGCTGCAGTACGGCGCCGCGCGCCTGCCCACGGCGATCACCGGCGTGGTGATGCTGTCGGAGGTGCTGTTCGCCAGCGTGTCATCGGTGCTGCTGGGCGCCGCCCAACTGCAGCCGCGCACCCTGGCCGGCGGCGCACTGATCGTGCTGGCCGCCCTGTGGGCAACGCTGCAGCGGCGCTGAAAACAGGACACGCCAGAATGGAAAAAGACCGCGGTTCTGCGGCCTTCTGTTGCTGGCGCCGCCCCTTTCCGGGGCGCTGCGCCTGCCGGGTGATCCTTGCGGATCAGGCGGCTTTCTTCTGGCGCTGGCGGGCCGCGGCCAGGCCGGCAAAGCCCAGGCCCAGCAGTGCCAGCGAGCCGGGCTCGGGCACCTGGCCGGTGGGCGGATTCACGGCGCCAAAGCCATCCAGATAGACGTAACCTGCATGACCGCTATAAGGGCAGTCAGAGGCCAGCAGTGTCAGCGTGAAGTCATGCCCCACGGCATTCAGTGCCGCCAGGTCGATCTGCTCCACCACCCAGCCCGAGGAGTACCAGCTGCCAAACTGCGTCCAGGTCACGCCGGACGTCCCCGACCCAATGGAGCCGGCAGAGCTGTAGGCGCGGCTCACCAGGTTGGTGCCCGTCGTTTTGTCCCTCAGCGTAAGAGAGAAATAGTCGGAATCCGTGAGGCCATGTGAGTCTTCCAGCACCGCGTTCCAGGCAAAGAAGATGCTGTTGTCGGTGTAGTTGTTGACCGTCTGGCTTATGGTCGAGACAGACCTGTTGTTCACTTCGTCGTTGACGCGTACCGAGTAACCGCCGCCATAGACCCGGTTGGCCCCGGTGATGGGGTCGGTACCACCGATCATGATGGTGTTGTTGGACGGGCCGCCTGCGTAGGTCGCAGGATCAACCGGTGCGCCGCCACCAAACCACGAGCCACCCCCGCCCGTCCAGCCATTGAGGTTGCCATCCTCAAAGCCACCATTGACAAACGCACCGGCGTATGCGGATGTGCCGAGCGTCATCAGAATCGCAGCGGCCATGGAACCCAGTTTTTTGCTCATATCGAGTCCTTTCAGGTGCCGTTGACAAAAGGTTGACACCCGGAAACGCATAAGCAACGTTTGTGCCACTGGAAAATGCCATTGATTTCATTGGATTTTCCAGAGAAAGCATTCTCCGCGCCGGGAGATATGTAAAAAATTTCGACAAGTTGCAGCCGCCGCCTAGCGCACCGACCGGGCCTTTGGCCATGCTTCAAAACCCAGACAGGCCACGCAACCAACAGAAATCAGGCGTGGAGCCACGCCTGTGAAGGCGGATGTTGTGGCAGCGGCTTCAGTCGCGAACAACACCATTCGCGGCTGAAGCCGCTGCCACGACCTGTAGAAAGATCAACGGGCTGTATCAGTAAAGCCGACCGGAAAGCAGCAGATAGCCCGGCAGCCAGCCCGTCAGCACGCCCTGGGCGATGCACATGGCGCCGGTGAAGCGGCCGATGTCGCGCCCGCGCGCCAGCAGCAGCCAGAACAGGGCCCACAGCAGAGCCCAGGCGGCCCAGTTGGCGCCCATCCACCAGTCCAGCAGGCTGCGGGCGCCGGCCAGGGTGTCCAGCGCCACGGGCACGGCGGTAATCGCGACGAACAGGCTGAACCAGCCCAGGCCGCGCCCGTCGGCGCCGCTGAAGCGGTTGGCCGCCACCCACAGGTAGGTGAAGGCGAACAGCAGCGTCAGCGCCCCGCCCTGGATGGAATGGGCGTCGGCGCCCGGGCCGAAGATGGAAAACAGGCCTATCGCCAGCGACACCAGGCCGACGAAGACGTTGATGACCCAGATCTCGCGGTCGGCGATATGGCCGCGCATCCACAGGCCGTTCAGGCACAGCACGGCGCCCACGTAGAACAGCGATACGCCCAGCCACATGACGCCGCTCCTCAGCCCTTGGCCTGCGGGCGGCGTGCCCGCGCCAGGGACTGGGTGACGGCGCGGCGATCCATGCCGTACATGTCGGCGAACTGCTCGGGCGTGGCGCCGCTGGCCTCGAAGGCGCGCGCCAGGGCCTCGGCCTTGGCATCGCGCTCCGCCACTTCGGCAAAGGCTTCGTCCAGCAGGGCGTTGGCCTTGTCGTCGCGCCCGCGCACCAGGGCGTCGTAGGCCTCGCGGGTGAGGCCGCTGGCCTCGAAGGCCTGGGCGATGCGCCGGCGCAGCGTGGCCGTCAAGTCCTCGCCGTCACGCGGTTTGCGGCGGCGGAACACCTCCAACAGCGCGTGGTGCACATGCTCGGGCGCCATGTCCTCCACGGCCTGGCCTTGCAGGTCATGGCGCTTCATGCCCTGGGCCACGGCATTCAGGTAGCGCGTGGAGCGGGTGTGGATGGCGAGGGCGAGCTTGAGCGCGTCCTTGTCGATGGCCTCGCCGTGCGCGGCCATCAGGTCGTGGAAGATGCCGCGCTTGAGCGGCAGGAACTGCGCACCGAACAGATGCGGGTACCAGCCGGCCAGCTGCTCGAGCAGCGGATGCGTGCGACGCGGCTGGGGCTGGGGCGGGCGCTGCTCGCCGGCCCCTTCGGGTGCGGATGCCGGCGCGGCCGGCTCGCGCCGGGCGCCGAAGCGGCGGCGCCCGCCACGGCGGTTCGCACGGGGCGCCGGCTGGGCGTGCGGCGCGGCTGCGGCCTCTGCGGCGGCGGCGGGTGGCGTGGCCTCGGCGGGGGGCGTCGGCAGGTCGTTCACGGGATCGTTCATGGCTCAGAAACGCGCGGCATGGCGCATGCGGCGCGGCGGGTCAAAACCCGCCATCATGCCAGCAATGCCTCGTCCAGCAGCTCCACCCAGTGGCGCACGGGGATGTCGGTGCCGCCTTGCAGGTGGGTGATGCAACCCATGTTGGCCGACAGGATGGCCGCGGGCGGCGCGTCGGCAAAGGCCTCGCCCAGGGCGCCCAGCTTGCGCTCGCGCAGCTGCCGCGACAGCTCGGGGTTGAGCACCGAGTAGGTGCCGGCCGCGCCGCAGCACAGGTGCGATTCGGTGCGCGCCACGCGCAGCGTGAAGCCCAGGGCCGCCATATGCCGCTCCACGCCGCCGCGCAGCTTCTGGCCATGCTGCAGCGTGCAGGGCGGGTGGTAGGCAAAGGCGCGGCCGGCGGCGCGCACGCGGTCTTTCAAGAGCGGCACCAGGCCCGGCAGCAGCTCGGACAGGTCGCGCGTCAGGCTGCTGATGCGCGCCGCCTTGTCGGCGTATTGCGCGTCGCGCGCCAGGACATGGCCGTACTCCTTGACCGTGACGCCGCAGCCCGAGGCGTTCATGACCAGGCATTCGACCTCGCCGCGCTCGATGTAGGGCCACCAGGCGTCGATGTTGGCGCGCATTTGCGCGCGGCCGCCGTCCTGGTCGTTCAGGTGGAACTTGACGGCGCCGCAGCAGCCGGCCTGGCGCGCCACGACGGTCTCTATGCCCGCGGCGTCGAGCACGCGCGCCGTGGCGCTGTTGATGTTGGGCGCCATGCTGGGCTGCACGCAGCCCTCCAGCAGCAGCACCTTGCGCGCATGGCTGCGCCGGGGCCAGGCGCCGGCCGGCGGGTGGGGCTGAACCTTGTCGCGCAAGCCCTCGGGCAGCAGGCCGCGCACGGCCCGGCCGGCCTTCATGGCAGGCCCGAACAGCGGCGAGGGCAGCACCTCCTTGAGCGCCCAGCGCACGGCGCGCTCGCCCAGGGGGCGCTGCACCTTTTCCTCGACGATGCGCCGGCCTATGTCCACCAGGTTGCCGTATTGCACGCCGCTGGGGCAGGTGGTTTCGCAGTTACGGCAGGTCAGGCAGCGGTCCAGATGCGCTTGGGTCTTGCGCGTGGGCTCCATCCCTTCGAGCACCTGCTTGATCAGGTAGATGCGCCCGCGCGGGCTGTCCAGCTCGTCGCCCAGCAGCTGGTAGGTGGGGCAGGTGGCGGTGCAAAAGCCGCAGTGCACGCATTTGCGCAGGATGGCCTCGGCCTCCTGCCCTTCGGGCGTGCCCTGGTACTCGGGTGCGAGCTGGGTTTGCATGGGTGCTTTCCTGTATGGGCCTGCCGCGCGGCTACAGGAGCCGGCCGGGGTTGAGGATGGCGGCCGGATCGAACGCTTGCTTCAGGCGCCGGTGTATCGTCGCCAACGCCCCAGAATTGGTATCAAAAATGCCTTTATCGCCCATCCCATCAGCGCCAGCAGCTATAAAACAAGAAGCACTACCACCGACCTGCAGGGCCAGCGTGCGTAACGCCTCGCGGTGGTGCATGGGCGCCTGCAGCCAGCGCAGGCCACCCTGCCATTCGATGAGCGGCGCCGCCACGCCCGCGGGCAGTGGCAGCACCGGCGCCGTCTGCGGCAGGGACAGGCGCCACAGCGCCTGGTCAGCCGGGCGCGCCGCAAACCAGGGCAGACGCTGGTCGCGGCAGGCCTGCCAGTCGTCGGCCACATTCGGCGCGTCCTGCGGCTCGCCGCCCATGTCGCGACAGGCGGCCTCCACCGCCGCCCGTGCGCCGCGCAGGCGCACATAAAGCTGGCCCGCGCCGCCCTCTTCCAGCCAGCAGCTGGCATTCAAAGGCAGGGGCTGGCCGCCCCAGGCGTGCAGCATCTTCAGCGCCTCGGCCTGGCCGCAGTCAAAGCGCAGCGTGGCCTCGGCCGGCGCCACGGGCAGCACCTTCAGGCTGACCTCGGTGATCACGCCCAGCTGGCCCCAGCTGCCCGCCATCAGGCGCGAGACGTCGTAGCCGGCGACGTTCTTCATCACCTGGCCGCCAAAGCGCAGCAGCTCGCCACGGCCGTTGATGATCTCCACGCCCAGCACGAAGTCGCGCACCGCGCCCACGCTGGCGCGCGCCGGGCCCGACAGGCCGGCGGCCACCATGCCGCCGACGGTGCCACCAGCGGCAAAGCGCGGCGGCTCGAAGGCCAGGCACTGGCCATGCCGGGCCAGCAGCGCCTCCAGCTCGGCCAGCGGCGTGCCGGCCAGGGCCGTCACCACCAGCTCGCTGGGCTCGTAGCTGACGATGCCGGCCAGGGGCCGCATGTCCAGCGGCTCGCCCGCATGGCGCGGCGCGCCGGGGCCGTGAAAGTCCTTGGTACCGCCGCCGCGGATGCACAGCGGGGCCTGGCGCGCGGCGCTGTCGCGCACGCGGTCGATGATCTGGCTGAGGGCTGCGTCCATGGCGGCCATGGTACTGCCGGCCCCGCGCGCGGCGGGCGGGCGCGGGTTTGATTTTTTTGAACGCGCGGCGTGAAGGCTTTGTGCCCAGCCGCACCCACCATCAACGGTTGTACGCCGTCTCGCCGTGGTAGCTGATGTCCAGGCCCTGGCGCTCGGCCTCCTCGCTCACGCGCAAGCCCACCAGCAGGTCGGCGATCTTGTAGGCCACGAAGGACACCACGCCGGACCAAACGATGGTGAACAGCACGCTCTTGACCTGTATCCACAGCTGCGCGCCCATGCTGAAGGTGTCGGGAGTCAGGCCCCCGGTGCCACCCAGGCCCTGGGCCGCGAACACGCCGGTGAGGATGGCGCCGACGATGCCGCCCAGGCCATGCACGCCGAACACGTCGAAGGCGTCGTCCACCTTGAGCATGCGCTTCAAGCCGCCCACGCCCCACAGGCAGACCAGGCCGGAGACCAGGCCGATGGCGATGGCGCCCATGGGCCCGACAAAGCCCGCGGCCGGCGTGACCGCCACCAGGCCGGCGACGGCGCCCGAGGCCGCGCCCAGCATCGATGCCTTGCCCTTGTGCACGGCCTCGCCCGCGCTCCACGACAGCGTGGCGGCGGCGGTGGCGAGCACGGTGTTGACGAAGGCCAGGCCGGCGACGGCGTTGGCGGCGCCGGCCGAGCCGGCGTTGAAGCCGAACCAGCCCACCCACAGCAGCGACGCGCCCACCATGGTCAGCGTCAACGAGTGCGGCGTGAACGCCTCGCGGCCAAAGCCTATGCGCTTGCCCACCATGTAGGCGCCCACCAGGCCGGCGATGCCGGCGTTGATGTGCACCACGGTGCCGCCGGCAAAGTCCAGCGCGCCATCGGCCGCCAGCAGACCACCACCCCAGACGATATGCGCCATGGGCACGTAGCTGAAGCTGAACCACAGCACGGCGAAGATCAGCACGGCCGAGAAGCGCATGCGCTCGGCGAACGAGCCCACGATCAGCGCCACGGTGATGGCCGCGAACGTGCCCTGGAAGGCGAAGAACACGTATTCGGGGATGGTGGTCAGCGCGCCAAAACTCTCCAGGCCCACGCCCTTGAGGAACATCTTGGACAGGTCGCCCACGAACTTGCCCTCGCCCGAGAACGCCAGGCTGTAGCCGTAGATGGCCCACAGCAGCGAGCACAGGGCAAAGATCACGAACACCTGCACCAGCACCGACAGCATGTTCTTGGCCCGCCCCAGGCCGCCGTAGAACAGCGCCAGGCCGGGGATGGTCATCAGGATCACCAGCAGCGTCGAGGTCAGCATCCAGGCCGTGTCACCCGAATCGATGCGCGGTGCGGCCGGCGCCTGGGCGCATGCGGCGCCGGCCAATAGGCACAGGCCTGACACCAGGAAAGCGTGTACTTTTCTCATGATGGGTCTCCGTCGCCTACGGTTACAGGGCCTGCACGCCGGTCTCGCCGGTGCGTATGCGCACCACCTGCTCCAGCGCGGCCACGAAGATCTTGCCGTCGCCGATCTTGCCGGTGCGCGCCGCGCCCTCTATGGCCTCGATGGCGCGCTCCACCAGCGCATCGTCCACCGCGGCCTCGACCTTCACCTTGGGCAGAAAGTCCACCACATACTCGGCGCCGCGGTACAGCTCGGTATGGCCCTTCTGGCGGCCAAAGCCCTTGACCTCGGTGACGGTGATGCCCTGCACGCCGATGTCCGACAGCGCCTCGCGCACCTCGTCGAGCTTGAAGGGTTTGATGATGGCGGTGATCATTTTCATG
>JAGPIX010000198.1 GCA_018054745.1 Alicycliphilus sp.
TGGGCGGGCTGGCGGGGCTGTTCTTTGCCGTGCTGCTGGGCTATGTGACGACGAAGAAGTCCGGCACCACCTTTGCCATGATCACGCTGGGCATTGGCGAGCTGATCGCCGCCATGGCGCTGATGTTTCCCGAGTTCTTCGGCGGCGAGGGCGGCGTGACCACCAACCGCGTCTACGGCCAGGCTCTGTGGGGCATCAGCTTCGGCCCGGCCATCGAGGTGTACTACCTGATCGCCGTGTACTGCTTTGCCTGCACCGCCGCCATGTTCGCCTTCACCGGCACGCCGCTGGGGCGCATCCTGAACGCCGTGCGCGACAACCCCGAGCGCGTCGAGTTCATAGGCTACGACACGCAGCGCGTGCGCTATCTGGCGTTTTGCATCGCAGGCTTCTTTGCCGGCGTGGGTGGGGCGCTGGCAGCTATCAATTTTGAGATCGTCACGGGGGCCGACAGCGTCAGCATGGTGCGCTCGGGCGGCTATTTGCTGTTCACCTTCCTGGGCGGGGCGACGTTTTTCTTTGGGCCCATCATCGGCGCGGTGCTGTTGGTGCTCGCCTCGGTGCTGCTGTCCGAACTGACCAAGGCCTGGCTGCTCTACCTGGGCCTGGTGTTCCTGTTCATGGTGATGTACGCGCCCGGCGGCGTGGCCAGCCTGATCATGATGAACCTGCGCCTGGCCAAATACGGCAAGCTGGGGCGGCTGTGGCCGTCCTACCTGGCGCTGGCGGGCACGGGGCTTACGGCTCTGCTGGGCGCGGCGGCCATGGTGGAGATGGGCTACCACCTGCAGCTCAATGCCGCGCTCGGGCCGGAGCTGCCATTCCTGGGGGCCAGCCTGAATGCGCGCGGGCTGACGAGCTGGTTTGGCGCGGGCTTTGCGCTCGTCACCGGCGTGGGGCTGTTTGAACTGTGTCGACGCCAGTTCCTCCAGCAGTGGGGCGAGAGCCAGGAAGAGATAGAGCGCGAATTGAAGCGCACGGAGGCCATGTGATGGCAGACCTGGCCGCAACCCATGCGCTGGAGCTGCGCGATCTGCGCAAGAGCTTTGGCAAGACCGAGATCATCCGCGGCGCCAACCTGGCGGTGCGCGCGGGCGAGCGCGTGGCCATCATCGGCCCCAACGGCGCGGGCAAGAGCACGCTGTTCAACCTGATCAGCGGGCGCTTTGCGCCGACCAGCGGCCAGGTGCTGCTGCATGGCCAGCGTATCGACGGTAAAAAGCCCTTTGAGATCAACCGCCTGGGCCTCTCGCGCAGCTTCCAGATCAGCAACATCTTTCCCAAGTTGAGCGTGTTCGAGAACCTGCGCTGCGCCGTGCTCTGGAGCCTGGGCTACCGCTACGCGTTCTGGCGTTTTCTGTCCCGCCTGCAGGACGCCAACGAGCGCGCCGAGCAGCTCATGGAGATGATTGCCCTGCACCGAAAGCGCGACACCCTGGCGATCAACCTGACCTATGCCGAGCAGCGCGCGCTGGAAATCGGCATCACCATCGCCGGCGGCGCCAGCGTGATCCTGCTGGACGAGCCCACGGCCGGCATGAGCAAGAGCGAGACCGGGCGCTTCATCGGGCTCATCCGCCAGGTGACCGAGGGACGCACCCTGCTCACCGTGGAGCACGACATGGGCGTGGTCTTTGGCCTGGCGGACCGCATCGCCGTGGTGGTGTATGGCGAGGTGATCGCCTTTGACACCCCTGAGGCCGTGCGCGCCAACCCGCGCGTGCAGGAGGCCTACCTCGGCTCCGTGATCGCGGCGCAACAGGCGGGAGGGCACTGATGCTGAGCGTGGACAAGCTGCATGCCTTCTACGGCAAGAGCCATGTGCTGCACGGCGTGGGCTTTGACGTGCGGCCCGGCGAGATCGTCGCCCTGCTGGGGCGCAACGGTTCGGGCCGCTCCACCGCCGCCAAGGCCATCATGGGGCTGGTGGACTGGCAGGGCAGCATCCAGTGGAAGGGCCAAAGTCTGGCGGGCAAGAAGGCGTACGAGATCGCGCACTTGGGCGTAGGCTACGTGCCCGAGAGCCGCGACGTTTTTCCCCACCTGACGGTGCAACAAAACCTGCTGCTCGGGCAGAAAGGCAATGGCAAGGGCAGCCGCTGGAGCTTTGCCGACATGTACGCCATGTTCCCGCGCCTTGCAGAGCGGCGCGACATCGAGGCCGGCGTGCTGTCCGGCGGCGAGCAGCAGATGCTGACCCTGTGCCGCACGCTGATGGGCGACCCGGATCTCATCATCATCGACGAGCCCACCGAGGGCCTAGCGCCAAAAATAGTCGAGCTGGTCGCTGAGTACCTGACCACACTCAAGGAGCGCGGCGTGTCCGTGCTGCTGATCGAGCAAAAGCTGACCATCGCCATGACTATCTCCGACCGCGCGCTGGTCATGGGCCACGGCAGCATCGTGTTCCAGGGTACGCCAGACGAACTGCGCGCCAACAGCTATGTGCGCAAGGAGTGGCTGGAGGTTTGATGTTGCTTTGACTGATTTTGGCCTCTAGCGCTTATGTAGAAAGCGCAAACAGCTATCTTTTATATAGTGAAGTGGTCGGCAATACCCCTGCCTTGTCCCGACCGGGACAAGCCGCTTGGGCGCCAGCCTCTAGACTGCGGCAAAAACGCACGAGCGTACTTTTTCTTTGCCATTCATCACAGGAGCGACGGCATGACTGCTGAATACCAAGTCCACGGCGATGTGGCCGTGATCACCTTGAACAATCCGCCCGTCAACGGCCTGGGCCTGGCCACGCGCCGCGCGCTGGTCGATGGCCTGGAGCAGGCGCAGGCTGATGCCGCCGTGCGCGCCATCATCATCACCGGCGCTGGCAAGGCCTTCTCGGGCGGTGCCGACCTCACCGAATTTGGCACCGACAAGGCCCTGGCCGAGCCCCATCTGCACACCGTGATTGCCGCTGCCGAGCAGGCGACCAAGCCGGTCATCGCCGCCATTCATAGCGTCTGCATGGGCGGCGGCCTGGAGCTGGCACTGGGCTGCCATTACCGCATCGCCGCGCCCGGCTGCAGCGTGGCGCTGCCCGAGGTCAAGCTGGGCCTGCTGCCCGGCGCCGGCGGCACGCAGCGCCTGCCGCGCGTGGTGGGCGTCGAGGCGGCGCTCAACATGATCGTCAGCGGCGAGCCGGTCAAGAGCGAATTCATCGCCGGCGTGCCGGGGCAAAAGCTGTTTGACAAGCTGGCCGCGTCGCCCGAATCGCTGGCCGAGGAAGCCCTGGCCTTTGCCAGGAGCGTGGCCGACGTGCGTCCGCTGCCGCTGGTGCGCAACCTGCCGTGCAAACACCCGCAGGGCGAGGCCTACTTCCAGTTTGCGCGCAACATGGCCAAGGGCATGGCCAAGAACTTCCCGGCGCCGGTCAAGTGCGTGGACGCCGTCGAGGCCGCCACCAAGGGCAAGTTCGAGACCGGCCTGGCCGCCGAGCGCGACCTGTTCGTGCAGCTGATGTGGAGCAGCGAATCGCGCGCCCTGCGCCACCTGTTCTTTGCCGAGCGCGCCGCCAGCAAGATCCCCGACGTGCCGGCCGACACCCCCTTGCGCGCCATCCAGAGCGTGGCCGTCATCGGCGCCGGCACCATGGGCGGCGGCATTGCCATGAACTTCCTGAACGCCGGCATCCC
>JAGPIX010000012.1:0-29706 GCA_018054745.1 Alicycliphilus sp.
TGGCCTGGCTGCGGTAGATGCCGGGCACGCCATGCTCGGCCAGCATCTGGCCCCAATGGCTGTTGGCGACGATGGCGGCCTCGGCCACGATCAAATCGAGCGGCGCGCCGCGCTGGCGCGTGCTGATGCGCACGGTCTCGCTGCCCTGGGGTTCGGCCTTGTTATTTCCCTCAAGGCGGAAGTTGTAGTCCGGGCGGTTGAAAGTCTCGGGCTTGCCGCGCACCTGCTCGCGCCCGGCCTTCAGTTGCTTGGCCAGTTTATATAAAAACGATAGCTGTTCGCGCAGTTCTAGCAAGCGCTGCGGCGTGTCTTCATGCTGAATTGATGCGTCATTCAGCCATTGCTCGGTGACGATATGGTCCAGCTGGTCATGGCGCAGGTTCACCGTCACCGGCACGCGCTCCAGGCGCGTCTCGCTGGCGGTGATGGCCAGCGTCGCCTCGTCCACCGTCACGTACAGCGACACGGCCGGGTTGGCGCGGCCCTCGTCCAGGGTGTAGATCTGCACCACCTCGTCGGGCAGCATGGTGATCTTGTAGCCCGGCATGTAGACCGTGGACAGGCGCTGGCGGCCCAGCTTGTCCAGGTCGCCGCCGGGCTGTATCGCCAGGCCGGGCGCGGCAATGTGTATGCCCACGGTGACCTGCCCCGTGCCCAGGCCGCGCACCGACAGGGCGTCGTCGATCTCGGTGGTTTGCGAGTCGTCGATGGAATAGGCCTGCACGTCGGCCAGCGGCAGGTCCTGTGGCGGCTGCGGCGCGGCAAGTGGTGGGAAGGCCGTGCCCTTGGGGAAGTTCTCGAACAGAAAGCGCTTCCAGTGGAACTGGTAGGGCGAGTCGATGGCGCCCGCGGCCTGCAGCAGATCGAGCGGCGCCCTGTGCGCGGCGCGGCTGGCCTCGACCACGGCCTTGTACTCGGGCGTGTTCTTGTCCGGGCGGAACAGGATCTTGTAGAGCTGCTCGCGTATCGGCTGCGGGCAGCTGCCGGCCGCAAGTTCTGCGGCCCAGCCGTCGATCTGCGCCTGGAGCTGCTTCTTCTTCTCGATGCCCGCCAGCGCCTGGGCCAGGATGTCGGCCGGGGCCTTCTTGAAGCGGCCCTTGCCGGCGCGCCTGAAGTAATGCGGCGCATCAAACAGCGCCAGCAGCATGCCGGCCTGCTCGGTCACCGGGCAGTTGGCAGAGAAGTACTCGCGCGCCAGATCCGCAAAGCCGAACTCGTCCTCGGGGGCGAATTCCCAGGCCAGTGGCAGCTCGATGCCGGCGGCGATGTCGCGCGCCTGCGCCAGCAGCTCGGCGGGGGCCGGCTTGTCGAACTTCAAAAGGATGTTGGCGCCCTTGGCCTTGACGCGTTTGCCGGAGTCCAGCTCGATCTGCGCCGAGCTGTCGGTTTCGGAGAGGATGCGGCCGGCGAGGAATTTGCCGGCGTCGTCGAACAGTGCATGCATAGCCGGCGATTTTCCCATGCCGGCGTGCCGGCCCCGGGGACTGTCACCGCCGGCGGGTCGATTCTGCAGGGTCTACGGGGCCAGGTCGCAGAAGCGCAGCACCTCGGCCAGCTGCTGGGGGAAGCTGCTCAGCGCATGGTCGCCACCCTCCAGCACGCGCTGCTGCGCCTGCGGGTAGCGCACCACCATCTCGCGCCAGTCCAGCAGTTCGTCGCCCTGGGCGGCGATCAGCAGCTCGGGCGCGGCCGGGGGCAGGTGGCTCACGTCCAGCGCCTGCAACTCGTCCACGAATTCGGGGCGGAAGAAAAAGCGTTCCTCCGGGTCATGCCAGCTGGTCTGCTCGCCAATATGGCGCGCCAGGTCGCGCGCCGGCTGCACGGCGGGGTTGAGCAGCACGCTCTTGCAGCGTGCCTGGCTTGCCACCCAGCTGGCGTAGTAGCCGCCCAGCGACGAGCCGATCACCGCCATGCCCGTGCCCTGGGGCCAATGGGCGATGCCGGCCGCCACCAGCGCCATGGCCGCGCGCGGCGAAGGCGGCAGCTGCGGGCACCAGAAGAACACGCCTGGGTGTCGGGCGGCCACGCGCTCGGCCGTCAGGCGGGCCTTGGCGGACTGGGGTGAGGAGCGAAAGCCGTGCAGGTAGAGCAGATGGGTGGTGGTCATGGGGGATTATGTGGCCGCCGATAATTGCGCCCCATGTCCACTTCCGCCTTCGACACGCCGTCCCTGCCGCAGCGCATCCTGCCCCTGTTCCGTGGCTTCGACTGGCCGCTGATCGGGCTGCTGCTGCTGCTGTCGGGCATAGGCCTGGTGGCCATGTATTCGTCGGGCTTCGACCATGGCACGCGCTTTTATGACCATGGGCGCAACATGCTGCTGGCGGCGGGCATTCTGTTCGTGGTGGCGCAGGTGCCGCCGCAGCGCCTGATGGTGCTGGCCGTGCCGCTGTATGCGCTGGGCGTGGCGCTGCTGGTGGCGGTGGCGCTGTTCGGCATCACCAAGAAGGGCGCCACGCGCTGGATCAACGTGGGCGTGGTGATACAGCCGAGTGAAATCATGAAGATCGCCATGCCGCTGATGCTGGCCTGGTGGTTCCAGAAGCGCGAGGGGCAGCTGCGCGCGGCGGAGTTCATCGTCGCCGGCGTGCTGCTGCTGATTCCCGTGGGGCTGATCATGAAGCAGCCGGATCTGGGCACCTCGCTGCTGGTCATGGCCGCCGGCCTGTCGGTGATCTTCTTTGCCGGCCTGCCCTGGAAGCTGGTGGCGCCGCCGGTGCTGCTGGGCGCGCTGGGCATTGCGCTCATCGTCTGGTATGAACCCCAGCTGTGCGCCGACGGCGTGCGCTGGTCGGTGCTGCGCGACTACCAGCAGCAACGCATCTGCACCCTGCTGGACCCCACGCGCGACCCGCTGGGCAAGGGCTTTCACATCATCCAGGGCATGATCGCCATAGGCTCGGGCGGGGTCTGGGGCAAGGGCTTCATGTCGGGCACGCAGACGCATCTGGAGTTCATACCCGAGCGCACCACCGACTTCATCTTCGCCGCCTTCTCCGAAGAGTTCGGCCTGGCGGGCAACCTGGTGCTGATCTGCTGCTTCATCCTGCTGGTGTGGCGCGCCCTGGTGATCGCCGCCCACGCCGGCACGCTGTTTGGCCGCCTGATGGCCGGCGCCGTGGCGGTGATCTTCTTTGTCTACTCGTTCGTGAACATGGGCATGGTCAGCGGCATCCTGCCCGTGGTTGGTGTGCCATTGCCGTTTGTCAGCTATGGCGGCACGGCCATGGTCACGCTGGGGCTGGCGCTAGGGGTGCTGATGTCGGTGGCGCGCGCCCAGCACCAGCCCGAAGAGGATCCGCCAGACACCTTCCAGGGCGGGCTGTAGCCGCCGGCCCAGACCGGGCGTAGGGTTGGCGGCGCCTGCCTACAATCGCCCCATGATCTCCCGCGAACCCACCATAGAACGCCTGGCCCTGGCCCGCGAGCTGCTGCTCACGCCCTTCGGCCTGGATGAATCCCACCTCTCCCGCGCGCTGGCGGAAATCCGCGCGCACCAGGTTGACGACGCCGACCTGTACTTTCAGTACACGCGCGCCGAGGGCTGGAGCCTGGAGGAGGGCATCGTCAAGACCGGGTCGTTTTCCATCGACCAGGGCGTGGGCGTACGCGCCGTCAGCGGCGAGAAGACGGCCTTTGCGTATTCCGACGACATCTCCCAGGCCTCGCTGCTCGATGCTGCCCGCACCGTGCGGTCAATTTCGGCTGCAGCCAAGGGTGGGCGCGCGCGAGTAGCTTCTAAAAAGATAGCAAAAAGCCGTTCCCTCTATCCGCACATCGACCCCATAGCGTCCATGGACAGCACGGCCAAGGTGCAGCTGCTGGAGCGCGCCGAGCAGCGCGCCCGCGCCAAGGACCCGCGCGTGGTGCAGGTCATGGCGGGCCTGGCCAGCGAGTACGACGTGGTGCTGGTGGCGCGCGCAGACGGCACCCTGGCGGCCGACGTGCGCCCGCTGGTGCGCCTGTCCATCACCGTGATCGCCGAGCAGGGCGGGCGCCGCGAGGTGGGCTCGGCCGGCGGCGGCGGGCGCTTCGGCCTGGCCTATTTCAGCGACGAGCAGATCGGCAAATATGTGGATGAGGCCGTCAACGCCGCCCTGGTGAACCTGGAATCGCGCCCCGCGCCGGCCGGCGAGATGACCGTGGTGCTGGGCCCGGGCTGGCCCGGCGTGCTGCTGCACGAGGCCGTGGGCCATGGGCTGGAGGGCGACTTCAACCGCAAGGGTTCGTCGGCGTTTTCCGGCCGCATTGGCCAGCGCGTGGCGGCCAAGGGCGTCACGGTGCTGGACGACGGCACCATTGCCGACCGGCGCGGCTCGCTCAACGTGGACGACGAAGGCCACGCCACGCAGCGCAATGTGTTGATCGAGGATGGCATCCTGAAGGGCTATATCCAGGACGCAATGAACGCGCGCCTGATGGGCGCCCAGCCCACCGGCAACGGCCGGCGCGAGAGCTATGCCCACATTCCCATGCCGCGCATGACCAACACCTACATGCTGGCCGGCGACAAGGATCCGCAGGAAATCGTCGCCAGCATCAAGAAGGGGCTGTACGCCACCAATTTTGGCGGCGGCCAGGTGGACATCACCAGCGGCAAGTTCGTGTTCTCGGCCAGCGAGGCCTATTGGGTGGAAAACGGCAAGATTCTCTACCCCGTCAAGGGCGCCACAATAGTCGGCAGCGGCCCCGAGTCGCTGAAAAAAGTGAGCATGATCGGCAACGACATGCGCCTTGACAGCGGCGTTGGCACCTGCGGCAAGGAGGGGCAGAGCGTGCCCGTGGGCGTGGGCCAGCCCACGCTGCGCATCGACGGCATCACCGTCGGGGGCACGGCCTGATGCCAAAACCTGTGGCGCCATGGCTACACCATGGTTTTGTTGCAGTGCCGCAAATCATGCTACATTGAAAGCCATGCCAGTCCACAGCGCGTTTTACTTTTACTTTTGGTTCTCTGTCCATGGCGGATGAGAGAGGTAGACGCGCACCCTGACCGAGCCCCCTTCTCACAAGAACCGCCGAAGCTGCAAAGCCCGGCGGTTTTTTTTGTTTTCAAACCTGTCCCGACCTACGCCCTATCCACCCACAAGGATCGCCCCATGACCGCATCTGCCTCGAGCCACGAAGCCTGGTATCCCAACGTCGAGAAAACCAGCCAGACCGACGACCAACGCATCGAGGACATCACCGTGCTCCCCCCTCCCGAACATCTGATCCGCTTCTTCCCCATTCGCGGCACCGAGGTCGAATCGCTGATTGGCGACACGCGCCGCAACATCCAGCGCATCATGAGCGGTGAGGACGACCGCCTGCTGGTCATCCTCGGCCCCTGCTCCATCCACAACCCCCAGGCGGCGCTGGAATACGCGCAAAAGCTCAAGGCCGTGCGCGCGCAATACAAGGATCAGCTCGAGGTGGTGATGCGCGTCTACTTCGAGAAGCCGCGCACCACGGTGGGCTGGAAGGGCCTGATCAACGACCCCTACCTGGATGGCAGCTACCGCATCGACGAGGGCCTGCGCATCGCGCGCCAGCTGCTCATCGACATCAACCGCATGGGCGTGCCGGCAGCGAGCGAATTTTTGGACGTGATCAGTCCGCAGTACATCGGCGACCTGATCAGCTGGGGCGCCATCGGCGCGCGCACCACCGAAAGCCAGGTGCATCGCGAGCTGGCCTCCGGCATCTCGGCGCCCATCGGCTTCAAGAATGGCACCGACGGCAACATCCGCATCGCCACCGACGCCATCCAGTCCGCCAGCCGCGGCCACCATTTCCTGTCGGTGCACAAGAACGGCCAGGTGGCCATCGTGCGCACCGCCGGCAACAAGGATTGCCATGTCATCCTGCGCGGTGGCAAGGCGCCCAACTACGACGCCGAGAGCGTGGCCATCGCCTGCAAGGATCTGGCGGCTGCCGGCCTGCCGGCTTCGCTGATGGTGGACTGCAGCCACGCCAACAGCAGCAAGCAGCATGAGCGCCAGCGCGACGTGGCGCATGACATCGCCGGCCAGATCGCCGGCGGCTCGCGTAGCGTGTTCGGCGTCATGATCGAGGGCCATCTGCAGGCCGGCGCGCAGAAGTTCACACCGGGCAAGGACGACCCTGCAAAGCTGGAGTACGGCAAGAGCATCACCGATGCCTGCCTGGGTTGGGACGATTCCGTGGCCTGCCTGGCCGAGCTGGCGTCCGCCGTGCAGGCGCGCCGTTCGGTGTAAGCTGCACTGGCACATCACCACCCATCTCAAGAAAGACGAGCTATGCAGAGCGAAGTATTGGTCACCCTCTCGCCCGGACAGGAATTCCGCCTGAGTACCGAAGGCCCAACCCTCAGCAACGAGCAAGCCCGCCGCTGGCTGGATGACGAGTTCACGCGCCTGGACTGCGAACCCCTGCGCGCCAGCGGCAAGGTGTTGCTGGCCGACAAGGTGCTCACCGTGGCCCAGGCCGCGGGTGCCACGCTGCTGGCCGACCGCGAGTGGTCCAGCCAGTTTGCCCGGGCCGCCGTGGCGGCGCTGACCCGCCCCGTGGTGCGGGTGGACGTGGCGGCCATGGCCGTCACGTTCTGACACTCTGAAAATTCGGATGAAATAGGCTGTTTGCGCTTGATGGATAAGCGCCAACAGCTATTAATTTGATAGTTTATTGAGCAGCTTGGCGTGTATGCCGCCAAAGCTGCCATTGCTCATGCAGACGATGTGGTCGCCCGGTCGCGCCTGCACCACCAGGTCGGTCACCAGTTGGTCAACGTCTGCCGCCGTGCTGGCCCGCGCGCCCATCGGCGCCAGGGCTTCGGCGGCATCCCAGTCCAGCCCGGCGGTGTGGCAAAAGGCCAGGTCGGCCGCCTCCAGGGCCCAGGGCAGCTGCGCCTTCATGGTGCCCAGCTTCATGGTGTTGCTGCGCGGCTCGAAGGCCGCGAGGATGCGCGCCTCGGGGCCCACGCGCCGGCGCAGGCCATCGAGCGTGGTGCGCAGGGCCGTCGGGTGGTGGGCAAAGTCGTCATAGACGCTGATGCCGCGCACCTGGCCGCGCAGCTCCATGCGGCGCTTCACGTTCTCGAAGCGCGCCAGCGCCTGGGCCGCCTGGTCGGGGGCCACGCCCACATGCTCGGCGGCAGCAATCGCCGCCAGGGCATTGAGCTGGTTGTGTGTGCCGCTCAACCCCCACTGCACGCGCGCCACGGCCTCGCCCCGGTGCAGCACCTCGAAGTCATGCGGCTCGCCGCGTGCGCTGAAGTCGCTTACCGTGCTGCCGAAGCTGGCCACTGCGCTCCAGCAGCCGGAGTGCAGCACGCGCGCCAGGCTTTCCTCCAGCCCGTTCACCACGACCCGACCCGAGGGCGGCACGGTGCGCACCAGATGGTGGAATTGCCGCTCGATCGCCGCCAGATCGTCAAAGATGTCGGCGTGATCGAACTCCAGGTTGTTCAGCACGGCCGTGCGCGGGCGGTAGTGCACGAACTTGCTGCGCTTGTCGAAAAACGCCGTGTCGTACTCGTCGGCCTCAATCACGAACAGTGGCCGCTCCTGTCCTGCCGCCAGCGACCCCAGGCGCGCCGAGATGCCGAAGTTCATGGGCACGCCGCCGACCAGAAAGCCGGGCGCCAGGCCCGCGCATTCCAGAATCCAGGCCAGCATCGAGGTGGTGGTGGTCTTGCCATGCGTGCCGGCCACGGCCAGCACATGGCGGCCGGTCAGCACCTGCTCGGCCAGCCATTGCGGGCCGCTGGTATAGGGCGCGCCCGCGTCCAGAATGGCCTCCATCAGCGGGAATTTCGGGCTGCCATCGGCCAGCCGGGCGCGGCTGACCACGTTGCCGACGACGAACATGTCGGGCGCCAGCGCCAGCTGCTCGGCGCCATAGCCCTCGATCAGCTCTATGCCCAGCGCGCGCAGCTGGTCGCTCATCGGCGGGTAGACGCCGCTGTCGCAGCCGGTGACGCGGTGACCCGCCTCGCGCGCCAGGGCGGCCAGGCCGCCCATGAAAGTGCCGCAAATGCCTAGGATATGTATGTGCATGGGGCGTGATTCTAGGGAGCTGGCGTCTGGTTATGGATTTTGAACAAAAATGGCCATTGATGCTTGTGCAATCAGCGCAAATAGCTATCGAATTAGGAGTATTCTTTGGAGGTGTCAGCAAACCCGGTGTGTCGTGCACGGGGTATTCCCTGTCTTGGCCTGGGCTTGACGCCACAATGGAGGCCCGTGTCCGGGATTGTCGCCACCATGGAAAACGCCCTCGCTACCGAAATTGCCAACTCCGCAGCCCGCCTGGTGGTCGAGGAGGGGTTGGACTGGGGGCCGGCCAAGCGCCGCGCCGTCAAGGTGCTGGGCCTGCCCGCGCGCACGCCCTTGCCCGACAACGAGCAGGTCGAGGATGCGGTGCGCGCCTACATAGAGCTGTTCTGTGCCGACACCCAGCCGCGCGAGTTGCGCGCTCTGCGCGAGCTGGCCCTGTTGTGGATGGAGCGCATGCAGGCCTTTCGCCCCTATCTGGGCGGCGCGGTCTGGCATGGCACGGCCACGCGCCTGTCCGACATTTTCATTGCGCTGTTCTGCGACGATCCCAAGTCTGCGGAAATCGCGCTGATAGACCACCGTGTGAACTATGAGCCGGGCAGCACCAAGGGCATGCGCGGCGAGCAGGTCGAGGTGCTCAGCCTGAGCAGCCACAGCCGCGAGCTGAACGAGGAGATCGGTGTGCACTTGTTGATCTATGACCTGGACGATCTGCGCGGCGCGTTGCGTCCCGATGGGCGTGGCCGCACGCCGCGGGGCGACATCGATGCTGTTCGCCGGTTGCTGCAGCAATCCCCTACTTCCTTGGTGCATCCATGAGCCATTCATCCGTCGAACCTGGTGTTGATTCATCGCAGGCGCTGCAGGCCTCGCGTCGTCGCTTGTTCCTGTGGGGGGCCGGCGCGGCGGCCGGCCTGGCCGGGGCGGGCCTGGCCGCGTGGCGCTTGCGGGTCGCCGACGCGCAGGCGGATCAGCCGCAGGCCCTGTGGGACGCCAGCTTCGAGGGGGTTGGCGGCGAGACGTTGCAGATGGCCTCCATGCGTGGCCGCCCCTTGCTGCTGAACTTCTGGGCCACCTGGTGCCCGCCCTGCGTGCAGGAGCTGCCCCTGCTGAACGCCTTTTACGGCGAACACCGCGCCAAAGGCTGGCAGGTGCTTGGCCTGGCTATCGATCAGCCGGCCAATGTGCAAAAATTCCTGCAACGCATGCCGCTGGACTTTCCCGTGGTGTTGGGCGGCCTCGGCGGAGCCGAGCTGTCGCGTGGCTTGGGCAACGACAAGGGAGGGCTGCCATTTACGGTGATGTTTGCCGCAGATGGCAGCATATCGAAGCGTAAAATAGGCCAGTTGACGGAGAAAGATCTGGAAAGCTGGTTCAAGAGCGTGTAACCCCGGTCCTCTGCATGAGAAAGTGGATTTTTGGGGTTGTTTCGGTGAAATAGACCGAAATTAGGGTAAATTCGCCCCCCCATTCCGTTTCTAGCCGTTGGAGCTCCCATGGATTTGCGAAAACTCAAAACCCTCATTGATCTGGTCTCCGAGTCGAATGTTTCCGAACTCGAGATCACCGAAGCCGAGGGCAAGGTGCGTATCGTCAAGAGCGGTACGGCCGTGGTGCAGCAGTTTGTCGCCGCTCCCGTGCAACAGGCGCCGGTGGCTGCCGCCGCGGCAGCTGTCGCGGCGCCCGTGGCCGAATTGCCGGCCCCGGCTGCTGCGGCCATGCCCGCGGGCCACACGGTCAAGTCGCCCATGGTAGGCACGTTCTACCGTGCCTCCAGCCCTGGTGCCAAGCCTTTTGTCGAGGTAGGCAGCCAGGTCAAGGAAGGCGAAACCATCTGCATCATCGAGGCCATGAAGATCCTCAACGAGATCGAGGCCGACAAGTCGGGCACCGTCACGCGCATCCTGGGCGAGAACGGCCAGGCGGTCGAATACGGTCAACCGCTGTTCATCATCGAATAAAGCGGGTCTGCGCTTATGTTCAAAAAAATCCTCGTCGCCAATCGTGGTGAGATAGCGCTTCGGATTCAGCGCGCCTGCCGCGAGCTGGGCATCAAGGCGGTGATGGTCTATTCCGAGGCCGACCGGGATGCCAAGTACGTCAAGCTGGCCGATGAGGCGGTGTGCATTGGCCCGGCGCCTTCGCCGCTGTCCTACCTGAACATGCCGGCCATCATTTCGGCGGCCGAGGTCACCGATGCCGAGGCCATCCATCCCGGCTATGGTTTTCTGTCGGAGAACGCCGACTTTGCCGAGCGGGTCGAAAAAAGCGGTTTCCAGTTCATTGGCCCGACGCCCGAGAACATCCGCACCATGGGCGACAAGGTGTCGGCCAAACAGGCCATGATCAAGGCCGGCGTACCCTGCGTGCCGGGCTCTGATGGCGAACTGCCCGATGACCCGGTGCAGATCCGCCGCATCGCCAAGAGCGTCGGCTATCCGGTGATCATCAAGGCCGCCGGCGGCGGCGGCGGCCGTGGCATGCGTGTGGTGCATACCGAGGCGGCGCTGGTGAACGCGGTGCAGATGACCAAGGCGGAAGCGGGCGCGGCCTTTGGCAACCCGGCCGTGTACATGGAAAAGTTCCTGCAGAACCCGCGCCACATCGAGATCCAGGTGCTGGCCGACAAGCACCGTAACGCCGTCTACCTGGGCGAGCGTGACTGCTCCATGCAGCGGCGCCACCAGAAGGTCATCGAAGAGGCGCCGGCCCCGGGCATTCCGCGCAAGCTCATCGAACGCATCGGCGATCGTTGCGTCGCGGCCTGCAAGAAGATCGGCTACCGCGGCGCGGGCACCTTCGAGTTCCTGTACGAAAACGGCGAGTTCTACTTCATCGAGATGAACACCCGCGTGCAGGTCGAGCACCCGGTCACCGAGTGGATCACCGGCGTGGACATCGTGCGCACCCAGATCATGGTGGCGGCCGGCGAGAAGCTGCCCTTCACCCAGCGCCAGATCCAGATCCAGGGCCACGCCATCGAATGCCGCGTGAATGCCGAGGATCCATACCGGTTCATTCCCTCGCCGGGCCGCATCACCATGTGGCATGCACCGGGTGGCCCGGGTGTGCGCGTGGACTCGCATGCCTACACCAACTACTACGTGCCGCCGAATTACGACTCCATGATCGGCAAGATCATCGTGCATGGCGACACGCGGGAGCAGGCCCTGGCGCGCATGCGCACGGCGCTGTCCGAGACGGTGATCGAGGGCATCAACACCAATGTGGATCTGCACCGCGAGCTGCTGGTGGACGCCAAGTTCGTCGCCGGCGGCACCAACATCCACTACCTTGAGGAGTGGCTGGCGCAGCGCAAGCGCTGATGGCCCGCCCCATTCACGGCAATGCCGGCTTCTGGCGACAGATGCCGGCATTTTTTTTCTTGATTGCACGACGCGAAGGTGTGCCCCATGTTTGAACTGAGCCTGCTATGCCCCGAAGACCGGGTGGAGACCCTGAGCGAGGCCTTTGATGCGCTGGAGGCGCTGAGCGTGTCGGTGGAGGACGCCGACGCCCAGACCGATGCCGAGCAGGCGCTGTTCGGCGAGCCCGGCATGCCCGCGCCGCGCGAGGGCTGGCAGCGCAGCCGCATCACGGCGTTGTTTGCCACCCGGCAGGCGGCCGATGAGGCCGTGCAGCTGCTGCAGGTGCAGGATTTCTTCGCCGGCTGCAGCGTGCTGGGTATCGCAGCCGTGCAGGAGCAGGACTGGGTGCGGCTGACGCAGTCGCAGTTCGAGCCGGTGGAGATCACGCCGGACTTCTGGATCGTCCCGACCTGGCACGAGCTGCCCGCAGCCGCACTGCGCAGCATTCGGCTGGATCCGGGCTTGGCCTTCGGCACCGGCACCCATCCCACGACACGCATGTGCCTGCGCTGGATTGCGCGCCAGGGTGGTGCTGATGGAGTTCGGGCGCTCGGGCGCGTGCTCGACTATGGCTGTGGCTCCGGCATTCTGGCCATGGGTGCTGCCAAGTTTGGCGCCTCCGACATCGATGCCGTGGACATTGATGCCGCGGCCGTGGAAGCCACGCGCCAGAACGCCCAGGCCAATGGCGTGCAGCTGAACGCCGGCCTGCCGGATCAGGCGCGGGGCGAATATCAAACGGTACTGGCCAATATTCTTGCCACGCCGCTGAAGGTGCTGGCGCCCTTGTTGTGCGCGCATGTGGCGCGTGGCGGGCATTTGGTGCTGGCGGGCATTCTGGAACGCCAGGCCGAGGAGCTGCAGCAGGCTTACGCACCATGGCTGCCGCTGCAGGTGGCAGACAGCGAGGACGGCTGGATTCTGATGACCGCGCGGCGCTGAGCGGCAGGCGCGCGCGCCTCGCGTGGGCCTCTGGTCGCCACCTACAATCCACAGCCGATGAGCCAGATCACCCGCTGCCCCCACTGCGCAACAGCCTTCAAGGTGGTTGCCGATCAGCTGCGGATATCTGACGGCTGGGTGCGCTGCGGGCAATGCAAGGAGGTGTTCGACGCGTCCGAGCATTTGCTGATGGACGAATCCGAACCCCTGTTGCCCGAGATGCCGCTGCACGGCCTGCATGCACCCCAGCAGAGCGGCGCCCTAACGCCGGACAGCGTTCATGTCTGGGGCAGTGCCCGAGGGACTGAACCATCGGCCACGCCCGAAGGGCCGCCCGCGGATCTGGCGCCACCGCAGGCAGCGGAAGGGCAGGAACTTGATCAACCGTCTGTCATGACAGGCGCCGTACCGGAGGGTGCGGACACGCCGCGGTACGCCGAGGTGCGGGCCCATGCCGGTACGCCCGCCCATGCTGACGACACACATGAACCCATTGTGCTGTCGTCCCTGCTCAGGCAGGAATCGTCGGCGCAAGCTCTGATGGCACCTGCAGCACCGCTGCAGGAGATCCAGGGTTATGAACTGCCCGGTGCGCAGGAGAGTGATTCCGGGTGGCCGGAGGACACCGCCGCTGAGGCACCCGTGGCGCCCGAGGCCGGTGCAGAGGGCGCGCCCACGCCGTTGCCGCAGGAGCCCACCGCAGCGGCTTCCGAGAACAGTGATGAGCAGCCTGCACAAGCTGAACAGCCCGATCTGCAGGTGCTGGAGCCTGTGCAGCCCGAGCCCCTGCTGGCCGAAGAGGCGGCGCTGATGCCGACCGTCGCTCTTGCCGACCCCGACCCCGCGCACGCCGAGACAGCAGCATTGCCCGAAGAACCCGGCTTTGTTGCGACGGCGCGGCGCAAGGCGTTCTGGCGCCGGCCCGTGGTGCGAGCTGCCTTGGTGATGCTGGGGTTGGTATTTTTGCTGGCGCTGAGCCTGCAGATGACGCTGCAAGAGCGCGAACTGATCGCTGCACGCAACCCGGCAATGCGCACCTTGCTCGAGCAGCTGTGCCAGCCCCTGGGGTGCACCCTGGACGCGCCACAGCGCATCGAGGCCGTGGTGATCGACAGCTCGTCCTTTCTGAAGGCGCGCCACGACGATGCGAGCTACGAGTTGCAAATGGCCATCAAGAACAATGCGACGTTTGCAGTGGCCATGCCCGCACTGGAGCTGACATTGACCGATGCACAGGATCAGACCTTGCTGCGTCGTGTGTTGCTGCGTGACGAATTGGGCGCTCCAGCCCAGTTGGCGCCCGGCGCCACATGGAGCGCCTCTGTGCCCATGCAGGTCATGCAGGGTGCGGCGCAGGTGGCCGGTTATCGCTTGCTGGCCTTTTACCCCTGAGTTTTTTTACTTCCCACCCCTGACCCTATGGCTGCCCTGATCTGCGGTTCCCTGGCATTTGACAGCATCATGACCTTCGAGGGGCGCTTTGCCGAGCAAATATTGCCCGCGCAATTGCATATCCTGAACGTGTCCTTCCTTGTGCCCACACTGCGCCGTGACTTTGGTGGCTGTGCCGGCAATATTGCCTACAGCCTCAAGCTGCTGGGCGGAGATCCCCAGCCCATGGCCATGTTGGGCGCCGATGGCGGCGAGTATCTGGCGCGCCTGCAACAGCTGGGCATAGATACCCGCTACGTTGGCCAGGCAGGCGACACCTATACGGCGCAGGCCATGATCATGACCGACCGTGACAACAACCAGATCACCGCCTTCCATCCGGGCGCCATGATGCAGGCGCACGCCAACCGCATCGGGCCGGATGCCGGCGCACGAATCGGCATCATCGCCCCCGATGGACGCGATGCCATGCTCCAGCATGCGGCGCAGTTTGTCGAGGCGGGCATCCCCTTCGTGTTCGATCCGGGCCAGGGTCTGCCCATGTTCGATGGCGACGAGCTGCGCCGTTTCGTTGCGCAGGCCGGGTGGATTGCCGTCAACGACTACGAGGGCAAGATGTTGTGCGACCGCACGGGCTGGTCTCTGGCAGAACTGTCGCAGCAGGTGACCGGGCTCGTCGTCACGCTGGGCGCCGAGGGTTGCGAGGTCTGGGAGCAAGGCGCCAGAACCAAGGTCGATCCCGTGACACCCGCGCAGGTCGTGGACCCTACGGGTTGCGGGGACGCCTGGCGCGGTGGCCTGCTGTATGGCCTGGAAAAGGGCTGGCCCCTGGTGCGCTGC
The DNA here is from genome assembly GCA_018054745.1 of Alicycliphilus sp. Taxonomy (GTDB): domain Bacteria; phylum Pseudomonadota; class Gammaproteobacteria; order Burkholderiales; family Burkholderiaceae_C; genus Alicycliphilus; species Alicycliphilus limosus. The sequence goes on from JAGPIX010000012.1 coordinate 14,561, forward strand.
GCCGAGCTGGGCAATCGCCTTGGGGCGCTGAAGATTGCGCAGCGCGGCCCACAGAACTATCAGCTCGACTTCACGCCGGATTGACGTAAAAAAACCCGGTGCAGGCACCGGGTCGTGGCGTGGGCCGGCCGTGGCTTACGGCTTGCCGCCCGTGGGGAAGGGCCATGCCGCCTGAGGGCTCAGCGTGGTCTGCGCTGCGGGCGCAGGTGCTGCCGCGGGTGCCTTGGCGGCAGCCTTCTTCGCGGCGGGGGCCTTCTTCACGGCAGGAGCCTTCTTGGCGGGTGCCGCAGCCTTCTTTGCGGGCGCGGCTGCTTTCTTGGCCACTACGGCCTTCTTGGCGGGCGCTGCGGCTTTCTTGGCCGGCGCAGCAGCCTTCTTCGCCGGCGCGGCAGCCTTCTTGGCCACTACGGCCTTCTTGGCGGGTGCTGCGGCTTTCTTGGCCGGCGCAGCAACCTTCTTCGCCGGCGCGGCTGCCTTCTTGGCCACTACGGCCTTCTTGGCCGGTGCTGCGGCTTTCTTGGCCGGCGCAGCAGCCTTCTTCGCCGGTGCGGCTGCCTTCTTGGCCAATACGGCCTTCTTGGCCGGTGCTGCGGCTTTCTTGGCCGGCGCAGCAGCCTTCTTCGCCGGTGCGGCTGCCTTCTTGGCCACTACGGCCTTCTTGGCGGGCGCTGCGGCTTTCTTGGCTGGTGCAGCGGCTTTCTTCGCGGGAGCTGCCTTCTTGGCGGCGGGTTTCTTCGCAGTTGCCATCATTTTCTCCTTGGGTCGATTTGCAAAGAGCACTGAGCGCCTGCATTGGGCGCGCAGCGATCCATGGCAACGACACATTGCTCGTCACCACGAATGCGGGGACGCACCGGCGCCGCAACGCTGGAGCGCGCTGGGTGCGAGGAGCGTGATTGAAAAATCATGGCCTGGACAATGGGTTCAATCCCAGGACAGGGCCCCGCCGGTCTGGTACTCGATGACGCGCGTCTCGAAGAAGTTGCGTTCCTTCTTCAGGTCGATCATCTCGCTCATCCAGGGGAAGGGGTTTTCTTCGTTGGGGAACAGCGCCTCCAGCCCGATCTGTGTGGCGCGGCGGTTGGCGATGTAGCGCAGGTAGCCCTTGAACATGGAGGCATTCATGCCCAGCACGCCGCGCGGCATGGTGTCCTCGGCATAGCGGTATTCCAGATCCACGGCCTTGTGGAACAGGGCGGTGATTTCTTCCTTGAATGCGGCCGTCCACAGCTGCGGGTTCTCGAGCTTGAGCTGGTTGATCAGGTCGATGCCGAAGTTGCAGTGCATGGACTCGTCCCGCAGGATGTACTGGTACTGCTCGGCGGCGCCGGTCATCTTGTTCTGGCGGCCCAGGGCCAGGATCTGCGTGAAACCCACGTAGAAGAACAGGCCCTCCATCAGGCAGGCGAACACGATCAGGCTTTTCAGCAGCGTCTGGTCGTTCTCAGGAGAGCCGGTCTTGAAGCCCGGATCCATGATCGCCTCGATGAAGGGGATCAGGAACTCGTCCTTCTCACGGATGGACTGGATCTCGTTGTAGGCGTTGAAGATCTCGCCCTCGTCCAGGCCCAGCGACTCGACGATGTACTGGTAGGCGTGGGTGTGGATGGCTTCCTCAAAGGCCTGGCGCAGCAGAAACTGGCGGCACTCGGGCGCCGTGATGTGGCGGTAGGTGCCGAGCACGATGTTGTTGGCCGCCAGCGAGTCGGCGGTGACGAAGAAGCCCAGGTTGCGCTTGACGATGCGGCGCTCGTCCTCGGTCAGGCCGTTCGGGTCTTTCCAGAGCGCGATGTCGCGCGTCATGTTGATCTCCTGCGGCATCCAGTGGTTGGCGCAGGTGGCCAGGTATTTCTCCCAGGCCCATTTGTACTTGAACGGCACCAGCTGATTGACATCGGTCTGGCCGTTGATGATGCGCTTGTCCACAGCGGACACGCGGCGGTGCTGTGCCGCGGCGGCAGTGGGCACGTGTGCCATGGTGCCAGTGGCGCGTTGCAGTGTCTGGGCCGCCAAGGCGGTTGGCGACGGCTCTGCGGCGCGGCTGCTTGCGAGAGCGCCGTCGAAGAGGTTTTGCGATGAGGGCTTGACTTCGTCGTCCCAGGTGAGCATAGGATTTCCCGTGTGTGGATTATGAAAGCAGTGCTCCAAAATGAAAAGCACTGAAGCGTTGCTGCGCCGTGTTTTGTTGCTTCACTGCACTCGGAATGCGCCTGCGCGCATCCGCTGGCGGTTGATGTCACTGGCAGGCTTCGCAGCCCGGGTCGTCGATGGCGCAGAACTTCACGTCGGTGGCTGGTATTGCAGCATCCGCATCGAGAGTGCGTGATGGATGATCGGCGCCCGATGAAACCGCATTGAGCTGGCGCGTGTTCACGGTGCTCATCTCCACATGCGTGGCGCTTTGCGTGCGCAGGTAGTAGGTGGTCTTCAGGCCGCGCAGCCAGGCCAACTTATAGGTCTCATCGAGTTTCTTGCCCGATGCGCCCGCCATGTAGATGTTCAGGCTCTGCGCCTGGTCTATCCATTTCTGGCGCCGCGCGGCCGCCTCCACCAGCCAGGTGGGGGCGACCTCGAAGGCTGTCGAATACAAGGCTTTCACGTCTGCAGGTACGCGGTCTATGGCATGCAGCGAGCCCTTGAAATGCTTCAGATCCATGAGCATCACGTCGTCCCACAGGCCCAGTGTTTTCAGATCCCGCACCAGGTATTGGTTGATGACGGTGAACTCGCCCGACAGGTTGGACTTGACCGAGAGGTTGCCGAACGAGGGCTCGATGGAGGCGTCCACGCCCACGATGTTGGAGATGGTGGCCGTGGGCGCTATGGCCACGCAGTTGGAATTGCGCATGCCATCGCGCGCGATCTTCTGGCGCAGGGCATCCCAGTCCAGACGCGTGCTGGTGTCCACCTCAACATGGCCGCCGCGTTCCTGCGCCAGCAGCCCGAGCGAATCCAGCGGCAGCACGCCCCGGTCCCACAGCGAGCCCTGGAAGGTGGAGTAGCTACCGCGCTCGCGCGCCAGCTCGGTCGAGGCCCAGTAGGCGTAGTAACAGATGGCCTCCATGGAAGCGTCGGCAAATTCCATGGCGGCGTCGCTGGCGTAGGGCATGCGCAGCTCATACAGCGCGTCCTGAAAGCCCATCAGCCCCAAGCCCACGGGGCGGTGGCGCAGGTTGGAGTCGCGCGCCTTGTCAACGGCGTAGTAGTTGATGTCGATGACGTTGTCCAGCATGCGCATGGCCGTGGTCACGGTTCTGCGGAGCTTGTCATGATCGATCGCGCCATCCTTGAGGTGCTGCGCCAGGTTCACCGAGCCCAGGTTGCACACGGCCGTCTCGCTGTCGCTGGTGTTGAGCGTGATCTCGGTGCACAGGTTGCTGGAATGCACCACGCCCACATGCTGCTGCGGCGAGCGGATGTTGCATGGGTCCTTGAAGGTGATCCAGGGATGGCCGGTCTCGAACAGCATGGAGAGCATCTTGCGCCACAGATCCACGGCGGGCAGGCGCTTGAAGAGCTTGAGTTCACCGCTCTCGGTTTTGGCCTCGTAGGCGGCATAGGCGCTCTCGAAGGCCTGGCCGTACAGGTCGTGCAGATCGGGTACGTCCGACGGTGAGAACAGCGTCCACTGACCCTTTCCCATGACGCGTTTCATGAACAGGTCGGGAATCCAGTTGGCGGTGTTCATGTCATGCGTGCGCCTGCGGTCGTCGCCGGTGTTCTTGCGCAGTTCCAGGAACTCCTCGATGTCCAGGTGCCAGCTCTCCAGGTAGGTGCAGACCGCGCCCTTGCGCTTGCCGCCCTGGTTCACGGCCACGGCCGTGTCGTTGACTACCTTCAGGAAGGGCACCACCCCCTGCGATTCGCCATTCGTGCCCTTGATGTGCGCGCCCAGGGCGCGCACGCGTGTCCAGTCATTGCCCAGGCCGCCGGCAAACTTGGACAGCAGGGCGTTTTCCTTGATCGACTCGTAGATCCCGCCCAGCTCGTCGGGCACCGTGGTCAGGTAGCAGCTGGACAGCTGTGAGCGCAGCGTGCCGCTGTTGAACAGCGTGGGTGTGCTGCTCATGAAGTCAAAAGACGACAGCAGCTCGTAAAACTCGATGGCGCGCGCGTTGCGGTCATCTTCGCGCAGCGCCAGGCCCATGGCCACGCGCATGAAGAAGCTCTGGGGCAACTCGATGCGTGCCTTGTTCACATGTAGGAAGTAGCGGTCGTACAGCGTTTGCAGGCCCAGATAGTCGAACTGCTGGTCGCGCTCGGCCCGCAAAGCGGCGGCCAGGCGCGGCAGGTCGAAGCTCAGCAGGTCGGGGTTGAGTAGTTCGTTGTCCACCCCTTTTTGGACAAAGGCTGGGAAGTGGTCCATGTATGCGGCCTGCATCTCGCCGGGCTGCACGCCACGCCCCAGCACCTCGCGCACGATGGTGTGCAGCAGCAGGCGCGCCGTGGCGTAGCTGTAGCCAGGGTCTTTTTCGATCAGTGTGCGCGCGGCCAGGATGGAGGCCTTGTAGACCTCCTCCATGGGTACGCCGTCATACAGGTTGCGAAGAGTCTCGGCGGCAATCGGCGCGGCCTCTACATCGGTGCCCAGGTTGGCGCAGGCAGACTCGATCAGAGCCTGTAGGCGCAGCAGATCCAGCTCCACGCGCTGGCCCCGATCCTGCACGTACAGCGCCGGAATCTGAGGGTGCAGCTGCTCCTTCTTGCGCGCGCGCTCCTGGGCGCGGCGCTCGCGGTACAGCACATAGGCGCGCGCGACTTCGTGGTGGCTGCCGCGCATCAGGCCCAGCTCCACCTGATCCTGCACGTCCTCGATATGGAAGGTGCCGCCACTGGGGCGCGAGCGCATCAGGGCGCGCACCACCGTCTGTGTCAGCTCATCCACCACCTGGCGCACGCTGGCCGAGGCCGCGCCCTGCGTGCCGTGCACGGCCAGGAAGGCCTTCATCATGGCGACGGCAATCTTTTGCGGCTCGAAGTGCACTACGGCGCCGTTGCGTCGGATGATCTGGTAATGGCTCAATGTGTCGGCCATGCTGGCCGGGGTGGATGTGTCCGCGGCATCGATTTGGAGCTGCGAAAAGCTGTCGGCGTGAACGGATGCGGTTTGCATGGCTTGCCCTTGGGAGTGATGTTGGGGGAGAAGTTGGGAAGTGAGGTCGGCCCGGAAAAAGCGCTTGCGGGTCGGCATGAAAAATCAGCGGCATATCGATGCCGTGCACTATATATATGGTGTACTTTCAATTCAACACGCTACATATAGTGTATATCCGGACTTTCGGGTGTTGTCGAAAACGCTGTCAGAAAGCGCACGAGCGGTGCCACGCCAGGCGGTTGGGGTTTGCGGGCGTGGGGTGCAGCAGAGATGTGCGCAGGCAGGGCTTCTGGCCTGCAGAGGCCCGTCAGGCTGGCTGTGCCGCAGGCGGAAACAGGATGCCCGACCCCGCAAAGGCCGAGCGCAGGTGGCGCCAGTCAAAGCCCGGTCCGGGATCGTTCTTGCGCCCGGGGGCGATATGTTCGTGGCCGGCGACATAGCCGATGGGGTGGTGCCGCACCAGCGCCGCGCACAGCCGGGTCAAGGCGGCGTACTGTGCCTCTTCGAAGGTGTGGCCCTCCAGCCCCTCGAGCTCAATGCCGATCGAGTCGTCATTGCAGCCATCGCGCCCACGGTAGTGGGATCGGCCCGCATGCCAGGCGCGCCGGTCCGTGGCCACGAACTGCCAGAGCTGGCCCAGGCGGGTGATGAAGAAATGGCTCGACACCTCCAGCCCGTGGATCTGCTGAAAGTAGGGGTGGGCGTCCCAGTCAAGGCGGTTGGTGAACAGTTCCTGCACCTGGTTGCCACCATATTCGCCGGGCGGCAGGCTGATGGAGTGCACCACGATCAGATCCACCACGGCGCCAGCCGGCCGCGCCCCATGGTTGGGCGATGGCAGGCGCCGCGCCGGCAGGTACCAGCCGGCGCGCCACTGTGGCCTATTGCCCGGCGCCATGGCTGTCGCCAGGGTTGGGTATGGCGATGTTCAGCCGCTCGATGCGGTAGCGCATCTGGCGCTGGCTGACTCCCAGGCGGGCGGCCGTGGCCACCGGGTCGAAGCTCGTTTCGTGCAGGGTTTGCATGAGCAGGCCGCGCTCACGCTGATCCAGCCAGGCCTGCAGGTCGCCGGCTGGTGGGGCCGTGGTGGGTTCAGGCGTTGGCGCTTGGGCGACAAGCTTGGCGGCCGGCGGCGGCGGCGGGGGGGGAGGCGGCGCCGCATCGCCAGCGCTGCTGGCTTGCGTCGGGCCATCGACATGCAGCTCATGCCCGTCGCTCAGGGCCACGGCGCGGTGCAGCAGGTTTTCCAGCTCGCGCACATTGCCCGTCAGCGGGTGCTGGGCAATGCGCTGCAGCGCCGCCTCGCTCAGCTGCGGCACGGGGATGCCGGACTCTTGCTGGATACGCTCCAGCAGCGCGTGGCACAGCGCCGGCAGATCTTCGCGCCGCTCGCGCAGCGGCGGTATCAACAGCTCGATCACGTTCAGGCGGTAGTACAGATCCTGGCGGAAGCGCCCGGCCTGCACATCGGCCGCCAGGTCGCGGTGCGTGGCGCTGACGATGCGCACGTCCACCGTCTCTTCCTGTGTGGAGCCCAGCGGGCGCACGCTGCGCTCCTGTATGGCGCGCAGCAGTTTGGACTGCATGGCCAGCGGCAGATCACCGATCTCGTCGAGGAACAGCGTGCCGCCGCGCGCGGCCTGAAAGTAGCCCTCGCGGTCGCTGGCGGCGCCGGTGTAGGAGCCCTTGCGCGCGCCGAAGAACTCGGCCTCGAGCAGGTTCTCGGGAATGGCGCCGCAGTTCACCGCCACCAGCGGGCCGCCCGCGCGCTGGCTGCTGGCGTGCAGGGCGCGTGCCACCAGCTCCTTGCCCGTGCCCGACTCGCCATGGATCAGCACCGGGGCCATGCTGCGCGCCACCTTGGCAATGCGCTGCTTGACGCCGCGCATGGCTTCGGACTCGCCTATCAGGCGCGCCAGAACCGGGTTGTCATCACCTTTGCCGGGCGCGGTGCTGCGGCCGGGTTTTGCGGATGCCAGCACCCCTGCCGCCCCCTGGATGGCCGAGGCCACGACAGAGCGGAACTGTTTCAGATCCACCGGCTTGGTCAGGTAGTCGAAGGCGCCCGAGCGCAGCGCCTCTACGGCGTTCTCGGCCGAGCCGTAGGCCGTCATCACCACGCAACGCTCGCCGCGCTGCTGCGCACGCAGCTCGTGCAGCAGCTCCATGCCCAGCCCATCGGGCAGGCGCATGTCGGTGATCACGGCATCGAAGGTCTGGTTTTGCAGTTGCTCGCGTGCCTCGCCCACGCTGCCGGCGGTCTGCACGCGATAGCCCTCGCGCAGCAAGGTCAGCTCGTAGAGCGTGCGCAGGTCGGGCTCATCGTCTACGACAAGAATGGTGGCGGCGGTGGCGTTCATGGATGTCGGTCGCTTAGACCACGATGATGTCGAACAGTGAGTCGGTTTCAAAGGGGCGGGTGGCGCTGCGGAAACTGACGGTAAAGGCATTGCCCATCACCGTGCCGCGGTCGAGCATGCGTGTGCTGCGCTGGTAGCTGATGGCCGCGCCATGGCGCTGGCACAGCTGGCGGCAAATGTACAGGCCCAGGCCGCTGGAGCGGCTCTCGGACGAGAAAAACGGCTCGAACAAATGCCGCTCCACCGATTTGTCCAGTGGCGCACCATCGCTCCAGACCTGTATGCCGATCTGCCCGCTGGCTGTGGCGCGTGTGCTCAGTTGCAGTGAGTCGGCGTACGGACCCTTGTAGCGCTGGGCGTTGTCCAGCAGGTTCACCAGCACGCGGCGCAGGTGCTCGGGGTCGAACTCCACCGGTACCTCGCCCGCCCCCAGCAACAGCTGCCCCTGGCGACCCGCGGGGTCATGGGCCTGCCAGTCATGCCAGGTCTGTGCCACCGTGGCATTCAGCGCCAGCGTGGAGGACGGGGTCTGGCCTATCTGGTGCTGTACCCGGGCGATGTCCAGCACATCTTCGGTGATGCGCACCAGGCGATCCGCGTTCTGCCCGATCATGTGGCTCAGGCGCTTCTGCCCGGGTTCTTGCAGATCCTCGGCCAGCAGCTCGTTGGCCTGCACGATGGCCGCCAGCGGGTTGCGTATCTCATGCGCCACCGCGGCCGACATGCGGCCCATCGAGGCCAGCTTCTCGGTGCGCAGGCGCGCCTCCATCTCGCGCAGGTCGTGCAGAAACATCACGCACAGGGGCTCCTCGTCCACTGCCCCCAAGGCGCCGGGTGCGTGCGTCAGCCAGGTGCGTATGCGCAGGCCCATGGGGCTATGCCCCTCGTGCAGGATGTTCACGTCGGCATGCTGGGGCTGTGCCTGCTCGAACGATGCCTGCGCCAGCTCCATCAGCGGACTCCAGGCCTGCGTATGGGTCAGCATGAACGGGGTGCTGGTTCTGGCGTCCGGGCCCAGCAGCAGCAGGGCGGCCGGGTTGGCCAGGCGCACCTGGCCCTGGCGGTTGAGCACCAGCACGCCGTCGGCCACATGCTGCATCACCAGTGCGCTCACGGCCTTTTGCGTGCGCGCATTCATCTGGCTGCGCCGCGCCACCAGTTGCTCGCGGCTCAGGCGGACGGCCAGCTGATGCACCAGATAGGCAATGAAGAAATAGCCCGTGCCAGTCAGCGCCGTTTGCAGGTAGCGCTGCGCGGCGTCGCCCCCGCCCTGGTCGCCCAGCCACCAGGCCCAGGCCAGCAGCAGCAGGGTGGCCCCCGCCGTGGTGCCCAGGGCCAGCGTCAGCGTGCCCAGCACCGCGGCCATGAGGATGGGCAGGCCAAACAGCGGCGTGAAGTTCATGCTGCCCGACTGGTGCAGCATCTGCAGCAAGGCAATGAGGACGAGATCCACGCCAATGGAGGGCAGCCAGTGCAGGCCCGGTCGCGGATCCGGTGGCATGCGTGCGCCAAATACCAGCAGCAATGACGTGGCCAGCAAGTAGCCCAGTGCCACGCCCAGCGGCGCCAGCACACCCGTCTGGTTCAGCGCCATGGCCAGCAGCTGCAGCAACAGCAGCGCCAGCGCCACCATCAGGCGGGCCGTCAGGAACGCCTTCCACAGGCGCTGGAAGGAGGGGTGGCTGGCCTGGAGTGCGGGCATGGGGGATCGCCTCTCACCCTCTTAGGGGGGGCCCAGATCCTGGTGCGCGCGGCTGCAATAGCTGTGCCCGCCCTGGTGCAAGGCCTCACCCTTGGGCAGGTGCACGCCACAATGCGCGCAGCACACCATGTCCTGGGGCTGCGCAGGGTTCTGGCGCGGTGCGCTCCCCCGGTTGGGCGGTACCTGGCGCTGGCTGCGCCACAGGGCGTAGACCACGGCAATCACCGCCAGCACGATGAGGTACTTCATGTCGTGCGCCCCAGCACCACTTCAAGCACGAAGCGCGAGCCCACATAGGCCAGCAGCAGCAGCATGGCGCCCGCATACAGCACGCGCACGGCGTTGCGGCCGCGCCAGCCAAAGCGTGCGCGCCCCAGCAGCAGCACGGCAAAGGTGACCCAGGCCAGCACCGAGAACACCGCCTTGTGATCCCACAGCCAGGCGCGGCCGTAGAGCTGCTCGCTGAACAGCCAGCCCGCCACCAGCGTGGCCGACAGCAGCGCAAAGCCCCAGCGCACGAAGCGAAAGGTCAGGCGCTCCAGCGTGAGCAGCGGCAGGCTGCTGTGCAGTTGGGTGGCCTGGCGCATCTGCCGCTCCGCGCGGCTCATCAGCCAGGCATGGGCCACGGCGGCGGCAAACAGGCCATAGCAGGCAATGCCCAGGGTCAGGTGCAGCGGCATCCAGGGTGATGCCGTGGCCTGCAGTGGCCGGCCCGGAAACAGCGCCGCCAGCAGCACGGCCACGCCGCCCAGCGCGCCCAGCGCCCAGCGCGTGCGCATCTGCGGAAACAGCTCGCGCTCCAGCGCGTAGATGGTCAGCACCAGCCAGGCCGTCATCGACAGCGCGGCGGCAAATCCGAAGTGGGGCGCACCGCCCAGCTGGCTCCAGCCAATGGCGCCGGCATGCAACGCCCAGGCCGGCGCCATCGCCAGGTGGCTGCGGCTGGCCTGGCTGCGCGAGGCCACGGCCGCGCCAATCGCATAGGCGGCGGCCGTCACCAGGGCCAGCAGCCATGTTGACGGGGAAGCACTGGGTAAAATCATGGGATTGAAGTTTAGCCCCTTGCCCCTGGTTCCCAGGGCCGGGCCACCGGCAGCCGGCAAGCCCAGCGCCGATACCACTGGAGCACTTGGCGCAATGGCCTCCGCACTCACCGACAAACTCACCCGTCTCGTCAAGGAGATGCGCGGCCAGGCCCGCATCACCGAATCCAACGTCCAGGACATGCTGCGCGAGGTGCGCATGGCGCTGCTGGAGGCCGACGTGGCCCTGCCCGTGGTGCGCGACTTCATCGCCCGCGTCAAGGACAAGGCCCTGGGTCAGGAGGTGCTGGGCAGCCTCAAGCCCGGCCAGGCGCTGGTGGGCATAGTCAACAAGGAACTGGCCGCCACCATGGGCGACGGCGTGGCCGACATCAATCTGGCCGCCCAGCCCCCCGCCGTCATCCTGATGGCCGGCCTGCAGGGCGCGGGCAAGACCACCACCACGGCAAAACTGGCCAAGCACCTGATAGAGAAGCGCAAGAAGAAGGTGCTCACCGTCTCGGGCGACGTGTACCGCCCGGCGGCCATAGAGCAGCTCAAGACCGTCAGCAAGCAGGCCGGCGCCGAGTGGTTTGCCAGCACGCCCGACCAGAAGCCGCGCGACATCGCCCTGGCCGCGCTGGACTACGCCAAAAAGCATTACTTCGACGTGCTGCTGGTCGATACCGCCGGCCGCCTGGCCATCGATGAACTGTTGATGCAGGAGATCAAGGACCTGCATGCCGTGCTGAACCCGGTCGAGACCCTGTTCGTGGTGGATGCCATGCAGGGCCAGGACGCGGTGAATACCGCCCGCGCCTTCAAAGAGGCGCTGCCGCTCACCGGCATCGTGCTGACAAAACTGGACGGCGACTCGCGCGGCGGCGCGGCGCTGTCGGTGCGCCAGGTGACGGGCGCGCCCATCAAGTTCGCCGGCGTGTCCGAGAAGATCGACGGCCTGGAGGTCTTCGACGCCGAGCGCCACGCCGGCCGCATCCTGGGCATGGGCGACATCGTGGCCCTGGTCGAGCAGGTGACGGCCGGGGTGGACATGGAGGCGGCGCAAAAGCTCGCCGCCAAGGTCAAGAGCGGCGACGGCTTCGACCTGAACGACTTTCTGGCCCAGCTGCAGCAGATGAAGCAGATGGGCGGGCTGTCGAGCCTGATGGACAAGCTGCCCGCCCAGCTGACTGCCAAGGCCGGCCAGGTGGACATGGACAAGGCCGAGCGCGACATCCGCCGCAAGGAGGGCATCATCTGCAGCATGACCGCCCAGGAGCGCCGCAAGCCCGAACTCATCAAGGCCACGCGCAAGAAGCGCATCGCCATGGGCGCCGGCGTGCAGGTGCAGGAGGTCAACCGCCTGCTCAATGAGTTCGATCAGATGCAGGGCATGATGAAGAAGATGAAGGGCGGCGGCCTGATGAAGCTGATGAAGAAGATGGGCGGCATGAAGGGCATGAAAGGCATGCCCGGCATGCCTTTCTAGCCGGTGGCCAGCCGGCATCAATGCAAAAACAATAGCTGCTTGCGCTTGCTGGTAAAGCGCTAGAGCTATTTTTTTGTTTTTTTGACTAGAACGCGGTGCAGGCTGGCGCCACCGCGTTTCAGGCCTGGCCCATGGCCTGGGGCTGCAGCTTCAAGCCCAGTGCGTGCATCACCTTCAGGATGGTGCCAAAACTCGGGTTGCCCTCGCCCGACAGTGCCTTGTACAGGCTCTCGCGCCCCAGGCCCGTTTCCTTCGCGAGCTGGCTCATGCCCTTGGCGCGGGCAATGTCGCCCAGGGCAGCCGCGATGAAGGCGGCGTCATCGCCGGCTTCCTCCATGCAGGCTTGCAGGTACAGCACCATGTCCTCCTCAGTCTTGAGATGCTCGGCACTGTCCCATTTACGCAGTTTCAGGGTTCCCATGGTGGCTTCTCCTTACAGTTGCCGCGCCAGCCCCAGCGCGGTCTTGATGTCCTTGGTCTGGGTGGACTTGTCGCCACCGGCCAGCAGGATCACGATCTCCATGCCGCGCTGTGTGAAATACACGCGATAGCCCGGCCCGTAGTGAATCCGCATTTCCGATATGCCTTCGCCAACCGGTGCGTAATCGCCGAAGTTGCCCAACTCCGCCCGGCGAATTCGTGCCTGTATGCGTTTTTCGGCGTGCTTGTCCCGCAGTCCCGCAAACCAGTCACCGAATGTCTCGGTGGTGTGGATGGTTCGCATGCGTCAATTGTATAAAACAAGATACAAATAATCCAGCATCCGGCTAAACCATCATGGAAACATGGAAGGCCTGCACCATTGCGCTGAGCGGTTGCGCCGGTTTTACCCCCTCTCCCTCTGGGAGAGGGCAGGGGTGAGGGCAGGCAACCGTATTTGAAGCGTATTGCAAATCGGGCAAAAACCGCCTCAACCCATGCAGATTAAGCGCAACCAGCTATCGTTTTTAAACCGCTGCCGCTGCCGGCAGCAAACCCGCCAGCTGCCGCGCCGCAATCGCATGCCCGTGCGCTGCGGCCCGGGCCACCCACATCAGCGCCAGGGCGTCGCCGTCGCCGGACTCGCCCAACCCGGCGGCGTGCAGCAGGCCCAGCCAGTGCATGGCGTCCGCCTCGCCCTGCTCGGCGGCCCGCGTGAGAAAGTGCAGCGCGGGCATGGCGCTGCCCCCTCCCAGATTGGAGGGCGCGGCTGCCTTGGCGTCGCGCAGGGCCGCCAGTGCGAATAGCGCGCCCACCTCGGCCTGGGCCCGGGCGTCGCCCTGGTCGGCGCGCACCAGCAGCTCCACCTCGGCCTCGTCCAGCCGCAGCGCCAGCGCCGGCCGCACCGCATCCCACGCCACCAGCGCCCGCCCGCGCTCGTCTCCCAGGCGCGGCACCAGCCCCTCCTCTATGCGCCGCTGCCAGGTGCGCACGCTGCGCCCGGTGAGCACGGCGGCGGTGTTCAGGCTGATGCAGGGGGCGGGAAGTACGGACATGCGCCGATTCTATGGGGCGTTCCCCATGGATCGTGTCGCGCAAAATTTGCGACAAAAAGTGTGCAGGTGTCGCCTGATGGCAGCGACGTAACTTTACGTGTCTATGTGTTACGGCGACAGGGCGCCGCTTTTTGCCGTTTTTGCCCCGTTTTCAGGCTGGCACGCCGCTTGCGCTAGGTACTTCGCCCAGGCCTGGTGCCTGTTTTTTCTGAATGAGGGACTTGTGATGAAAGCAACTTTGCAAAAGGGTTTCACCCTGATCGAACTGATGATCGTGGTGGCGATCATTGGTATTTTGGCTGCCGTGGCGTTGCCGGCTTATCAGGATTACACGGTGCGTACCCGCGTGAGCGAGGGCCTGGTTTTGGCTGGGGCGGCAAAGTTGGCTGTGTCGGAGACTTTCGCTGCCAATGGAGGGGTTGCAATTACGGGATGTGCCAATCCCTGTACCGCAGTTCCTGTGGCTGGCGGTACTGGTTACCAGTTCACGGCAACCAAGTATGTTCAAGGTATGCAGATTGCTAACATTGCGGCAGCCCCTGCGGCTGGCGATGGCCGGGTCACTATCAACTACAGCGCAGCAACTGGCATGAATGGCGGTGCATTGTTTATTGCTCTGACGCCCGGGTCGGGTGCTTTGTCTGCCACTACCAATCTTCCCGCCAACCCTATGACTGCAGGTGCGCCGGTTGTTTGGGGTTGCACCACGGGTACCGCGCAAGGTACGCCGAGTGGCGCAGCCGCGATGTACAAGTACGTTCCTGCAAACTGCCGCTTCTGAGTTTGCATTCACAGAGCAAGGGCCACTGCGGTGGCCCTTTTGTTTTACGGGGCCGGGAGAGGTGGCCAGGTCTTCGGCATGTAATCGACGTAGTGTTGGTTCCGGGCAGACAAGAATGCATGCGACAAGCAGTTGGGATGCCTGAACGCAAGGGGATCTGCCTGCGATCCAACTGGCGTAGCAGATGTATGGTTGAGAAATGGTGATATCCAAGCGACGTGCACGGGGTGCGACTAAGGCGGCATTTGTCCATTTTCTGGGGTCGATATGCGTGGCGAGCGTGGCCGCCCTGCTGGTGCTCTGGGTCTGGTACCCGCACCCCTATGGCCTGCTGTCGGGCGGGCGCCATCTGTTCCTGCTGTTGATGGGGGTGGATGTGGTGTGCGGGCCGCTGCTCACCCTGGTGTTGTTCAACCCGACCAAACCCCGGCGCGAGCTGTTGACGGACATGGCGCTGGTGGTGTGCATTCAGCTTGCGGCGCTGGCCTATGGGCTGTACACGGCGCAAGAGGCACGGCCCTTGTTCCTGGTGCATGAGGTGGATCGCTTCCGCGTGGTAACCGCGGGCGACTATGGTGATGTGGATGTGCGCGATGCCATTGGCCAACTGGACGCATCGCTGCGCCCGCACCTGCTGCGCGGCCCGGTGACGGTGGGCATTCGCGCGCCCAGAGATGCCGAGGAGCATCAGCGGGTGTTGGTGGAGTCCGTGGTGGGCGGGCGCGACTACGCGCAACGCCCCGAGTTCTACGTGCCTTACGACGCAGCCTACGCCCCCAGGGCGCTGGCCCGCGCCCGGCCCTTGCAAGCCTTCGCCCAGCACTACCCGGCAACGGCCAGCGCCGTGGCCGACTTGCTGGGGAAGCAGGGGGTGGCTATGGAGGATGCGCTGTTCCTGCCCGTGCTGCACAAGCAGGAATGGGTGGCGGTGCTGGACAAGTCCGCCCGCATTCTGGGCTTTGTGCCGGGCGACGGGTTTGCCGTGCCGTAGTGCGGCGGCAGGCCAGGGTGTTTTGAGGTAATTGGGGTCAGATTCCAATTTGCTCTTCAAAAATCTCTCGCAAGGTGGTCAGAGTGGTATTCAGGGTCTTGCCCGAAATCGTCCCCAGTCTTTTCACCAGCCGCATTTTGTCCACGGTGCGCAGCTGATCGAGCACGATCAGCCCCTTGGTGCCGGCGTGGGTGACAGGCACGCGAAAAGGCGCGGCAACGCCTTTGGAGG
>JAGPIX010000012.1:29806-35895 GCA_018054745.1 Alicycliphilus sp.
GAAATCGTCCCCAGTCTTTTCACCAGCCGCATTTTGTCCACGGTGCGCAGCTGATCGAGCACGATCAGCCCCTTGGTGCCGGCGTGGGTGACAGGCACGCGAAAAGGCGCGGCAACGCCTTTGGAGGTCATGGGCGCGACGATGACCGTGCGCAAGTGATCGTGCAGTTCCGCAGGAGAAATCACCACGCAGGGCCGCGTCTTTTGAATCTCGCTGCCTACCGTGCGATCCAGGTTGACCAGCCAGAT
This sequence comes from Alicycliphilus sp., assembly GCA_018054745.1. Taxonomy (GTDB): domain Bacteria; phylum Pseudomonadota; class Gammaproteobacteria; order Burkholderiales; family Burkholderiaceae_C; genus Alicycliphilus; species Alicycliphilus limosus. The sequence continues at coordinate 30,055 of JAGPIX010000012.1, forward strand.
CTCTCCACGCTTCACCACGTGAGATCCTGGTCTGCGGCGTTGCCAAACTCACCCATCAGCAATGCATCGTCACCCGCTGCGGCGATGCCCTTGGCGGCATCTGCCCAGCCGGCGCGAGCCAGTTTGGCAGGTTTGCGCAGCACGATGGCGCCTTGCTCGACCGAGACATTGGCCACTGCGACGGTTTCCAACCCTGCCTGGGCGAGCAAGGTCTTGGGCAACACCATGCCTTTGCTGTTGCCTATGGGGTAATTGGGGTCAGGTAATTGGGGTCAGACTCCAATTGTTTGCTGAAAACTGGCCATAAGGCTTGCTGTTTGGGCGGTAGTAGCTCTTCTTTTTGATGTGATTGGCCGTGTTTTGCTCCAGCGGGCGAGGTGGCGTTAGACCTCGCCAAGATCAGACGCCACCCATGCGGTTGGGTTTCGGGACTGCATGGCGGCCGATCGGGCGTAGACTGCAGCGCATGCGAGGAAAGGGGTTCCCATGACGGTATCGAGCCCACCCAGGCATTTCATTGGCGAGCAGGAGTATCTGGACGGCGAGCTGCATGGTGAGCTGCGCCATGAGTACATCGACGGGCAGGTGTATGCGATGACCGGGGCCAGCGACCGGCATGGCCTGATCCTGAATGCCCTGGCCTACTCGATGACGCCGGCGGCGCGGCGCAAGGGCTGCCAGCTGTTCACGTCCGACATGAAGCTGCGGCTGGAGATTGGCGGCAAGACCTGTTTTTATTACCCGGATCTGCTGCTGTCCTGCGACCCGCAGGATCGGGAGCCGTATTTCAGGCGCTCGCCCTGCCCGATCGTCGAGGTGCTGTCGGAATCTACCGCGCGCATCGATCGGCGCGAAAAGCTGCTGGCCTACCAGAGCCTGCCCAGCCTGCAGGCGTATCTGCTGGTGGAGCAGGAGGCGCGGCGCGTGGAGCTGTACCGCCGCGCCACCGACTGGCGCGTGGAGTACCACGACGCGGGCGAGATCTGGCTGGACTGCCTGGAGCTGGCGCTGCCACTGGCCGAGGTGTATGCGGATGTGTGATGTTTTTGGGGTCAGTACCTCTCAGTTAACAGGTTTGTAGGTGCGGCTTCAGCCGCGAATGACGCCGTTCGCGGCTGAAGCCGCTCCTACACACAGATGGCATCGGTTGCTGTCTGAAAAGTATTGTTTAGTGCGCAAGCACAGACAGTGCAATCGCCTAATGCTGCGTCTTTTATAGTGACTGACCCGACTCCTGCATCACCACCTCGCCGCGCAGGGTGTAGGTGCGTGCCTCGGTGATCTTCACGTCTATCAGTTGGCCTATCAGGCGTTCGTGGCCGGGGAAGTTGACCACGCGGTTGCATTCGGTGCGGCCCATGAGCTCGTTGCCGTCGCGTTTGGAGAGGCCCTCGACCAGCAGGCGCTGCACCGTGCCCACGCGTTCCTGGCTGATTTCCAGGATGTTGCGGTTGATGACGGCCTGCAGTTCCTGCAGGCGGCGCAGTTTCACGTCGTGCGGCGTGTCGTCGGCCAGGTTGGCGGCGGGGGTGCCGGGGCGGGGGCTGAAGATGAAGCTGAAGGAGTTGTCGAAGCGCACGTCGTGAATGAGCTTCATCATTTTCTGGAAGTCTTCCTCGGTCTCGCCGGGAAAGCCGACGATGAAGTCGCTGCTCATGGCCATGTCGGGGCGTATGGCCTTGAGCTTTCTCACCGTGCTCTTGTACTCCATAGCGGTGTAGCCGCGCTTCATGGCCATCAGGATGCGGTCGCTGCCATGCTGCACGGGCAGGTGCAGGTGGCTGACCAGCTTCGGGATTTTGGCGTAGGCCTCGATCAGGCGCGGCGTGAACTCGTTGGGGTGGCTGGTGGTGTAGCGGATGCGCTCTATGCCGGGTATCTCGGCCACGTATTCCAGCAGCAGGGCAAAGTCGGCTGTGTCTTGCGTGTCGCCCATCTTGCCCAGGTAGGCGTTGACGTTCTGGCCCAGGAGTGTGACCTCCTTTACGCCCTGGTCGGCAAGACCCGCGACCTCGACCAGCAGGTCCTCGAACGGGCGGCTGACCTCCTCGCCGCGCGTGTAGGGCACCACGCAGTAGCTGCAGTATTTGGAGCAGCCCTCCATGATGGAGACGAAGGCGCTTGCGCCCTCGACGCGCGCGGGCGGCAGGTGGTCGAACTTCTCGATCTCGGGGAAGCTGATGTCCACCTGGGGTTTGTGTTGCTTCTGGCGCGCGTTCAGCAGGTCGGGCAGGCGGTGCAGGGTCTGCGGGCCGAAGACCACGTCCACGAAGGGTGCGCGCTTGATGATCTCCTCGCCCTCCTGGCTGGCGACGCAGCCGCCCACGCCGATGAGCACGCCTTTTTCCTTGAGGTGCTTGACGCGGCCCAGGTCGCTGAAGACTTTTTCTTGCGCCTTCTCGCGGACCGAGCAGGTGTTGAAGAGGATCAGGTCGGCCTCTTCGGGGTTGCTGGTTTCCACATAGTCCTGCGCTGCGCCCAGCACGTCGGCCATCTTGGCCGAGTCGTACTCGTTCATCTGGCAGCCAAAGGTTTTGATGAAGACTTTTTTGCTCATGATCCGACCTTCAGCGTGCGGTTTGCGGGGTGTGGGACTCGGTGCGGATGTTGTTCTGCACGCCGTCGCTGCCCTTGCGCGGCTGCCTGGCTTCGTCCTCGGTCAGGATCCAGGCCGTGAGCAGCATGCCGGTGCTGGCCTCGATCACGTAATTCACCTTGAGCGGCTGGTTGATCAGGCTGTGCGCAAACACCAGCGCGTTGCTGGTGTTGAAGATGCGCAGGCCTGGCGCCAGGCGCACTGACTGGTTGTTCAGGCGCGCCTCGGCGCTGCTGTGAATGGTCAGCTGACCGCGCAGCGCGGCCTCGGGAAAGTGGCGCTGGCCGGCGGGCGTGGGCTGCGCGTGGACGGCCACGGGCAGGGCCAGCATGGCGGCGATGGCCAATGCGGGGAGGGTGCAGCGTTGCATGGTGTGTATCCAGGGGCTGTTGCTATCAATGCAAAAAACCCACAGCACCTGAGGCACTGCGGGTTTTTCTTGTGTGGTGGTGGTACCGGGACTTGAACCTGGGACATCAGCATTATGAATGCTGCGCTCTAACCAACTGAGCTATACCACCGAAGCCGCGAATTATAGAACGAAAATTTGGCGTGCCATCACTGGTGCGTGAAATTTGCCGCGCGCTTGTTCACGAAGGCGTCCATGCCTTCCTTCTGGTCTTGTGTGGCGAACAGCGCGTGGAACAGGCGGCGCTCAAACATCACGCCGTCGGCCAGCGTGCCTTCGAACGCGCGGTTCACCGACTCCTTGGCGGCCATGACGGCGATCTGCGAGAAGCCGCTGATGATCAGGGCGGCGCCCAGGGCCTCGTCCATCATCTTGTCCAGCGGCACGACGCGGCTGACCAGGCCGGCGCGTTCGGCCTCTTGGGCGTCCATCATGCGGGCGGTCAGGCACATGTCCATGGCCTTGGACTTGCCCACGGCGCGCGGCAGGCGCTGCGTGCCGCCCGCGCCGGGGATGACGCCCAGCTTGATCTCGGGCTGGCCGAACTTGGCGTTGTCGGCGGCGATGATGAAGTCGCACATCATGGCCAGCTCGCAACCGCCGCCCAGGGCAAAGCCGCTGACGGCGGCGATCACCGGCTTCCTGATGCTGCGGATGGCCTCCCAGTTGCGCGTGATGTAGTCGCCCTTGTAGGCGTCGGCAAAGCTGTACTTGGCCATGGCGCCGATGTCGGCGCCGGCGGCGAAGGCCTTCTCGCTGCCGGTGAGGATGATGCAGCCGATGGACTCGTCGGCATCAAAGGCCTGCAGGGCCTGGCCCAGCTCGTTCATGAGCTGGTCGTTCAGGGCGTTGAGCTGCTTGGGGCGGTTCAGCGTGATGACGCCGACCTTCTCGCCCTCGGTGCGGACGGTGATGCATTCGTAGGCCATGGGGATCTCCGGTATGGGTGGGTTGAACCGGTTGACTATAACCAAGCTACCAAGCTACCAAGCTGCCAAGATCAATTGCTGTTGTCCCCGGCCCGTGAAAGCAAAGGCACAGACCCGGGGTCGGGTCCGTGCCTCCATGGGAGACGCGCCTTGCGCTTACTGTTGCTTGACGCTGTAGCGGATGTCCGCCGGCGCGCCCGCCGTCAGGTCACCGGGCTTGACATTGCGGAAGGCGTTCTCGGCATCGGCGCCGCTTTTCGCGGCCAAGGCGACCTTGGCCAGGAAGTCTGCCGCCGTCATGCCGGCGCCGGCGCTGAGCCTGACCGCGAAGCTGCCATCCGAGGCAATGCTGTTGACCGAATTGCCGCCGCTCAGGTAGGCCACCGAATAGGAGCCCACGGGCATGCTTTTCTGTAGCTCGATGACGGCGCGGGCGGCGGCATGCAGGGCGCTGGTACGCCCGTAGTTGCCGCTGCTGTGCCCGCCCGGGCCCTGGAATTCGACCAGGAGGACGGAGGTGCTTTGCGCCTGCGCCAGGCCGCCCATCAGGCAGGAGGCGGCGAACAGGGTGATTGCGAAGGTCTTGGTCATGGTGTCACCTCTTACTTGAGTTCGCGGCTGCGCTTGCCGATGGGGGCCACCGAGGGGGCGACCACCGTGCCGTCGGACAGGTGGTAGCCGGAGGTGGTCAGGATGGCGGTCATGGCGCGCTTCAGGCGCTGCACCTCCAGCTTGGGGTCGCCCTTGGTGCCCCATTCCCAGAAGGCATGGCCACCGCCGCCCGCGGCGTTGGAGGCCAGGGTCCAGTTGTAGGTGGGTACGCCGGTGTTGGCAGGAACGTTGTCGTTCAGGCTGCTGGAGCCCGTGGGCACCTTGGCCTGCTTGTCCACGTCGACGATCTGCGCCGTGACCCAGCCCGCCTGCAGCGCGATGTTGGCCTGGTCGCCATTGACGAACGCCGGGCGCAGGCCGTACCAGACCTGCTCCAGCGTCGCGGCGTCGACGGCGTTCTCGGCCTTGCCGTAGCGTGCGTTTTCGGCATTCAGGCCGGCCTTGAACAGGGGTTCTATGCTGGCACGCACCTCGTTGAGGGTGTCGGTGCGCTCCGAGCGCATGTCCACCAGCAGGGTGCAGCTGGGCACTACATCGCTGCCCGCGGCCGGTGCTTCGCAGCTGGCCTGGCCCACGGTGTAGGTGGTCTTGACCACGCCCGGGCGCAGCTCGGACGGCGTCTTGACATCGGCAATCCTGGCAATGGTGGCGGCCATGGCCTCGACCGCGCTGGGCTGGCCCGCCGCGGGGTGGGTGGGCGCCTTGAACTTCATCTCGAAGCGGTGGCTGCCGGTCAGGTTGACGGCGCCGCCGCCCTCGGAGCCAAAGTTGGCCACGAAGTTGAGCGGGTTGGAGCCCGTCCCCAGGTTCTGGTCAAAGCCGAACAGTTGCTTCATGCCGGCCAGGTTGCCCTTGCCTTCTTCGCCGGCTGTGCCGCAGATCCACAGGTCGTACACCGGCTTGATGTTGTTCTTCTTGAACAGGCGTGCCAGCGTGAACAGGCTGGAGGTGTTGCCCATGGCGTCTGAATAGCCCGGCACGTAGATGCGCACCCCACCGCCGTCCTTGGCCGCGGCCTCGGTGGCAAACCAGCGGCTGGCCAGCGCGTAGTTGGCGTCCTCGATGATGCGGCCGGAGCCGTCAAACGCCAGCTCGGTGCCGATGGCGGCCAGCTGCTCGGGTGAGGTCACCACGGCATCCTTCAGCGACTGCAGCTTGATCGGCTGGTAGGGGGCGCTGTCGGGGGGGCAGCACCTCGGGGTTGACCACGTCGATGTGCGATTCGACCAGCACCTTGGGGAACTGGCCCTTGTAGGACTGGGCGTTGGGCGAGCTGGAGTAGCTGCCCTTGATCT
>JAGPIX010000083.1 GCA_018054745.1 Alicycliphilus sp.
GACTGGAAGACCGTGGCCTACGGCCTGGACGGCAAGGTGGCGCTGCCCAACGGCTCCATCGGCTTTCGCTGGGGCAAGGAGGGCCGTCCCGACGAGGGCCTGTGGAACCTGGAGGACAAGGATGCGCGCAGCGGCAACGACGTGAAGCTCAAGCTCTCGGTGCTGGAAGACGGTGCCCAGGCGCATGCGGTGGCCGACGTGGCCTTCCCCTACTTCGGTGGCGTGCAGACGCCGCATTTCCAGGCCAACGACCAGGGTGGTGACGTGATGCTGCGCCGCGTGCCCATCACCCACCTGGATCTGCACGGCGAGGACGCCCAGGGCCGCGTGGCCGTGGCCACGGTGTTCGACCTGCTGGCCGGCAACTACGGCATCGCGCGCGGCCTGGACGGCGAGGCCCTGGACGGCAGCTACGACGCCAATGCGCCCTACACCCCGGCCTGGCAGGAGAGCATCACCGGCGTGCCGCGCGAGCATGTGATCACCGTGGCGCGCCAGTTCGCCGACAACGCCGACAAGACCCAGGGCAAGAGCATGGTCATCATCGGCGCCGGCATGAACCACTGGTACCACTGCGACATGAACTACCGCAGCATCATCAACATGCTGATGCTGTGCGGCTGCATAGGCCAGTCGGGTGGCGGCTGGTCGCACTACGTGGGCCAGGAGAAGCTGCGCCCGCAGACCGGCTGGACGGCGCTGACCTTTGCGCTGGACTGGATACGCCCGCCGCGCCAGCAGAACGCCACCAGCTTCTTCTACGCCCACACCGACCAGTGGCGCTACGAGAAGCTGGGTGTCGATGAGGTGCTCTCGCCGCTGGCGGACAAGGCCGCCTACCAGGGCAGCATGATCGACTACAACGTGCGCGCCGAGCGCATGGGCTGGCTGCCCAGTGCGCCGCAGCTGCAGGCCAATCCGCTGCAGCTGGCCAGGGATGCGCAGGAGCGCGGCCTGGACCCCAAGGACTACGTGGTGCAGTCGCTGAAGAACGGCTCGCTGTCCTTGAGCTGCGAAGACCCGGACAACCCGCTGAACTGGCCGCGCAACCTGTTTGTCTGGCGCTCCAACCTGCTGGGCAGCTCGGGCAAGGGGCATGAGTATTTCTTGAAGCACCTGCTGGGCACGCAAAACGGCGTGCAGGGCAAGGATCTGGGCCCGCAGGATGCCAAGCCCGAGGAGGTGAAGTGGCATGCCAGCGCACCCGAGGGCAAGCTCGATCTGCTGGTGACGCTGGACTTCCGCATGAGCACCACCTGTCTGTACTCCGACATCGTGCTGCCCACGGCCACCTGGTACGAGAAGAACGACCTGAACACCTCGGACATGCACCCCTTCATCCACCCGCTGTCGGCCGCTGTCGATCCGGCCTGGCAGGCCAGAAGCGACTGGGAGATCTACAAGGGCTTCGCCAAGGCCTTCAGCGAGGTCTGCGTGGGCCACCTGGGGGTGGAAAAAGAGGTGGTGCTCACGCCCATCATGCACGACACCCCGGGCGAGCTGGCACAGCCGTTTGGCGTCAAGGACTGGAAGCGCGGCGAGATCGACCTGATCCCCGGCGTGACCGCGCCGCAGGTCACGGTGGTCGAGCGCGATTACCCCAACACCTATGCGCGCTTCACGGCCCTGGGCCCCTTGATGGACAGGCTGGGCAATGGCGGCAAGGGCATTGGCTGGAACACCCAGACCGAGGTCGAGCAACTGGGCGACCTGAACGGCCGCGTGCGCGAGGAGGGCGTGGCGCAGGGCAGGCCGCGCATCGTGAGCGACATCGACGCCACCGAGGTGGTGATGATGCTCGCGCCCGAGACCAACGGCCATGTGGCCTGCAAGGCCTGGGAGGCCTTGGGCAAGCAAACCGGGCGCGACCATGTGCACCTGGCGCTGCACCGCGAGGACGAGAAGATCCGCTTTCGCGACATCCAGGCGCAGCCACGCAAGATCATCAGCTCGCCCACCTGGTCGGGGCTGGAATCCGAGAAGGTCAGCTACAACGCCGGCTACACCAACGTGCACGAGCTGATCCCATGGCGCACCCTCACCGGCCGCCAGCAGTTCTACCAGGACCACCCCTGGATGCGCGACTTTGGCGAGGGCCTGTGCAGCTACCGCCCGCCTGTCGATCTGAAGACCCTGCACGAGGTGGCCGGCAAGAAACCCAATGGCCACCCCGAGCTGCAGCTGAACTTCATCACGCCGCACCAGAAATGGGGCATACACAGCACGTACAGCGACAACCTGCACATGCTCACGCTCAACCGCGGCGGCCCGGTGGTCTGGATCAGCGAGGAGGACGCCAAGCGCGGCGGCATCGTGGACAACGACTGGATAGAGCTGTTCAACGCCAATGGCGCGATCGCCGCGCGCGCGGTGGTCAGCCAGCGCGTCAAGCCCGGCATGGTGCTGAAATACCACGCGCAGGAAAAGACCATCAACACCCCCGGCTCGGAGATCACCGGCACGCGCGGCGGCATCCACAACTCGGTCACGCGCGTGGTCCTCAAGCCCACGCACATGATCGGCGGCTACGCGCAGTACAGCTACGGCTTCAACTACTACGGAACCATTGGCACCAACCGCGACGAGTTCGTGCTGGTGCGCAAGATGCGCCGCGTGGACTGGCTCGATGAACCTGCGGGCAGCACCTCCGCCGCCAGCGCCCATGCGTGAACGACAAGGAGAACGACAATGAAAATACGCGCCCAAATCGGCATGGTGCTGAACCTGGACAAGTGCATTGGCTGCCACACCTGTTCCGTCACCTGCAAGAACGTCTGGACCAGCCGGCCCGGCATGGAATACGCCTGGTTCAACAACGTCGAGACCAAGCCCGGTATCGGCTACCCCAAGGAATGGGAGAACCAGGACAAGTGGAACGGCGGCTGGACGCGCCATGCCGACGGCAGCATCACGCCGCGCCAGGGCGGCAAGTGGAAGCTCTTGATGCGCATCTTCGCCAACCCGAACCTGCCGCAGATCGACGACTACTACGAACCCTTCACCTTCGACTACGACCACCTGCAGTCGGCGCCCGAGATGAAGAACACCCCCGTGGCGCGCCCGCGCAGCCTGATTACCGGCGAGCGGCTGGAGAAGATCGTCTGGGGCCCGAACTGGGAAGAAATCCTGGGCGGCGAGTTCTCCAGGCGCAGCGCCGACGTGAACTTCGAACAGGTGCAAAAGGACATGTACGCCCAGTTCGAGAACACCTTCATGATGTACCTGCCGCGCCTGTGCGAGCATTGCCTGAACCCGGCCTGCGTGGCCAGCTGCCCCAGCGGCTCGATCTACAAGCGCGAGGAAGACGGCATCGTGCTCATCGACCAGGACAAATGCCGCGGCTGGCGCATGTGCGTCTCGGGTTGCCCGTACAAGAAGATCTACTACAACTGGCAGACCGGCAAGGCCGAGAAATGCATCTTCTGCTATCCGCGCATCGAGGCCGGCCAGCCCACGGTCTGCTCCGAGACCTGCGTCGGCCGCATCCGCTATCTTGGCGTGCTGCTCTACGACGCCGACCGCATCCAGGAAGCGGCCAGCGTGGAGCGCGACAAGGACTTGTACCAGGCGCAGCTCGACATCTTCCTGGACCCGCATGACCCCGAGGTGATACGCCAGGCGCGGCTCGACGGCATTCCCGACAACTGGCTGGAGGCGGCGAAGAACAGCCCAGTCTACAAGATGGCCGTGGACTGGAAGGTGGCCCTGCCGCTGCACCCCGAGTACCGCACCCTGCCCATGGTCTGGTATGTGCCGCCGCTCTCGCCCATCACCTCGGCGGCCAACGCCGGCCATGTGGGCGTGAATGGCGAGATCCCCGACGTCTCGGCGCTGCGCATCCCCGTGCAGTACCTGGCCAACCTGCTGACCGCCGGCGACACCGGCCCGGTGGTGCGCGCGCTCGAGCGCATGCTGGCCATGCGCGCCTACCAGCGCGGCGTGCATGTGGACAAGGTGCAGAACATGGCCGTGCTGCAGCAGACGGGCCTGACGGTGCACGACGTGGAGGACATGTACCAGGTGATGGCGATTGCCAACTACGAGGATCGCTTCGTGATCCCGTCCACCCACCGCGAGTACGCCGAGGACGCCTTTGACGTGCGCGGCGGCTGCGGCTTCTCCTTCGGCAACGGCTGCTCCGACGGCGCCACCGAGGTGAGCATCTTCGGCGGCAAGAAGCCGCGCACCATTCCCATCAAGGCCGTGGTCTGAGGAGCGCCACCATGTTCAAGAAGACACCCGAGACCATGCGCCTGACGCTGCGCGCGCTGGCGCGGCTGCTGGCCTACCCCGGCGCCGGGCTGCGCGCGCAGATGCCCGCATTGATCGACGCGCTGCAGACCGAGCAGGCCCTGCCCGCGGCCCGCATCGCCGAGCTGCAGGCCCTGGCCCAGCAGATCTGCGCCATGGACGCCTACGAGGCCGAGGGGCGCTATGTCGATACCTTCGACCGCGGCCACCGCACCTCGCTGCACCTGTTCGAGCATATCCATGGCGACTCGCGCGAACGCGGCCCGGCGCTGATCGACCTGACGCAGACCTACGAGCGCGCCGGCCTGTACCTGGACGCGCAGGAGCTGCCCGACCACCTGGGCGTGGTGCTGGAGTTCGCCTCGACCCAGCCGACCGCGGTGGCGCGCGAGTTTCTCGCCGAGATGGCGCATATCCTGAATGCGCTGTTCAGCGCGCTGCAGGCCAAGGCCAGCCCCTACGCCAGCGTGCTCGCCGCCGTGCTCGAGGCTGCCGGCGAGACCGCGCAGGCGGTCGCCATCGCCCCCGAGCCCGACATGGACGAGGCCTGGGCCGAGCCCGAGGCCTTCGACGGCTGCGCCACGCGCGGCCAGAACCGCCCCGACCAGCCCCAACCGATTCACATCGTGCGCAAGGCGCGCCCGCAATCTTCCCAAGGAGTCTCGCCATGACCGCCTGGATCGACCATTTCCTCTTCGGCCTGTATCCCTACATTTGCCTGGCCGTGTTCTTCATCGGCAGCTGGCTGCGCTTTGACCGCGACCAGTACACGTGGAAGAGCGACTCCTCGCAGCTGCTGCGCACCGGCAGCCTGCGCTGGGCCAGCAACCTGTTCCACGTCGGCGTGCTGTTCCTGTTCTTCGGCCACTTCGTCGGCATGCTCACGCCGCATGTCCTCTACGACTACGTCATCACCGCGCACGACAAGCAACTGCTGGCCATGGTCAGCGGTGGCATTGCCGGCCTGATGGCCTTCGTCGGCGTGACCCTGCTGCTGCACCGGCGCCTAACGGACGCTCGCATCCGGGCGACCTCCAAGACCAGCGACATCGCGCTGCTGTGGATCTTCTGGGTTCAGCTGGCGCTGGGCCTGGCCACCATCCCGCTGTCGGCCCAGCACCTGGACGGCTCGATGATGATGCGCCTGGCCGAATGGGGTCAGCGCATCGTCACCTTCCGTTCCGGCGCGGTGGAGATGCTGGCCGGCGCGGGCTGGGTCTTCAAGGCCCACCTGTTCCTGGGCATGACGGTGTTCCTGATCTTCCCGTTCACGCGCCTGGTGCATGTCTGGAGTGGCTTTGGCACGCTGGCCTATGTGCTGCGCCCCTATCAGCTGGTGCGCGCGCGGCGCCTGAACGTGCCGCCGGGCCAGAACGAGCCACGACGTTCACTGTAAAAATAATAGCTGTTTGCGCTTTGTAGATAAGCGCTGCAGGCCAATTTGGCTCCAAATGCCGCCGGCATGGCGCAAGGGGCCTGCCAGGAGAGACCCATGACCAGTACCTGTGGAACCCATGCCTGTGGCTGCGGCAGTGCCAGTGCCAGTGACAGTGCCAGCGACCAGGCAGAAGTGGCGCGCATCAACGGCGTCGCCCTGCACGCCGCGGGCGCGCAGCCGCCCGGCGATATGCTGCGCCAGCGCGCCTGCACCGAGTTGCTGCGCCAGCAGGCGCAGCGCCAGGGCCTGCTGGCCGAGGACGACGCGCCCGGCCTGGACGGCGCCACCAGCGCCGCCGCGGCCCAGGCGATAGAGCGGCTGCTGGAGCAGGCCCTGCAGGTGCCCGAGCCCTCCGAGGCCGCCTGCCGGCGCTACCACGCCGCCCATCCGGGTTTTGGCAGCCAGGGCGAGCGCGCCCACCTGCGCCATGTGCTGTTCGCCGTCACGCCCGGCGTCGACGTGAGCCTGCTGCGCCAGCGCGCCGAGCGCCTGCTGCTGGAGCTGCGCTGCGCCGACGACGGCGGCCCGCGCTTTGCCGAGGCGGCGGGCGAATGGTCCAACTGCCCCAGCGGCGCCCAGGGCGGCGACCTGGGCTGGCTCACGCCCGAGGACTGCGCGCCCGAGTTTGCGCGCGAGGTCTTTGGCTCGCAGGAGGTCGGCGTGCTCGCGCGCCTGGTGCACAGTCGATTTGGCCTGCATGTGGTGCAGGTTTGCGCGCGCAAGCCGGCCCAGCCCCAGGCGTTTGACCAGGTGCAGGCCTCGATCGCGCTGGTGCTGCGCCAGCAGGCCTGGGTGAATGCGCTGCGCCAATACCTGCAGCTGCTGGCGGGCAGCGCCGAGGTCGAAGGCGTGCAGCTCGATGCCGCCGACAGCCCCTTGGTGCAATAGCGCAGCCAAAATGGGGTACCGGGCTGTGGCCCGCCCGATGTGGAACATGATGGACAAACGCTTGTGCAGTGATGAACAGGATGCCGCCACGCCATGGCCGGCGATGGGCGGCGCTTCGGCCGCCGATCTGGCCGCGGCCCTGCTGCAGTCGCGCCAGACCATATTGCCCAAGCGCCTGGGCGCACCCGGGCCCGATGCCGCGCAGCTGCAGGCCATGCTGGCGGCGGCCGGCCATGCGCCGGATCATGGCCGACTGCTGCCCTGGCGCTTCGTGCTCGTGCCGCAAGAGGCGCGCGCGGCGCTGGCCGAGGTGTTTGCCCAGGCTTTGTGCGAGCGCGACAGCGCGGCCACGCCCGAGCAGCAGGAGCAGGCGCGCGAAAAGGCCTTTCGCGCCCCGCTGCTGCTGTTGCTGGCGGTCGATGAGCTGGGGGGCGACCCCGACATCGTGCCGGCCGAGCGCCTGGTATCGGCCGGCTGCGCGGTGCAGAACCTGCTGCTCATGGCCACGGCCCTGGGCTTTGGCTCGGCGCTGACCAGTGGCAAGGCGCTGCAGTCACAGGGGCTGCGCGCGCTGTTTGCGCTCGGGACTGGCGAGCGTGCCCTGTGTTTTGTCAGCGTCGGCACGGTGCTCGCGCGCAAGCCCGCGCGCGTGCGCCCGGTGCCGGCGCAGTACGTGTCCACGCTGGTGCCGGGCGTGGGCCTGCAGCCGTGGATGGACAAGGGAGGGCATGGCCATGAAGACCGAAATCAACCACTTTGACGACCTGCTGCACGCCGCGCGCGCGCAGCGCGAGCGCCAGCGCCTGCTGCTGGTGTTTGCCGGCACCGAGCTGCCCGAGGGCGCCACGCCCGGGCAACGCGAGCGCTTTGCGCAGGGCGATGGCGGTGTCCTGGTGCCCATGATGTGCCTGGACAGGCTGCCCGAGGAGCTGGAATCGTTTGCCGCGCTGCTGCGCGAGTCGCGGCAGTTCGAGCCGCCGGGCCAGCCCTGGCGCCTGGTATTCACCGCGGCGCTGTCGGGCACCCCCACCCGGGCGCCGTCCGAGGACGATGCCGAGCGCGTGCTCGGCCGCATGGTGGAGGGTGTGAAGACCGGCGCCTTTGACGCCTACCTGCCATTCAACCGGGAGGGCCAACCCGTGCGGCTAGGATAGTTGCCCATGACGACCAGAGTATCCCTGCCCGGCATGCGCAGCCCGGGCGCAGGCTTCGACCAGCCCTTTGAGATGCTGGACGCCTGCCATGACCGCGTGCGCCGCTCGCTGGATCTGCTGCGGCGCCTGCGCGACTACCTGCGCGGCCACGGCCACGGCCACGGCTGCGACGACTCGGCGCGCCAGGCGGCGCGCGACGTGCTGCGCTACTTCGACATCGCCGCGCCGCTGCACCATGAGGACGAGGAGCTGCATGTCTTTCCGCCGCTGCTGGCCCAGGAGCATGACGCGCCCCTGGTGACCCTGGTGCGCCAGCTGCAGCGCGACCATGTGCGCATGGCCGAGCGCTGGGCCACCGCGCGCGGCCCGCTGCAGGCCATGGCCGATGGGCAGTTGCCGGCGTTCAGCGCCGAGCATGAGGCGGCGCTGGACGGATTTGCCGAGTGCTACGCCGACCATCTGCGCCATGAGGACGACAGCATCTACCCCGCGGCGCGCGCGCTGCTCGATCCGGGTGCCCAGAGCGCCATGGGCCAGGAGATGGCGCGGCGCCGTGGGGTGCGCTAAAGTTGTTTTGCTATTTAAACAATAGCTTTTGGCGCTTTATGCATGGGCGCTACGGGCATATTTGACTAAACAACCTGGCGAGCCCGGCAAATTGGTTGGCGCCCAAAACGAAGGCGCCGTGGCGGTCGGCCACGGCGCGCTGTGCCCCTCGCGGGGCTGCGGCCTACCGGGGGTGGGCCGCAAAGGGGGTAAAGACCCCCGAAACTCAATGTACTACGACGGGATTCTGCGCCAGTCCGACGTAGCTGTCCAGCGTGTCTTCCACCTCCTCCTGGGTCGGCGTATCACGCTGCCAGGCCAGGATCTGCTGCTGAAACAGCTCGGCCCAGGAGCCGTCCAGGTACACCTCCTTGCCCGAGCGCTTGTCCACGATCTCGAAGCCGTGGCGCAGCAGCTGGGGCGGCAATGGGGCGGTTTTCGCGGCGCTGTCGCTCAGGTCGGCGTCTGGCAGCATGTGAACCACCACAAAAGAGTCAGAGTCGTAGAGCATTTTCATGGCGCGATCCCCCCTTTAAGCATGGCTATCAGATGGCAACGCCTGGCAAGAGTTCAAGGGCCACCGGATATGCAGCCAGTATTCCATGGAAACCCCCCTCGTGCCGTACCGCGCCCGGATTCGCGCCATGGCCCCAGGCCGGCTGTGGTCATGGCGCTTCGTGGCCGCTGAGCAGCAGGTCGGCAAAGTCGCCATTGCCCTGCGTCAGGCGTATGCGCACCGGCAGATAGTGCAGCGCCGTGCCCAGCCACAGCTCGGCCTTCTGGTCGCGCTGCTGATCCGCCTGCGGCAGGCGTTCGAGCTTCAGGGCCGGCGTGCTGCCGGCGGGCAGGTCCAGCGTCTCCGGCCCCTGGACGCTGAAAGTCCAGCGGTCGGCGTGGCGCGCGCCCACGGTGGTCAGCGTGATCTGCGTGCCTGGCGGGTAGCGCTCTGGCGCGGCGGCCAGCATGGCACCCAGCTGCAGGAACACGCTGAGCCTGTCCTGCGCCCCCGCGCCGATGGTGGCGCGCGGGGTGTTGGCGCTGAAGATGACCTCGTGGCGCTCGAAGTCGAAATGCGCCGCCCGCTCGCTGCGTGACTTGTCGCCAAAGCGCTCGGGCTGCAGGCCCTGGGGCGTGATGCTGCCCACGCTGGTCTGCGTGCGCGCGCCGAGCAGGAAGGCCTTGATCTGCTGGCGCGCCTCGTAGCGCTGGCCCTGCTGGCGCCACAGCAGCTCGGCGCTGGCGTTGTAGTGGAATTTTTTCACCTCGCCCACCACGTCGAACGACAGGCGCGTGGAGGGCGGCAGCAGCACCGGCGGCGGCTCGCTGCTGGCGCGCGCGCCCGGCTGGCCCGGGGGGCGGATCTCGACACCGGCGGTCTCGGCCGACTCTGCCGCGGCAGCCTTTTCGGGTTCGGCTGCGGCGGCCTTGTCGGGTTCGGGCGCTTCGGCGGTGGTTGGCGGCACCTGCGGCGCGGCCGGGCTATCGCTGCCTGGCATTGCCGCCTCGGTGGACGCAGGGGCGGCCTCGGCCTCCATGGGGGAGATGATCGGCGCAGGCGGGGCGGACTGCACCGGGCTGTCGGCCGGGCTGTCCTCGGTGGCGGCGGGTGGGGCCGCCGGCGCTGGCCGGGGCCTGGGTTTCACGGGCTTGCCCGGCTCGCGTGCCCGGGGGGCGGGCGCGGGGGCGGCCTGGGGCGCGGGTGGCGCGGCGGGCGGCGCTGACAGCATGCGCGTGTGAAACGCCGTCGGCTGCGGCGCCGCGCCGGCCCCGCCGCCCAGCGGCAGGCCGACCAGCACCAGCCAGTGCAGGATCAGCACCAGGGCAGTCAGCAGCAGCAGGGCGCGGCGTGGCATGGCTAGAATTTTCTGCTTTGTGCAATCAACCCGCTGCGCCACCATGGGCGCGGGCGGTCAGACGGAGGGCCTGGCCCATGAAACTGGCGACCTACAAGGACGGTTCGCGCGATGGTCAGCTGGTTGTGGTCGCGCGCGACCTGGGCGCGGCCCATTATGCGACCGGCATTGCCAGCCGCCTGCAGCAGGTGCTGGACGACTGGAACTTCCTCGCCCCCCAGCTGCAGGACTTGTACGAGCAGCTCAACGCCGGCCGCGCGCGCCACGCGTTTGCGTTCGACGCGCGCCAGTGCATGGCGCCGCTGCCGCGCGCCTACCAGTGGGCCGATGGTTCGGCCTACCTCAACCATGTCGAGCTGGTGCGCCGCGCGCGTGGCGCCGAGGTGCCGGCGAGCTTTTACACCGACCCGCTGATGTACCAGGGCGGCAGCGACGATTTTCTGGGCCCCTGCGACGATGTGGTCGTGCCGAGTGAGGCCATGGGCATCGACTTCGAGGCCGAGATCGCCGTCATCACCGGCGACGTGAAGATGGGCGCGAGCCCGGAGCAGGCGCTGGACGGCGTGCGCCTGCTGATGCTGGCCAACGACGTCAGCCTGCGCAACCTGATACCGGCGGAGCTAGCCAAGGGCTTCGGCTTCTTCCAGTCCAAGCCGGCCACTGCCTTCAGCCCGGTGGCCGTGACGCTGGACGAGCTCGGCGACGCCTGGCAGGGCGGGCGCGTGCACCTGACGCTGCAGTCCACCTGGAACGGCCGCAGGGTTGGCATGTGCGACGCCGGGGCGGAGATGAGCTTTCACTTCGGCCAGCTCATCGCCCATATTGCCAAGACGCGCAACGTGCGCGCCGGCTCCATCGTGGGCAGCGGCACGGTGAGCAACAAGGACTGGTCCAAGGGCTATAGCTGCATTGCCGAGAAGCGCTGCATCGAGACCATCGAGGACGGCCGGCCGAGTACGGAATTCATGAAGTACGGCGACACCATCCGCATCGAGATGAAGGGCCGGGACGGGCAGAGCCTGTTCGGCGCCATCGACCAGCAGATCGTGTCGCACGGTTGATTTAGAGGTGAATATTCGCCCAGGCCTTGAAGTACAAGCGCAAGAAGCTATGGTTTTATGAGTAACTGGCGGCCGCCTCGACCTGCACCGCGCAGTCGTAGAACGTAGGCCCGGCGCCCAGGTCGGTCAGGGCCTGGCTGGTGAGCTGGTTGATGTTGCAACTGTCCAGCCCATACTTGTGTCTTCAGCTGCCACGCATAATCGTTAACGACATGTTTCGAGGAATGCAGTGCCTCTTGTTCCCCATACGTCCTACCAGTCCCAATACATCGCCTGGCTGCTTTCAAGGCAGATCGGGCGTGACTCCCCCCGACCTCCTGGCCTCCACCCTGGTTGATGCGCGGGTCGATCTGAATCCGCACCAGGTCGAGGCAGCACTGTTCGCGTTCCGAAGCCCGCTTTCGCAAGGCGTGATCCTGGCGGACAAGGTGGGCCTGGGCAAGACCATCGAGGCTGGCCTGGCGATTGTCCAGCGCTGGACAGAGCGCAAGCGCCGCATCCTCATCATCACCCCGGCCAACCTGCGCAAGCAGTGGCACCAGGAGCTGCAAGACAAGTTCAGCCTGCAAGCGCTGATTCTGGAAGCCAAAAGTTACAACGAGCAGCGCAAGGCGGGTTTGCCCAACCCCTTTGACCAAACCCAGGACCAAGCCAGCCAGATCGTCATCTGCTCCTACCAACCAAGGCCGATGACCTGTGCCGCGTGCCCTGCGATCAGGTGGTGGTGATCAATGAGCTGGAGGGGAGGCTCTCTTCGACATCGGCCCTCGAAGAGGTATTCAAACTCCAATGGGAGTTGGCATGAAGAACCGGATCATCAACGTCAAAGGAGCGGAGGTCTCCATTGCCACCCGGCATGATCAGGACTACATCTACCGATATGGTCAAGAGGTTCGGAGACGAAAGCATCCTGTACAACTGGATGCGCAACCGCAACACCATTGAGTTTCTGGGTATTTGGGAGCAAATCTACAACCCGCATTTCAAACCTCTCGAATTCGAGAGGTTTAGAAGGCAAGCTGGTCTGAACAGCTTCTCTCTGTCACCCAAAAAATGGATTGAGGCAACAGGTGCCATCGGTCTGTACGCCAAAGCAGGGCGCGGAGGCGGCACCTATGCCCACAAAGACATTGCCTTCGAGTTTGGCTCCTGGCTCAGCCCGGAGTTCAAGCTCTACCTCAGCTGGCCGCGCTGCAAGCGCGCCAAGCCTCCATCGAAACCATCGAATCGCAAGCGCCCGGGTTCTGCCCCCATTGCGGCGCCGCCCACATCGTCAAGAACGGCTTTGCCCGCGGCCTGCAGCGCTTTTTGTGCCGTGGCTGCACATGCACCTTCAACGCGCTGACGGGCGCGCCGCTGAGTGGGCTGCATCAGCGGGGCAAATGGCTGGCGCACACCCAGGCGCTCAGCCAAGGCCTGAGCATTCCCCGGGTGGCCGAGCGGCTGGAGGTGGCCTGGAGCACGGCGTTCCGCTGGCGTCACCGCTTCCTGCAGCTGCCCAGTCAGCGCCAGGCCAGCGCATTGCGCGGCATTGCCGAGGCCGATGAGTCCTACTTCCTCGAATCGAGCAAAGGCCAGCGTGCATTGCTGCGCCAGGCGCGCCGGCGCGGCGGCAAGGCCAGCCAGCGCGGCGTCTCCAAGGAGCAGGTATCCGTGCTCATGGTGCGCGACCGTGCGGGCGCCACGGCCAACATCCTCGTCGCGCGTAAACGGTGTTAACTGTCTGGCGGCAACTCGCCAGCGAGGCAGTCACACCGACCTCAATTTAAACCAACCAGCCTCCTCGAAATCCGGGGCTGTTCATGTCGAGGCAAACGATAAAGCCTACACATCAGAACACC
>JAGPIX010000199.1 GCA_018054745.1 Alicycliphilus sp.
ACACCTTTTGCTGCTCGGGCGTGAGCTGGGCGTAGAAGGCCTTCACGGCGTCGCCGCGCTGCTTCATCTGCGCCTGGCGCTCGGCCGAGCGCTGCTGCATGCGGTCGATGCGCTGCGGCGTGGTCAGGGCCGCGAACTCGCTGCGGTCCGTGCGCGGGCGCTGCAGCTGGGCGGGCGGCTGCATGGCGGCGCTGTAGCTGGCCCAGGCGGGCTCCTGCGCGGGGTTGAGCTTGAGCTGCGCCTTCAGCTCGTTCATGCGGCGGGCGTGGCGCTCGGCCATTCGCTGCTGGCGCTGGGCCGGGTCCATGCGCTCACGGCGCTCGCCCGGGGCGGCGCGCTGCTGGGTGGCGCTGTCGCCGGCGGCCGGGGCGACGGGCGCGGGTGCCTGGGCGACGGCGATGGCGCCGGTGGCGGCCAGCACGGCGGCGATGAAGAGGCGTTTCGGATGCGAAGACATGGTGCTTTCCTTTCAGGATCGGGACTCGGGATCAACGTGGCCGGTGGAGGGAAGCCCTGTCGCCGGCTTGAAGGCAAGTCTGCGCGCCGCGTGTATCGCGCCCATCATCGGCGCATGTCGGTTTGTAAAGATGGATGAATTTCATCCACCCGGCGGGTGCCGCCTTCAGCCGCCCGCCAGCTGGTCCAGGATCGGGCAGTCGGGCCGCTCGTCGCCATGGCAGTGCTGCAACAGATTCTGTAGCGTGTGGCGCATGTCCTGCAAGGCGGCGATGCGTTTTTCGAGCTCGACCACATGGGCCTGCGCGAGGCGCTTGACGTCGGCGCTGGCGCGCTGGCGGTCGTGCCACAGGCCGACCAGGGCGGCGATCTCGGCGATCGAAAAGCCCAGGTCGCGCGCCCGCTTGATGAAGCGCAGCGTGTGGATGTCGGCCGCCGTGTACTGGCGGTAGCCGGCCTCGGTGCGCGCCACGTCGCCCAGCAGGCCGAGCGACTCGTAGTGGCGCAGCATCTTGGCCGACACGCCCGAGGCCTGGGCGGCGGCGCCGATGTTGACCGGGCCGGTGGGCGTGGGCTGGCTCATTCCGCGACCGCGTAGCCTTCCTCGCGGATGGCGGCGGCGATGGCTTCGCGCGGCTGGGCGGAATCGACTTGCACCCGATTGGCGGCGCGATCGATCCTGACCTGCGCGCCGCCATCGAGTTGCTTGACCGCGCGCGCGACAGCGGCCTCGCAGTGGCCGCAGGTCATGCCGGTGACGGTGAATTGCTGTTGCATGGAGGTTCTCCTCGGTGGGCGGTTGGGTAGTTGCCACAAAGGATAGACCTTTCCCTCATGGCAAGGTCAAGCGCCGACGGCTCGGGCCGCCCGACGCGATGCGCCAGCGAGACCCTTCAGTTTCGCGAAGGATAGATGCCTTGCAACGCAATGCACCAGCGCATGCCCAGGTAGGGGTTGCGCACGGAAAAGGGCACATTGTTTCCGGTCAAGCCCACGCTGCCGGGCACCAGCGAGGTGTTCGGCGGACCGGCCGTATAGGTTCCAGCGTTCTGCGTGGCCGCCAGCGCACGATCGGTGGCGGGTGACGCATGGGTGGCCGGCTGCGCAGTGGCGTTCAGCGCGTGGCTGTGGGCGGGCAGGTTGGAACTGAACAGGGTGACGCTTTCGGTGCCGCCGGCTTCTCCCAACGCGATCGACGACAGTCCTGGGCCTTGGCCAACGTGCACGGGTACGCGGCCGCGCAGGTCCGGCAGGGCAAAGGTGGTCTGGCCGTTGCCACCATAGTAGGTGCCGATTAGGGAGAACAGGGCCGTGTTTTGCACGATGCTCAAGTGCTGGCCGTTGGCCTCGGCCCAGCGATACGGGCAAAAATTATAGGGAACCAGCATCAACTGCCCGATGAAGGGCTCGGCTTGCGCTTGTACGCTCGGCGCCACCGCGGCACCGGCCAGCAGGGCGGCGGCCAGGGCTGCGCGCCTCAGGGGCCGCCGAGTCGCCGAACACGCAGCCGCCGTGGCGCGCGGTCGGGCCGGGTGGGCGGACGGGATGGCGGGTGAGGAATTCGACATGAGGGCTTCCATTGCGGTCAGGGGTTCAGCGAGCGGCCAGGAAACAGATCGAGGCTACGTTTTCAGTCGCTTCGAGCCAGGTGACCGTCAGAACGGCGCTGGCGGCGGTGGTCGTGGCACCCATCCCCAGACTGCGACCATTGTTGGCCCGCGCGTCCATCAGCAGGCTGATGGGTACGCCCGCCAGGGCAGGGGTGAAGTTCACCGTGTATTGGTTGGCGGTGCGGCTGACGCTGTAGCCGCTGCCGCTGATGATGCCGCCGCTGCCGTTGAAGCAGCCATGGCGCGCCTCAACCAAGCCGGTGACGCTGGTGCCGGCCGGGCCTTGCGGGCCGGTCGGGCCTTGCGGGCCGGTCGGGCCTTGCGGGCCGACCGGCCCCTGGGGGCCGATAGCGCCTGCAGGTCCCACCGGTCCTATGGGTCCGATTTCGCCCCTGGGCCCGGGCGTGCCGATCGCCGTCGCGTTGCAGCGACCCAAGGTACCGCTTGCATCCTGGCATACCGGCGTCTCGTACTCGGCGGCGCTGGGCAGGCCCGGCAACTGCACGGTGGGGCCAGGCGCGATCCGCAGGGCGGGTGTGGCCGGGGCCGACTGGATCACCACGCTGCCGCCGCTGGGTGGGGTCAGGGTGACGTCCGCAGCAAGCGTCATCGTGGTGCTCAAGGCCATGGCGAAGCCAAGGATGGACGGTCGAAAGCTCATTGTTCGCTCCGGGTCAGCGGTGTGAAGAAGGTATTGGGGCTACACCCGCGCGCCGTCGTGAACGCCAGCCCAGGGCGGCCAGCAGGCAGGCAAGCACGGCCAAGCCGGCGGGGCTGGTGGTCGGGACCGCCACCGGCGTGGCTGGGGCCAGCGGGTTGAAGGGACCGAGCGGACCGACGGCCGGACAGCCTGGTCCGGCCGCGCGCGTCACCTGACCGCCGCCAGCACTGAAGCTTCCTTGATTGACCCACTGCTGGGACAGTTGCAGCGTGCCGCCATCGAGGACCAGGCTACCCCCCGGCGCGATGCGCACGTCGCGCACGCCGGTCACGCTGCCGCCAGCGCCGACGACGAGCATGCCACCCACCAGCAGATCGGTACATGCGAGATCGGCCGAACCGCCCGCCATATCAACCGAGGCACCGGCTGGGATGTCCCACTGAGCCTGCGCCGGCAGGGCCGCACCAAACATCAGGGTCACCGTGAGCAGGGCGACCCATCGTGCGCGCGCCGCACGGGGCAGGCCGAAGCACGCTGATGCTGCAGAGGGTTGAAGCATTCGATTCCCGGTTGTCGGTGGCGTGGTGAGCGGGTTGCGCGGAGGTCATGACGCTGCTCCAACGCCGCTCTTGTTACGTTGTGCCATTGTGAGATACAAATTGATGTCCTGTAAAGCTAATTGAACCACTCCTTCAAGTCAAAGCGTCAAGCTATCCCCGTCCTTGACCTTCCCACCATGTCAGGCGTCACACTGCGTCCATGAACGATACAAGCGAGCAAACCCTGGACCTGGGCATTGGCGGCATGACCTGCGCCAGCTGCGTGGCGCGCGTCGAGAAGGCGCTGAAGAAGGTGCCCGGCGTG
>JAGPIX010000084.1 GCA_018054745.1 Alicycliphilus sp.
TCGCCGCGCCCGAAATGCCGCACATGGCCCGGCCCGGCCATGGCCGTGGCCACATACACCACGGCGGCGGCCACGGGCTGAGCGGGGCCGAGCATGGCGCGCACGCGCTCGTCGTTGTCCACGCCGTTCTGCAGCGTCAGCACCAGGGCGCCGGGCGCCAGATGCGGCTGGATCTGGCGCGCGGCGGTCTCGGTGTCGGTGGATTTGACGCACAGCAGCACCACGTCGGCGCCGGCTACCGCCTTGGCTTCGGTGCTGGCGCTCAGGCGCACATGCTCATCAAGCGTTGCGCTCTGCAGCCGCAGACCATGGGCGGTAATGGCCTGCACATGGGCCTGGCGGCCTATGAGGGTGACGGTGTGCCCGGCGCGCGCCAGCAGCGCGCCAAAGTAGCAGCCCACCGAGCCCGCGCCCATGACGGCAAATACAAGGCGTGGGGCAGAGGTATCGGGGGTGGTGGTCATGGCGGGACTGGCAAGGGTGGGTGCGCAGGCATTGTCCACCGCCGGTGGTGCGACGCAATGAGGGCGCAAAAAAGCCCCGGCACCGGGTGGTGGCGGGGCTTGCTGGCTGGCGGTAGCGCGGTTACAGCGAATCGATGAAGCTGCGCAGCTTGTCGCTGCGGCTGGGGTGCTTCAACTTGCGCAGCGCCTTGGCCTCGATCTGGCGGATGCGCTCGCGCGTCACGTCGAACTGCTTGCCCACCTCTTCCAGCGTGTGATCCGAGGTCATCTCGATGCCGAAGCGCATGCGCAGCACCTTGGCCTCGCGCGGTGTCAGGCCGTCCAGGATGTCCTTGACCACGTCGCGCAGGCCGGCCTGCATGGCGGCATCCACCGGCGCGGTGTTGTTGCTGTCCTCGATGAAGTCGCCCAGGTGGCTGTCGTCGTCGTCGCCGATGGGCGTTTCCATCGAGATCGGCTCCTTGGCGATCTTCATGATCTTGCGGATCTTGTCCTCGGGGATCTCCATCTTCTCGGCCAGGATGCTGGCGTCGGGCTCGAAGCCGAACTCCTGCAGATGCTGGCGCGAGATGCGGTTCATCTTGTTGATGGTCTCGATCATGTGCACCGGGATGCGGATGGTGCGCGCTTGGTCGGCGATCGAGCGCGTGATGGCCTGGCGGATCCACCAGGTGGCGTAGGTCGAGAACTTGTAGCCGCGGCGGTATTCGAACTTGTCCACGGCCTTCATCAGGCCGATGTTGCCCTCCTGGATCAGATCCAGGAACTGCAGGCCGCGGTTGGTGTACTTCTTGGCAATCGAGATCACCAGGCGCAGGTTGGCCTCGATCATCTCCTTCTTGGCGTCGCGCGAATTCGATTCGCCCTGGTTCATGCGCTTGTTGATGGCCTTGAGCTCGCCCAGCGGCACGACCACGCGCGACTGCAGGTCGATCAGGTGCTGCTGCAGCTCCTGGATCGGCGGGATGTTGCGCTGCATCACGGTGCTCCAGGGCTTGGCCGCGGCGGCCTGCTTCTCGACCCAGGTGCGGTCGAGCAGGTTGGGCGGGAACTCCTTGATGAAGGTCTCCTGCGGCATGCCGCACTTGTCCACGATGATGCGGCGCAGCTCACGCTCCTTCTTGCGCACATCGTCCACCTGGGCACGCACCATGTCGCACAGCTTCTCGATGGTCTTGGCCGTGAAGCGTATGGTCATCAGCTTGGCCGAGATCTCGTGCTGCACCTTCATGTACGCCGGCGTGCCGTAGCCCTCCTTGTCGTAGATCTTGTGCATCTTCTCGAACAGCGCGCGCAGCTCGTCAAAGCGCTCCAGCGCGTCGTTCTTGAGCTTTTCCAGCAGGCGCGTCATGGCCTTGGAGCCGCCCTTGCCGTCGTCGTCGTCCTCTTCGTCGTACTCGTCGAAGTCTTCCTCGGCCACGTAGTCGTCGGCCTCCTCGGGGTTGGAGAAGCCATCGACCACGGTGTTGATGATGACCTTGCCCTCGCGGATTTCCTCGCCCATGTTGAGGATCTCGGCGATGGTCGCGGGCGAGGCGCTGATGGCCTCCATCATGTCCATCAGGCCGCCCTCGATGCGCTTGGCGATCTCGATCTCGCCCTCACGCGTGAGTAGCTCCACCGTGCCCATCTCGCGCATGTACATGCGCACCGGGTCGGTGGTGCGGCCGAATTCGCTGTCCACGGTGGACAGGGCGGCCTCGGCCTCTTCCTCGGCTTCCTCGACCGTGGTGGCGGTGGGGGTGACGTTGTTCTGGAACAGGGTTTCCGCGTCGGGCGTCTGCTCGTACACGGCCACGCCCATGTCGCTGAGCATGGAGATCACGACTTCCAGCGTCTCGGCGTCGACCAGCTTGTCCGGCAGGTGGTCGGAGATCTCCACCTGCGTCAGGTAGCCGCGCGTCTTGCCCAGGGTGATCAGCTTCTTGAGCTGCGCGCGGCGCTTGGCCATGTCTTCTTCGGACAGGACCGTCTCGTCCAGGCCGAACTCCTTCATCAAGGCGCGTTCCTTGGCCTTGCTGATCTTCATGCGCAGGGGCTTGACCTTCTCGGCGGGCGCGGCCTCGGTGGTGGAAACCTCGGGTTCGGGCTCACCCTCCAGGTCGGCTTCGATGTCGGACAGGTCGGCATCGTCCTCCAGGCCTTCTTCCTTGCCCTTGGGCTTGCGGCCGCGCTTGGCGGGGGCCTTCTTGGCGGCCGCCTTGGGCGCCGTTGCCTCGTCGTCGGCGGCCTTGGGTTTGCGGCCGGGTTTTTTCTTGGGCGCCTCTTGGGCGTCTTCGGCTGGGGCAGCCTTGGCGGCGCGCGCGGGTTTTTTCTTCAACAGTTCGTCGGCGGCTTTTTCCAGCTCGGCTGAGGATTTGGGCGTTGGCACGGTCTTGACTTTCGTCGTCGCCTCGGGCGCAGCGGCTGCCTTGGACTTGGCGGCTTTCGCGGGCGCCTTGGCGGCGGTTTTCACGGTGGTTGTAGCTTCGGAAGCGGCCTGTGCGGCGGTGCCGGTGGCGGACTTGGGCGACTTCGCGGACTTTTGAACGGGCATGGAACCAACCTCAGGGTCAAAAACGGACACACAAAGAAAACACAAGCGCCAGCGGTATCGGCGCCGTCAGGCAGGGCGCAGGCCGGGGCATGCGCGGTTCGAGGGGCAGGCCCTCAGAGGCAAGATGTCTGGGCGAACATTTGGGATGCAGTCCTTGCGGTGGGGTGGGCGGTTGCGCGCTGTTGTCGCGGTTGCCTGATCCGGAGGTGCTGCTGTCGCTCTTGCCGACAAACCTTACATTATACCGACTTGGATTTTTTCAAGAGCCCGGTTGCCCATGGCTTTCCAGGATGCGGCGGCGCTCCTGCAGCTGGCGATATCGCTGCAGTGCCGTGGGATCCTGGGCCGCGGCGGCGATGAGTGCGTTTTGCTCCTGTTTCAGCGCATCGATGAGCATGCGGTTCAGCAGGCCGCGCAGTTCGGCGCGCAGCTCGGCTTCGTCGCCCTCGGTCTGGGCGTGGCTGCCGCTCATCAGGCGCTCGGCCAGGGCCTGGCTGTCATGGCCGGCCAGAGCCTCGCGCAAAACGGCCCAGGACTGGGGGCCATGCTCGTGCAGCTGGCCCTCCAGCCACACGAACAGCGCGCCATGGGGCGCGGGCTGCTCGCGCAGCAGGCCATGGTCTTCGTGCGAAAGTTCTTCGAGAAACTGCATGTGCGACAGCAGCAGCCGCGCTGCGTGGTCGGCGCGGCCGGCCACCGGCGTGCGCGGCAGCGGCGGTTGGGCGGGGCGCTGTTCCTCGCGGCGCCAGCGGCCGCCCTTGCCCTTCCAGTCGCCGCTCTTGCGCCAGGGTCGGGTGGTCTGTGCGGTGTCGCCAGGCCATGACCCTGGCGGCTCCTGGCCCCAGGGTGGTTCGTCGCCGAACGGAGGAGCGTTGTGCGCCGCGCCGGCTGGGCCGGGGTGGCGTGCGCCGTCTTGTGCCCACAGGCTGGCCAGCTCTGTGGCTGGCAGCTGACCCAGCTCGCCCAACTCGGCCAGCAGTTGCCGCCTGAGTGCGCCATCGGGCAGGGCAGACCATAGTGGTCGCGCGTTGCTCAGCATATGGGCACGGCCCTCGGCCTGCCCTAAGTCGCAGCCTTCGCGCGCGGCGTCCAGCAGGAAGCGCGACAGCGGCATGGCCTCGCCCACATGGCGCGCAAAGGCCTCGGGGCCGTGGGCGCGGATGAAGCTGTCGGGGTCATGTTCGGAGGGCAGAAACAGAAACTTCACGCTGCGCGTGTCGCTGGCATAGGGCAGGGCGCCATCGAGCGCCTTGCGCGCCGCGCGCCGCCCGGCCGCGTCGCCATCAAAGCTGAACACCACCTGCTCGGTGAAACGAAACAGTTTGTGTACATGATCCGGCGTGCAGGCCGTGCCCAGCGTGGCCACGGCGTTGGCAAACCCCAGCTGGGCCAGGGCCACCACGTCCATGTAGCCCTCGGTGACCAGGGCGTAGCCCATCTCGCGGATCGCCTGACGCGCCTCGAACAGGCCGTAGAGCTCGCGCCCCTTGTGGAATACCGGTGTCTCGGGCGAGTTCAGGTACTTGGGCTTGTCGTCGCCCAGCACGCGCCCGCCAAAGCCTATGCATTCGCCCTTCACGTTACGGATGGGGAACATCACCCGGTCGCGAAAGCGGTCGTAGCGTTTGCCGTCCTCGGCATTCACGATCACCAGGCCGCTTTCTTCGAGCAACGGGCTGTCGTATTCCGGGAACACGCTGGCCAGGCCGCGCCAGCCTTCGGGCGCGTAACCCAGGCCATAGCGACTGGCGATCTGGCCCGATACACCCCGGCCCTTGAAGTACTGGATGGCGCGCGGACTGTCGCGCAGATGCTTGCGCCAGGCCTCGCCGGCCTTCTCCAGCACGTCGGTCAGGGTGGCCTGTTTCTGCCGCTGGGCTGCGGCGCGCTCGCGATCCTGGGGTGACTGGTCGTCCTGCGGCACCTGCATACCGGTCTGCTGGGCCAGATCCTGCACCGCTTCGACAAAGCCCATGCCGGCATGGTCCATCAGGAAACCAATGGCGTTGCCGTTCTTGCCGCAGCCAAAGCAGTGGTAGAACTGTTTGGACGGGCTGACGCTGAACGAGGGCGACTTTTCCCCATGAAAAGGGCACAGCCCCATGAAGTTGGCGCCGCTTTTTTTCAGCTGCACATAGCGGCCGACGATATCGACCACGTCGACGCGCGCAAGCAACTCCTGGATGAACGACTGGGGGATGGACACGGGGCTATTTTCTCTCAGCCTCTTGCCCGCGCGCTCAGTTCGGCGTCAGGCGGGTTTGTTGTAATCGGGGGTACTGAATTTTTGCTTCGGAGTTTCCATGACCGCCAACCACATGTACGACCAGAACCTGTCACGCAACGCGGCCAACCACGCCCCGCTGTCGCCCCTGTCCTTCATCGAGCGCACGGCCGAGGTTTACCCAGAGCGCCTGGCCATCGTCCATGGCGAGCTGCGCCAGACCTGGGCCCAGACCTACGCGCGCTGCCGTCGCCTGGCCAGCAGCCTGCAGCGCGCCGGCATAGCCAAGAACGACACCGTGGCGGTGATGCTGCCCAACACTCCGCCCATGGTGGAGGCGCATTTCGGTGTGCCCATGGCCGGCGCCGTGCTCAACGCGCTGAACACGCGCCTGGACCCCGAGACCATCGCCTTCATGCTGGATCACGGCGAGGCCAAGGCGGTGATCGTCGATCCCGAGTTCGCCACCGTCATTGCCAAGGCGCTTACGCTGCGCCAGTCCAAGGCGCCGTTGCTGCTGATCGACGTGGAGGACGAGGTCTATGGCGCGGCCGAGCTGCGCGTGGGCCAGCAGACCTACGAGGAGTTTCTGGCCGCGGGCGACCCCCAGTTCGCCTGGGAGCTGCCGGGCGACGAGTGGGATGCCATCGCCCTCAACTACACGTCAGGCACCACCGGCAACCCCAAGGGCGTGGTCTACCACCACCGCGGCGCCACCATCAACGCCATCAGCAACGTGCTGGAGTGGGACATGCCCAAGCATGCCGTGTATCTGTGGACCCTGCCCATGTTCCACTGCAATGGCTGGTGCTTCCCGTGGACGGTGGCGGCGCGTGCCGGCGTCAACGTCTGCCTGCGCCGCGTCGAGGCACAGGCCATCTTTGATGCCATGCGCAAGCATGGTGTCACGCATTACTGCAGCGCACCCATCGTGCATGGCCTGCTGGTGAATGCCCCGGCCGCCATGAAGGCCGGCGTGCCGGCGGGCATCAAGGCCATGGTGGCCGGCGCCGCGCCGCCGGCCTCGATGATCGAGGGCATGGAAAAACTCGGCTTCGACCTGACCCATGTCTACGGCCTGACCGAGGTCTATGGCCCGGCCACGGTGTGCGCCAAGCACGACGCCTGGGGCGATCTGGACATCGGCGAGCGTGCCCGCCTGAACGCCCGCCAGGGCGTGCGCTATCACCTGCAGCGCGCGGCCGCCGTGCTCGACCCCGAGACCATGCAGAGCGTGCCGCACGACGGCGAGACCATGGGCGAGATCATGTTCCGCGGCAACATCGCCATGAAGGGCTACCTGAAGAACCCCCAGGCGACCGAAGAGGCCTTCCGCGGTGGCTGGTTCCATTCGGGCGACCTGGCCGTGCAGTACCCCGACGGCTACATCAAGATCAAGGATCGCAGCAAGGACATCATCATCTCGGGCGGCGAGAACATCTCCTCCATCGAGGTGGAAGACGTGCTGTATCGCCACCCCGACGTGCTGGCCGCCGCCGTGGTCGCCAGGCCCGATCCGAAGTGGGGGGAGACGCCCTGCGCCTTCGTCGAGCTGAAGGCCGGCGCCCAGACCACGCCCGAGGACATCGTGGCGCATTGCAAGCAGCACCTGGCCGGCTTCAAGGTGCCGCGCGCCGTGGTGTTTGGCGAGCTGCCCAAGACCAGCACCGGCAAGATCCAGAAGTTTGAACTGCGCAAGCAGGCCGGGTCGGCAGCGGCCATCAACGTCTGATTTTGATAGCTGTTAGCGCTTGATGGGCGGGCGCTAGAGCCATATTTTGTCAAAACTACGCCTGCGCCAGGCGCTGCAATTCGGCCCAGGTGGCGGCCGGTAGCGCAACGCCTTCGCGCAGCGACTGCGCCCGCTGGCGGTAGCGCCGCTCGCCGGGCAGGCGCTGCTGGCCGGCGCCGGCCATGGCCCGAACCAGGTCTTCGCAGCGCTGGGCAAAGTCGCGCCCCTGGTTCTTGGCCGGGTCGATGGCGATGATCAGCTCGCCGGTGTGCGGGGTGTGCGCGCCGGGGTGGCCGCTCCAGTCGAATTCGAACGAAAAGTGCCCCCCGGTGAGCGCCGCGGCCAGCAGCTCCACCATCATCGACAGGGCCGAGCCCTTGTAGCTGCTGTGCACGCCGCCAAAGGGCAGCAGCGCACCGCCGTCCAGCACGGCGCGTGGGTCGGTTGTTGGCTGACCATGGCGATCCACGCCAAAGCCCTCGGGCAGTGGCCGGCCCTCGCGCGCGGCGATTTGTACATCGCCATGCGCCATGGCGCTGGTGGCCAGGTCGAATACCAGCGGGTCATGGCCGGCGCGTGGCGCGGCGAAGGCGATGGGGTTGGTGCCAAACAGCGCCTTGGCGCCGCCGCTGGGCACCACGCAGGCCATGCTGTTGACCAGGGCCAGCGCCACCAGTCCGTCGCGCGCCAGCGGCTCGACGTCGGGCCACAGGGCAGCAAAATGGTGCGAGTTGTGGATCGCCAGCAGCGCGATGCCGTTGGCACGCGCCTTGGCCACCAGGGCGTCGTAGGCCATCATGTAGGCCGGCTGGGCAAAGCCATTGCACGCATCCACCGACAGAAAGCCTGGCGCCATGTCCCGCACCCGGGGTATGGCGTGGCCGTCCACCCAACCGCTGGCCAGCGTGGAAAGGTAGCCGGGAATGCGAAACACGCCATGGCTGTGCGCGCCGTCGCGCTCGGCGCTGGCACAGTTGTCGGCCAGCACGGCGGCGACGGCGGCGCTGGTGCCGTGGCGTTCGAAGATGTGCGCCAGCGTCGTGCGCAGGGTGTCGAAGGGGATGTGCTCTGTCGGCGTGAGGTGGGCGTGTTTGGTGTTCATGTGTGGTGAGGGTGGCGCTGTATCTGCACAGCCTAAACCCAATACCTGCTGAACCATCAATCCACCAGCGCCACACCCTTCACCTGGGCAAACACTGTGTCCCCAACGGCCAGCGCCAGTTGCTGACACGAGCGCCGGGTGATGCGTGCCAGCAGCGCCGTACCCGCGGCGTCCAGCGCCACCAGCATCTGGCCCGGGCTGTCTTCGGCCAGCTGCGTGATGCGTGCCGGCAGCAGGTTCAGGATGCTGCTGTCGGTGGCGCGTGTACGTGCCAGGCTGACATCGCGCGCCAGCACGCGCAGGCGCACGGCTTCGCCCGCTACATATTGCTGGGTAGCGATCAGGTGCAGCCGGCCGCCGCTGAAGGCCACGCTGAGCAGGTGATCGTGCGCATCGTGCGCCAGCACCTGTGCCTGCACCAGTGCAGCGGCCGTGTCGCCATGGGACAGGGGCAGATCCAGGCGCGTCATCAGCTCGGCCGTGGGGCCCTGGACTTTGACGTGGCCGGCCTGCAGCAGTACCAGGTGCGATGCCAGGCGCGCGACTTCGTCGGGGGAGTGGCTGACGTAGAGCATCGGGATGTCCAGGCTGCGCTGCAGGCGCTCCAGATATGGCAGCACCTCGGCCTTGCGCGCTGCGTCCAGCGCGGCCAGGGGCTCGTCCATGAGCAGCAGGCGTGGGCTGGCGGCGAGGGCTCGGGCAATGGCCACGCGCTGGCGCTCGCCGCCCGACAGCGTGTGCGGCATGCGCGCCAGCATTGCAGACAGCCCGAGCAGCTCGACGGCCTGATCCAGCGACACGCGTCGGCGCTCGGGCGCCAGGCGGCGCAGGCCGTATTCCATGTTCTGCCGCACGTTCAGATGGGCAAACAGGCTGGCTTCCTGGAACACATAGCCCAGCTGGCGTTTGTGCGTGGGCAGCCACAGGCCGGCCGCATCGTCCTGCCACGGTTGGCCGTTGACCTCGACGCGGCCCGTGGTGCGTTCCAGCCCGGCGATGGCGCGCAGGCAGGTGGTCTTGCCGCAGCCTGATGGCCCAAACAGCGCCGTCACGCCCTGGCTGGGCAGTTGCAGGTCTACGTCGAGCAGGAAGTCGGGGCGTTGCAGGCGCAGACGCGCGTTGATGCCGGTCATTGCAGCCGCCCCTTGGGCTGCAGCCAATGCAGCGCCATCAGCACGACGAAGGCGAATGCCACCATGCCGCCCGCGAGCCAATGTGCCTGGGCGTACTCCATGGCCTCCACATGGTCGTAGATCTGCACCGACACCACGCGTGTCTTGCCCGGGATGTTGCCGCCCAGCATCAGCACCACGCCAAACTCGCCCACGGTGTGGGCAAAGCTCAGCACCGCGGCGGTGATGAAGCCCGGGCGCGCCAGCGGCAGGGCGACGGTGAAGAAACGATCGAGCGGCCCCGCGCCCAGGGCCGCGGCCACTTCCAGCGGGCGCCGGCCCATGGATTCGAACGCGCGCTGCAGCGGCTGCACGGCAAACGGCAGTGAATACACGATGGAGCCAACGACCAGGCCCCAGAAGGTAAAGGGCAGGCGGCCCCAGCCCAGCGACTCGGTGAGCCGCCCCACCGGGCCACTGGGGCCCATCAGCACCAGCAGGTAGAACCCGATCACCGTGGGTGGCAGCACCAGCGGCAGCGCCACTACGGCCCCTACCGGGCCGCGCCAGCGCGAGGGTGTGTGCGCCAGCCACCAGGCAATCGGCGTGCACAGCACCAGCAGCAGCACGGTGGTGATGCCGGCCAGCTCCAGCGTGAGCCGGATGGCAGACCAGTCTTCGGGGGACAGCAATGGCAAGGTTTTGCGGGTGGTGGTCGGCGGGTCAGAAAGAATAACCGTAGGACTTGATGATGGCGCGCGCCTTGTCGCCCTTGAGGTAGTCCATCAGCGCGGCCGCCGCTGCGTTGCCCTGACCCGGCTTGAGCACGATGGCGTCCTGGCGGATGCTCTCATGCATGCTGGCCGGCACGACCCAGGCCGAGCCTTCGCGCAGCTTGCCGCCCTCCATGACCTGCGACAGCGCCACAAAGCCCAGCGGCGCGTTGCCGGATGCGGCGAACTGGTAGGTCTGGCCAATGTTCTCCCCCTGCACGATGCGCGGCTGCACCTGTGCCGTCAGGCCCAGCCTGTTCAGCGTTTGCATGGCCGCCAGGCCGTAGGGCGCCAGCTTGGGGTTGGCTATTGCAATATGCTGCCAGTCGGTCTTTTGCAGCACCTTGCCGTCGGCATCCACGTAGCCGGGCTGTTTGCTCCACAGCACCAGCTGGCCGATGGCATAGGTGAAGCGCGTGCTGCCATCGCCCAGGCCTTCTTTGCCAATTTTTTCGGGGGTGGTGTCGTCCGCTGCCAGCAACACGCCAAACGGCGCGCCGTTGGCGATCTGCGCATAGAACTTGCCGGTGGCGCCAAACGACAGCTGGGCCTTGTGGCCCGTGTCCTGCTCGAATTGCGCGGCAATCTTCTGCATGGGTGCCGTGAAGTTGGCCGCCACGGCGACGGAAACCTCGCCGGCATGTGCCGTGGGCAACAGAACGGCGGCCAGAGCCAGGGAGCGCAAAGGGTGCATGAATCGCCTCGCTATTCCAAATATGAATAGCGAGAAGTATAGCCAGCACCTGAACGCTCAAAGGCATGATGCCGCCCATGCAGCAATCCGAATCCTTGGTGAATGCCCTGGGGCATGGCATGGTCGACAAGCGCATCGACATCCTGCGCCAGATAGGGCAGGGCGGTTCCATCTCGCAGGCCGCGCGCGCTGTGGGCGTCAGCTACAAGGCCGCCTGGCAGGCGCTGGACACGCTGACCAACCTGGCCGGCGTGACCCTGGTCGAACGCGTGGTGGGCGGCGCGGGTGGTGGCGGCGCGCGGCTCACGCCCGCGGCCGAGCAGTTGCTGGCCGCGGCCGACGCCGTGCGCCAGGCGCGCGTGTCGGCATTGGCGCAGCTGGAGGGCGGCGGCGCAGACCTGGCCGTGGCGCGGCTGTCGCTGCGCACCAGCATGCGCAATCAGTGGCCGTGCATCGTGCAGGACATGCGATCTTGTGGTCAGATCGTGCGCGTGCACCTGTGTGGCGTGGGCCCTGCGGCCGCCGGCCTGGCGGTGACTGCGCGCATCACGCTGGAGAGCGCGGAACTGCTGGGCCTGCATGCGGGTGTGCCGGTGCAGGCGCTGTGCAAGGCCACGGCGGTACATGTGCTGGCGGCCACCAAGGCGCCGGTGCCGGCAGGCGGCAACCAATGGCCAGGCCGGGCCAGTCGCGTGTCGCGCGGCGAGCTGGGCGACGAGGTGGCTGTGCAGCTGGATGCAGGCGTGCAGATGGTGGGCTTTGCCGCGCCGGACTCGGGTCTGCGGGCACGCTCACGCGTGGTGCTGGTCATCGATGAGTCGGCCGTTGTTCTGGCGGTTTGAACTATCACGAAAAGGCCGGGCGTGTAATGAGTTGCGTCGGTTTAGGCGTTTGTACGTAGGCATTTCTCCCGTTCAAATTCCGAGCTTGCGCCCCATATGATGCGCCGCAACATATACAAGGAGAAAGCCGTCGCGCACCGCCGTGCGCGGCGTGCTTGGTGGCAATGAGCGACGACGTCATACTGAAAACATCCCACCTGACCAAGGAATTCAAGGGCTTCACGGCCGTGAGCGACGTGAACCTGAGCGTGCGCCGCGGCTCCATCCACGCGCTGATCGGCCCTAACGGCGCGGGCAAGACTACCTGCTTCAACCTGCTGACCAAATTCCTGGTGCCAACCTCGGGCAGCATCGTCTTCAACGGCACCGACATCACCAACGAGCAGCCGGCGCAGATCGCGCGCCGCGGCGTCATCCGCTCGTTCCAGATCTCGGCCGTGTTCCCGCACCTCACGCTGATGGAGAACGTGCGCCTGGGCCTGCAGCGCAAGCTGGGCACCTCGTTCCATTTCTGGCGCAGCCAAAGTTCGCTGAACCAGCTCAACGATCGCGCTGTCCAGTTGCTGGCCGAGGTGGGCCTGGAAGAGATGGCCGACGAGGTCACGGTGAACCTGCCATATGGCCAAAAGCGCGCGCTGGAGATTGCCACCACACTGGGCATGGAGCCCGAGCTGATGCTGCTCGACGAGCCCACCCAGGGCATGGGCCACGAGGACGTGGACCGCGTCACGCAGCTCATCAAGAAAGTGTCGGCCGGCCGCACCATCCTGATGGTGGAGCACAACATGAAGGTCATCTCCACGATCGCCGACCGGATCACGGTGCTGCAGCGCGGCGCCGTGCTGGCCGAAGGCAATTACGAAGAAGTCTCGAACAACCCGCAAGTGATGGAAGCCTACATGGGCACGACCGACGGCGAACTGCAGGGGGCGCACTGACATGGCAGGCACTCCCGCTCTGGAAATCAAGGGCCTTGAGGCCTGGTACGGCGAATCGCATGTGCTGCATGGCGTGGACATGGTGGTGCAGCCCGGCGAGGTGGTCACGCTGCTGGGGCGCAACGGCGCCGGACGCACCTCCACGCTGCGCGCCATCATGGGCCTGACCGGTGCGCGCAAGGGCTCGATCAAGGTCTATGGCACCGAGACCATAGACATGGCCACGCACCGCATAGCGCACCTGGGCCTGGGCTATTGCCCGGAAGAGCGCGGCATCTTCTCCAGCCTGTCTTGTGAGGAGAACCTGCTGCTGCCGCCCGCGCTCAAGACCGGCCAGGCCGGCATGTCGGTCGATGAAATCTACGCCATGTTCCCCAACTTGGCCGAGCGCAAGAACAGCCAGGGCACGCGCCTGTCCGGCGGGGAGCAGCAGATGCTGGCCGTGGCCCGCATCCTGCGCACCGGCGCCAAGCTGCTGCTGCTCGACGAGATCTCCGAAGGCCTGGCTCCGGTCATCGTCCAGGCCCTGGCGCGCATGATCACCACGCTGCGCGCCAAGGGCTACACGGTGGTCATGGTGGAGCAGAACTTCCGCTT
>JAGPIX010000200.1 GCA_018054745.1 Alicycliphilus sp.
AGCATGAACCCGTCGGCAACGCGGTACCCGGCAGGGTCACCGCCATCGCCTGCACAAGGGCAAGAATGCTCAATGCGCATGCCCCCAGTAGATCAGCGCGTCACGCCCCTCAACTGACAGTGACACCTCGGCCCCCACGGGCAGCAGCACCTTGGTCGGCACATGGCCGAACGGCAGGTTGCTGAGCACGGGGGCCTTGATCTGGGTGCGCAGCCAATCAACCACGCTTTGCAGCTTGAAACCCTTGTCGTGCGCAGCCAACTGGTAGCCGTTGAACTGGCCCAGCACCACCGCCTTTTGCCTGGACAAGACACCGGCATGCAACAGCTGGGTCAGCAGGCGCTCGATGCGGTAGGGGTGCTCACCCACGTCCTCCAGGAACAGCACACCGCCCTCGATCTGCGGCAAATAGGGCGTGCCCACGAGAGAGCACAACACGGCCAGGTTGCCGCCCCACAAACAGGCTTTTTTCACGTAGATGTCGCGCACCGCGGGTCGGCCATCGGCCAGGGGTTTCTCGGCATGCATGCGCCAGCCGCTGCCCTCGCCATGGCCGGTGAACAAGTCATCCAGGCAGGCAAGCATGATGTCGTCCGGCTCGCCTTCCACCCCCAGGTCGCCCACCAGGGCCGGGCCGGCCCAGGTGGTGGCGCCGGTGCGGGCCAGCAGCGCCAGCTGCAGCGCTGTGAAGTCACTCACGCCGACAAACTGCGTGCCGCGCTCCACCGCCTTGGCCAGGGCCTTGTACTTGATGCCGGGCAGGATGCGCGTGATGCCATAACCGCCGCGGCTTATCAGCGCCACGTCGGCACCGCTGGCGGCCGCGCGGTGGATGGCGGCCAGGCGCGTGGCATCGTCGCCAGCAAAGCGCGTATGGCTGGCCAGGGCATCCTGGTCCACCTCGACCTCATGGCCCATGGCCTGCAGGCGCTTGATGCCGCGGCGGAACGCCGCCTTGTCGCGCACCGCGCCCGAGGGGGAATAGATGTAGATGTGGCGCGGGCCATGGTCGTGGCCGCAGTGGTGGTGGTCGTGGTCTTGGGACAAGGCGGTGTGTCGCACCCTTGCGGGCGCGCTCCGTGGCTGGCGGGCGCCATCGGCAAGAAGGCGCCCAGAAATCAAAGGCGAAAGTATTCCACAGCGCGTGCCGCCAAGGCCCGGGCCTCTGCTGGCTGATCGAGCGCACAGCGTTCCGCCAGGCGTGGCAACTGCGCGGGCAGGGAGCCACGATCCACCACCCATCCGGCAAAGGCACGCGGCCCGGCACGGTGGCCAGCGTCGGGAAATGGCAAGCGGTAGGCAAGGCCCTGCGGCGCCGGCACCTGCAGTGTCAGCAAGCCCGCAATGCGCTCAGGCGCGGCCTGGGCCAGCTGGTGCCAGGTGCCGCCCTGCTCCACCAGCACCACATGGCGCAGGTCGAGCCGCTGCATCAACTCCAGCAGCACCTGGACATGCCAGGCCTGGCCATGCGCGGCCTGCTGCTTGGGCTTGTCACTCTTGCCAAAGCCGATCAGGTCAGGCACCAGCACGCGCTCGCCGGCTTCGACAAGGGCGGCCAGCAGGTGACGGTATTGGTAGCTCCAGCCAGCGCCACCATGCAGCAGCAGCCAGCTGCGCGGCGCCTGCCTGGGCCCTTCGTCGAGGTAATGCAGGCGCAGCCCAGCGAGTGCCGGCAGGTCGCTGACATGGTGCGCCGCCCAGGGATAGCCGGGCAGGTCGGCAAACGCGCTCTCGGGCGTGCGCAGCGCATCGTCGCGCAGCGGGTGGGCGGCCAGCCGCCGCGCACGCTGGGCGCGGCGGCGTTCACTGAAAAAATTCTGCAAGAGCGCCCCGCACTCCTCGGCCAGCACGCCGCCTTCGATCTGGGTCTGGTGGTTGAGAAGCGGCTCGGCAAACAGGTTCACCACCGAACCCGCCGCGCCCGTCTTCGGGTCGGCGGCGCCATAGACCACGCGCGGCAGCCGCGCGTGCAGCATGGCGCCGGCGCACATGGCGCAGGGCTCCAGCGTGACGTAGAGCGTGCAGCCGTCCAGCCGGTAATTGCCCAGCTGCTGCGCCGCCACGCGCAGGGCCGCCATCTCGGCATGCTGCGTGGGGTCGTGGCAGGCAATCGGGGCGTTGCGCCCGCTGGCGATCACCTGGCCATCGCGCACCAGCACCGCGCCCACGGGCACCTCGCCGGCCTGCTGCGCCGCGCGCGCCTCGACCAGGGCCGCCTGCATCCAGCTGGTGTCATCGAGTTTACTCATTTATTTATAGCTTATAGCACTTATACATAAAGCGCTAGAGGCATATTTTACTGAGTATCGTCCGGCAGGGCCCGTGGCTGCTGCATGAGCGTGTCCAGCTGCTGCCGGATCTGCTGCTGCACCTGCTGGCCTTGGGTACGCGCGGTGGGCGCCGCGCCGTCGATGGGCGCGCCTTGCCCCTGCACGGCCGGCGGCACGGCGATGCGTGTAGCGCCGATTTGCTTCTTCACCAGCATGGCGACGATGGCCAAGGCAATCAACAGTCCAATGAATCCCCAGATCATGCGCATCGCTCGTCCCTCCCGTATCCGCTGCCAACTCCACGCCAGGCCTGGACCCGCCAATTGCAGCCCTGGCCGCATGGGCGCAGCTGGCATGGGGGCAAGGCAGGAATGTAGCCGCACTGGGATAATCCGACCCCTATGTCCCTGAGTCCCCACCTGCTAGAACTGCTCTCCCCCGCGCGCGACGCCGATATCGGCATGGCCGCCATCAACCACGGCGCCGACGCCGTCTACATTGGCGGCCCGGCCTTCGGCGCGCGCGCCACGGCGGGCAACGACATCCGCGACCTGGAACGGTTGATTGCGCACGCGCACCGCTTCAACAGCCGCATCTTCATCACCCTCAACACCATCCTGCGCGACGACGAGCTGGAGGACGCACGCCGCATGGCCTGGCAGGTCTATGAGGCCGGGGCCGACGCGCTCATCATCCAGGACATGGGCCTGCTGGAACTGGACCTGCCGCCGATCCAGCTGCATGCCAGCACCCAAACCGACATCCGCACGCCCGAGAAGGCGCGCTTTCTGCAGGACGCGGGCCTGTCGCAGATCGTGCTGGCGCGCGAGCTCGACCTGGCGCAAATCGCCGCCATCCGCGCCGCCACCGACCCCGCCAGAACCACCATCGAATTTTTCGTGCACGGCGCGCTGTGCGTGGCCTATTCGGGCCAATGCTTCATCAGCCACGCCCATACCGGCCGTAGCGCCAACCGCGGCGACTGCAACCAGGCCTGCCGCCTGCCCTACGAGGTGCTGGACGGCGCCGGCCGCATCATCGCGCACGAAAAACATGTGCTGTCGATGAAGGACAACAACCAGAGTGACAACCTGCGCGCACTGATCGACGCCGGCGTGCGCAGCTTCAAGATCGAGGGTCGCTACAAGGATCTGGGTTATGTGAAGAACATCACGGCGCACTACCGCAAGCTGCTCGACGAGATCATCGAAGAAGGCGAATTTGCGCGCGCATCGAGCGGGCGCACCACCTTCAGCTTCACACCCGACCCGGATCAGAACTTCAACCGCGAGTTCACCGACTACTTCGTCAA
>JAGPIX010000013.1 GCA_018054745.1 Alicycliphilus sp.
CAGGACAGTGAAACGACTTCGCGCCGATGATAGTGCGGATCCCCGTGTGAAAGTAGGTCATCGTCAGGCTATTACAGCCCAAACCGCCCTCCCACTTACATAGTGGGAGGGCGTTTTGCTTTGGGGGCTATAGAAATCGCAAGCAGGGGTTTTATGGCGCTGGTTTCATTCAGCCAAGCATTCACCATCCACAAACACACGCATTTCTCCCGACTGGAAGGCCGTCCATTCCTCGTTGGTGGTCAGTGGGGCGGTGACGACCACGGCGACCTTGTCCTTGGGCGTGGTGAGAGCAGAAAAATCCACCCGCATGTCTTCGTCACATAGCTGGGCTTGCGAGAATGGATGGCGGCGCTCGATGTAGTACAGACTCGTCGAGGCATGCGCCCACAAGGCCTGCCCGTTGGAGAGCAGGAAGTTGAAAGTTCCGTGTGGCGCAATGCGGGCGGCCAGTTCGCGTAGCGTGAGCGTGAGCTCTTCTATGCGCGGCATGCCGGCGTGGGATTTGGACAACTCCTGCATCAGCCAGCAAAACACATGCTCGCTGTCGGTGCTACCCACAGGGTGAAAGTGGGTGTGCAGGCGGGGTCTGAAGTCCTTCAGGTCGCCGTTGTGGGCGAATACCCAGTAGCGGCCCCATAGTTCGCGCACAAAGGGGTGACAGTTTTCCAGGCTGACCACGCCCTGGGTCGCCTTGCGGATATGGGCGATGACGTTGCGGCTCTTGATGGGGTAGCGCCGGATCAACTCAGCCACCGGTGAGTCTATGGCCCGCTCATGATCGACGAAGTGGCGCAGACCGCGGCCCTCGAAGAAGGCGATGCCCCAGCCGTCGGTATGGTCTGCTGTCCCGCCAGCACGCTGTGCAAACCCCGTGAAGCTGAAGGTCACGTCGGTTGGAGTGTTGGCATTCATGCCGAGCAGCTGGCACATGGGTGGCGCTAGCTTATTGCCGATCGAGCCAGAGCTTGCCGCCCGTGGCCCAGTTTTCGCGCTTCACGTCGGTGATCAATATGTCCACTGAATCGGGCGATCCGCCCAGGATTTCGACCGAGACACGGGTGATTTCCTCAGCCAACAGACGTTTTTGCTCGACGGTGCGGCCTTCCAGCATTTCGATGTGATACGTGGGCATGGTTGTTCTCCAAAAAAGGGGCCTTGATCATATCGGTAGCGATTGCTGCATGGGCGGTAGCGGGCGTGCACATTCGGGGCAGATGCAGGCGAGGCCGCGACGCTCTGGCGGTAGTTGCTGCAATGCGGCAGGCGCCACCGGTTGCGTCATGCACCAGCATCGTGTCGCGGGTAGGCCGGCGACCATGGCGCATTGGTTGGACTGGCCGCACAGGGGGCAGTCACTGTTGGATTCAGGCATGACCGCAGTGTAAAAGCACAACGGCACCCTTGGGTGCCGCTGTTGTCAAAATACGCTGGTTGCACTTATGTATCAAGCGCAGACAGCTATATTAAATGAAGCATCAGGCAGCGGCCTTGACCTTGAGGCGCCAGGCGTGCAGCAGCGGTTCGGTGTAGCCGCTGGGTTGCTCCACACCCTTGAACACCAGCTCGCACGCAGCCTGGTAGGCCATGGACTGGTCAAAGCGACCATGCATGCGCTGGTACAACGGATCCCCGCTGTTTTGTTGATCCACCTTGGCGGCCATGCGCTCCAAGGTGGCACGCACCTGGCCTTCGCTGACGATGCCGTGCAGCAGCCAGTTGGCCACATGCTGGCTGCTGATGCGCAGCGTGGCGCGGTCTTCCATCAGGCCGATGTCGTTGATGTCTGGCACCTTGGAGCAGCCCACGCCCTGATCCACCCAGCGCACCACGTAACCCAGGATGCCCTGGATGTTGTTGTCCAGCTCCTGCTGCTTTTCTTCCGTACTCCAATTCGGGTTGCTGGAGACAGGCACGGTCAGCAGGCCGGTGAGCAGGTTGTCGCGTTCGGCATCGGCATCGGTCTTTTCCAGCTGGATTTGGATGTCCGACACCTTGACCTGGTGGTAATGCAGGGCGTGCAAGGTGGCGCCGGTGGGGCTCGGGACCCAGGCGGTGTTGGCTCCGGCTTTCGGGTGGGCAATTTTTTGCTCCAGCATGGCCTTCATCAGATCGGGCATGGCCCACATACCCTTGCCGATCTGCGCCTTGCCGCGCAGCCCCATGCCCAGGCCGACGAGCACATTGCTTTTTTCGTAGGCCTGGATCCAGGCGCTGGTCTTCATGTCGCCCTTGCGGATCATGGGGCCGGCCTGCATGGCGGTGTGCATTTCGTCGCCCGTGCGATCCAGGAAGCCGGTATTGATGAAGGCCACGCGCGCCGGAGCGGCGGCGATGCAGGCCTTCAGGTTGACCGACGTTCGTCGCTCCTCATCCATGATCCCCAGTTTGACGGTGTTCTCGGCCAGGCCCAGCAGTTGCTCGACGCGGCCGAACAATTCGTTGGCGAAGCCCACTTCAGCGGGACCGTGCATTTTGGGCTTGACGATGTAGACGCTGCCGGTGCGCGAGTTCTTGATGCCTGCCGTGGCAAGCCCCTTCAAATCATGGAGGGCAATGGCCGTGGTGACGACGGCGTCCATGATGCCCTCGGGAATCTCGCGCCCTTCCTTGCCCCAAAGAATGGCAGGATTTGTCATCAAATGTCCGACGTTGCGCACAAAAAGCAGCGAGCGGCCATGTAGCTTCACGCTCTTGCCGTCGCCGGCCAGATATTCGCGGTCGGGGTTCAGGCCGCGGGTCAGCTGCTTGCCGCCCTTGTCGAAGGTTTCCGTCAGCGTTCCTTTCAGGATGCCCAGCCAGTTGCTGTAACCCAGCACCTTGTCGTCAGCATCCACGGCAGCCACCGAGTCTTCCAGGTCCAGGATGGTGGACAGCGCCGATTCCAGCACGATGTCGGCCACGCCGGCGGCATCGCTCTTGCCGATGGCGGTATTCTTGTCGATCTGAATATCGATATGCAGGCCGTTGTTCACCAGCAGCACGGATGCAGGCGCACCGGCGTCGCCCTGGTAGCCGACAAACTGCGCTGCGTCCTTCAGGCCGGTGGCTGTGCCACCCTTGAGCGTGACAGCCAGCTTACCGTCTGCGACCGTATAGGCGATGGCATCACGGTGCGAGCCAGCGCCCAGAGGGGCAGCCTGATCGAGGAAGTTGCGCGCAAATTCGATGACTTTGGCACCACGAACCGGGTTG
Organism: Alicycliphilus sp.; assembly: GCA_018054745.1. Lineage (GTDB taxonomy): Bacteria > Pseudomonadota > Gammaproteobacteria > Burkholderiales > Burkholderiaceae_C > Alicycliphilus > Alicycliphilus limosus. The sequence goes on from JAGPIX010000013.1 coordinate 3,196, forward strand.
TAGCCCTTGCCCTTCTCGGCGCCGCCCTCTTCGTCGATGACGTCCGTGCCGTACAGGGCGTCATACAGCGAACCCCAGCGCGCATTTGCGGCATTGAGTGCGTAGCGCGCATTCAGGATGGGCACCACCAGCTGGGGGCCGGCCTGGATGGCTAGCTCGGCGTCCACGTTGGCCGTGCTGGCCTTGGCTCCCTGGGGTGGCTCGACCAGATAGCCAATGCGCGAGAGAAAAGCGCGGTATGCCGCCATGTCCGAGATGGGGCCTGGATTGGCCTTGTGCCAGGTGTCCAGCTCTTTTTGCAGGCGATCGCGCTCGGCCAGCAAGGCGGCGTTTTTTGGCGCCAGATCGGCGACGATAGCGTCGAAACCCTGCCAAAAAGCGGCGGGATCGACCCCTGTGCCGGGCAACACCTGCTGGTTGATGAAGCTGTGCAGCTCATTGGCTACCTGCAGGCCATGGACTTGGGTACGTGCGGTCATGAGAATCCCCTGACAATGATTGACGACGTTCGGTGCTTGTAGCCCCGAGCCTTGCACAGCACTGTATTGGAAATATTTGCATTAATAAACTGCGTGAATATCTCTTAACCAATGACTTTTTTGTAAAAATAGACCGCGCATACGCGGGTTCTTCGTCTTGTATGAATGCTACTAAAATTATAGTATTCTGCGCGCATCAGTCCTTCGCGTAAGCCTGATTGGAGCCCGATACATGGACAAACTCAAGGCATTCGAGTCTTTCGTCTCCGTGGCTACCAAGGGCAGCCTGACAGCTGCTGCCAGGGCCGAGGGCGTGGCGCCCGCCATCATGGGGCGGCGCCTGGATGCGCTGGAAGAGCATCTGGGTGTCAAGCTCCTGGTGCGTACCACGCGGCGCATCAGCCTGACGCACGAAGGCAGCGCCTTTTTGGAGGACTGCCAGCGCGTGCTGGCCGATGTAGCCAATGCCGAGGCCAGCGTCTCGGCGGGTGGGGTCAGGGCCACGGGGCATTTGCGCATCACGGCGCCGGCTGGTTTTGGCCGGCGCCATGTCGCACCGTTGGTGCCACGGTTTCATGACCTGCATCCCGAGGTGACGATTTCCCTCAATTTGAGTGACCGTGTGGTGGATCTGGCCGGCGAGGGTTACGACTGCGCCGTGCGCGTGGGCGATCTGCCGGATTCGTCCCTGGTCAGCGTGCGCATGGCCGACAATCGACGCCTGTGCGTCGCCACACCGCGGTATCTGCAGCGCCACGGCACGCCCATGCACCCGGGTGAGCTGGCCCAGCACGACTGCCTGACCCTGTCCAGCGATGCCTCGCAGACCCGTGGCTGGGCGTTTCGTGTGCCGGTGGAAGGTGGCGGCGGCGCCACCGAGGTTGTGCACCTGAAGCCCGGCGGGCCGCTCGACTGTTCGGATGGACAAGTGCTGCACGACTGGTGCCTGGGCGGCTGGGGCATAGCCTGGCGCAGCACCTGGGAGGTTGAGGCCGAGATCGCCGCCGGCCGTCTGGTGGCCGTGCTGGAGGATTTCGCCGCCCCGCCCAATGGCATCTACGTGGTCTTTCCACAACGCAAGCACCTGCCTCTGCGGGTGCGGCTGTGGATCGAATACCTCAAGCACCATTACGCGCAGACCGAATTCTGGGGCCGGCCAGCCGGCAGCCTTTGACGCATTGATGAAAGGAAGTTTGTGATCACCGAAGCCTTGCTGGCCTACGCCCACATCATGGCGTTCTTGATGCTGGCCACCTTTATGACCAGCGAGACCGCGCTGTGCCGCCAGGACTGGATCAATCCTGCCGTCGTGCGGCGCCTGGTCTGGGTGAATCTGTTGACCCTGGTGTCCGGCGCGCTGGTGCTGGCCACCGGGCTGGCGCGCATCGCCTGGGGCGTCAAGGGCAGTGCCTGGTACTGGGGTCAGCCGCTGTTGCACGCCAAGATCACGCTGCTGGTGATGATGCTGGGCCTGGCCCTGCTGGCGCGGCGGCGTTACCTGCGCTGGCGCCAGACGCTGGACACGCAGGGCAGCCTGCCGGCCGAGTCCGATCTGCGCGGTACGCGCCGCCTGGTCATGTGGGCCGCGCACCTGATGGTGTTGGTGCCTCTGTTGGCGGTGTTCCTGGCGCGGGGTGTTGGCACGCGATAAGCAAAAACCCGTGGGCCGGCAAGCGGCGCACGGGTTGGCGGGTGTCGGCAGTGCGGTTCAGGCCGGCTTGTTGCTCAGGCATTCCTTCATGAAGGCCTTGCGCTCGTCACCCTTGAGGTTCTTGGTCTTGGCGTCGGCGTTGCAGGACTTCATCTTGTCCTGCTGCTTGGCCTGCTTGTCGGCGGACAGGCAGTCCTTCATGAAGGCCTTGCGCTCGTCGCCCTTGAGGTTCTTGGCGCCGGCGTCGGCATTGCATGTCTTCATCTTGCTTTGCTGGGCCGTGGGAGCCTTGGCAGGGGCAGCGGCGCCTGCGGCTGGGGCATCGGCTGCCTGGGCGGCGAACGAAAGGGCAAGACCGGCGGCGGCCAGCAGGGAAAGCAGCTTCTTCATGTAACGCTCCTCCAATGGTGGATAGTGATGGGCCCGCCGGACGCGCTGTGCCATGCGGGGCACCCAGCATAACGCCCGGATGGTGCGCCGCGATGACGGGGCGACCCGTAGAATCCGCCCCCATGCTCTCTGTCAAACAGGAATTGCTCGCGGCGCTGGCCGGCGAGCTGGAAAAACTCTCGCCAGGCGCGGGCGCCCGCGCCGCCTTTGAAAACCCCAAGCTCGCCGCCCATGGCGACCTGGCCTGCACGGCCGCCATGCAGCTGGCCAAGCCGCTCAAGGCCAATCCGCGTGCGCTGGGTGAACAATTGCAAACCGCTTTGCTGGCGACCCCCGCGTTTCAGCAGTGGGTGGACGCCATCGAGATCGCCGGCCCCGGCTTCTTGAACATTCGCTTGAAGCCGGCTGCCAGGCAGCAGGTGGTGCATGAGGTGCTCACGCAGGGTGCCCGGTTCGGCTATCAGGCCCAACGCGGTGAAAAAATCCTGGTCGAGTTCGTCTCCGCCAACCCGACGGGGCCGCTGCATGTGGGCCATGGCCGCCAGGCGGCCCTGGGCGACGCGATCTGCAACCTCTACGCCACCCAGGGCTGGGCTGTGCACCGCGAGTTCTATTACAACGACGCCGGCGTGCAGATCGACACCCTGACCAGGAGCACACAGTTGCGCGCACAAGGGCTCAAGCCCGGTGATGCCGGCTGGCCCGAGGCCGCCTATAACGGCGACTACATCCAGGACATTGCCCAGGCCTTTCTGGCCAGGAGCACGGTACAGGCCGACGACCGCAGCTTCACGGCCAATGGCGACGTACAGGACTACGACAACGTGCGCCAGTTCGCCGTGGCCTATCTGCGCAACGAGCAGGACAAGGATCTGCAGGCGTTCAACCTGAAGTTCGACGAGTACTACCTCGAGTCCAGCCTGTACAGCAACGGCCATGTGGAGGCCACGGTGGCGCGCCTGGTCGCCAACGGCCATACCTACGAGCAGGACGGCGCGCTGTGGCTCAAGAGCACCGACTACGGCGACGACAAAGACCGCGTCATGAAGAAGAGCGACGGCGGCTACACCTACTTTGTGCCGGACGTGGCCTACCACATCCAGAAATGGCAGCGCGGCTTTCACAAGGTGGTGAACATCCAGGGCACGGACCACCACGGCACCATCGCCCGCGTGCGCGCCGGCCTGCAGGCGGCCGATGTCGGCATTCCCCAGGGCTACCCCGACTATGTGCTGCACACCATGGTGCGCGTGGTGCGTGGCGGCGAGGAGGTCAAGATCAGCAAGCGCGCCGGCTCCTACGTCACGCTGCGCGACCTGATCGAGTGGACCAGCAAGGACGCGGTGCGTTTCTTCCTCTTGAGCCGCAAGCCCGACACCGAATACACCTTCGACGTCGATCTGGCCGTGGCCCAGAACAATGACAACCCGGTGTATTACGTGCAGTACGCGCATGCGCGCATCTGCTCGGTGCTGCGTGGCTGGCGTGAAGACTTTGATGTGGCGGCATTGCAGGGTGTGGATCTTTCGCCCCTGCAGGGCGAACAGGCCCAGGCGCTGATGCTGCTGCTGGCCAAGTACCCCGAGATGCTGAGCGCCGCCGCCAGCGGCAACGCGCCGCATGACGTGAGCTTTTACCTGCGCGAGCTGGCAGCCGCTTACCACAGCTATTACGACGCCGAGCGCATCCTGGTCGATGACGAGGCCGTGAAGCTGGCCCGCCTGGCACTCGTCGCCGCCACCGCTCAGGTATTGCACAATGGGCTGGCGGTGCTGGGCGTGTCCGCGCCGGCCAGAATGTAGGTCACGATGCATATGAAAAAGCAGCAACGCGGCGGCACCGTCGTGGGATTCATCCTCGGGGTGATTGTCGGGTTGGGGGGCGCGCTGGCCGTGGCCGTGTACGTTACGAAGGTGCCGGTGCCATTCCTGAACAAGAACGGCACGCGTGCGCCCGATCAGGATGCGGCCGAGGCCAAGCGCAACAAGGACTGGGATCCCAACGCGCCGCTGTACGGCAAGAACCCGGCGCGACCGGTGACGCTGGCGCCGGAAGCGGCGCCCGCAGCCACACCGGAGGCGCCCACGGCCGCGGCGCCTGCGCCGCGCGCCGCGCCCGGCAACCCTGAGGCATTGCCGCCGTCGGCCGACCCGCTGGGCGATCTGGCCCGCGCCAAGGCCAAGGCCGCGTCCGCGGCCGGCGTGGATCCGTTTGAATATTTTGTGCAGGCCGGTGCCTTTCGCACCCAGCAGGATGCCGACGCGCAGCGTGCCAAGCTGGCCATGCTGGGTTGGGAGGCGCGCGTGAGCGAGCGTGAAACCAATGGCCGCGTGGTGTTCCGGGTGCGCATAGGCCCGTTCTCCAAGCGTGACGATGCCGAGTCGCTGAAGGACAAGCTGGACGGTGCCGGCGTCGAGTCGGCCCTGGTGCGCGTGCAGCGTTGAACTTTTATCCCCGCGCCGGCTTCCAAGCCGGCGTACCGACATAGGAGTGTTCAAACCCCATGAAACGCCGTGAGTTTTCTCTTTCCGCCGCCGCAGTGGCCGCTGGCGCCGTGACCCTGCCCGCCTGGGCCCAGCCGCGCGAGGGCAAGGACTACCGCAAACTGGCCAAGCCCGCTCCCGTCGAGGCGCCCGCCGGCAAGGTCGAGGTGGTCGAGTTCTTTGGCTATTTCTGCCCGCATTGCAATACCTTCGAGCCCACGCTCAACGCCTGGGCCAAGACGGCGCCCAAGGACATCGTGCTTCACCGTGTGCCGGTCAACTTCAACGCCAAGACCGTGCCCATGCAGAAGCTGTACTACACGCTCGAGGGCATGGGCAAGCTCGAGCCGCTGCACGCCCAGGCTTTCCGCTACATCCATGTGGAGCGCAAGCCCCTGCAGGAGGACGAGCAGGTGTTTGCCTGGGCCAAGGGGCAGGGCCTGGACTTGCCGAAGTTCAAGGAGATGTACAACTCCTTCGGCGTCGCCAACCAGATACGCAAGGCCACGCAGCTGCAGCAGGCCTATGACGTGGAGGGTGTACCCTCGATGGGCGTGGCCGGGCGCTACTATGTGGACGGCACCATGGCCGGCAGCATGGAGAACGTGCTGCGCATCGTGGAGCAACTGGCCGCGCAGGTGCGCAAGGGCTGAAGCGAGCCGTGGCAACACACAAGAGCGCGCCCTGGGCGCGCTTTTTTTCGCCCCTGCGCGGCCGCTCTCCAGGATGGCCACGGTGATCAGTACAATGACCGCAAGAATCGTGCCTTATGAGAAACCGACTGACCATCCTTCTTTCGCTTGGCGCCCTGGCGCTGGCCTTGCTGCCCGCGGCCCATGCCGAAAAGGCCGACCGCAACAAGCCGATGAACATCGAGGCCGATGCGCTGCGCCACGATGAGCTCAAGCAGACCAGCGTGTTCACCGGCCGTGTGGTGATGACCAAGGGCACCATCGTGCTGCGTGGCGCGCAGCTGGAGGTGCGCCAGGATCCAGACGGTTTCCAGCATGGCGTGGTCACGGCCGAGCCAGGCAAGCGCGCCTTCTTCCGCCAGAAGCGCGACACGCTGGCGGGGGCGCCGGATGAGTTCGTCGAGGGCGAGGGCGAGGTCATCGAGTACGACGGCCGTACCGACATCGTCAAGCTGATGCGCCGTGCCGAGCTGCGCCGCTACCGCGAGGCCCAGCTCACCGATGAGCTGGAGGGCGCGATCATCGTCTACAACAACCTTACCGACGTGTTCACGGTGGATGGGCAAAAGACGGCTCCGGCCGGCACCCCGGCGGGCACGCCGGGCGGGCGCGTGCGTGCCGTGCTGGCGCCCAAGGAGCCGGCATCGGGCGCGGCGGCGCCGGTGCGCGGGGAACCGCCCGCGCTGCGCACCGCCCCCAGCCTGGGCGGCGCCAAGTGAGCCAGGCCGTGAGCGACGAGCGCGCCGTGGGCGTGGGGCCCAGCTCCCCTGCGGGTGCGAGCCGGCTGGAGGCCTTGCACCTGCAAAAGTCCTACGGTAGCCGCAAGGTGGTCAAGGATGTGTCCCTGGTAGTGCAAAAGGGCGAGGTGGTGGGCCTGCTGGGCCCCAATGGCGCGGGCAAGACCACCTCGTTCTACATGATCGTGGGCCTGGTGCGCAGCGATGGCGGCGACATCCGCATCGACGGCCAGTCGGTGGCCAACATGCCGATCCACCGGCGTTCGCGCCTGGGCCTGTCCTACCTGCCGCAAGAGGCCTCGATCTTTCGCAAGCTCAACGTGGAAGACAACGTGCGCGCGGTGCTGGAGCTGCAGACCGACGCCGCCGGGCGCCCGCTCTCGCGCGCCGAGATCGAGGCACAGCTCACCGGCCTGCTGCAGGAACTGCGCGTGGAGCATTTGCGCCAGTCGCCGGCGCTGGCCCTGTCCGGCGGCGAGCGCCGGCGCGTGGAAATCGCCCGGGCGCTGGCCACGCAGCCGCGCTTCATCCTGCTGGACGAGCCCTTTGCCGGCATCGATCCCATTGCCGTGATCGAGATCCAGCGCATCATCGGCTTCCTGAAAGAGCGCGGCATTGGCGTCTTGATCACCGACCACAACGTGCGCGAGACGCTGGGCATCTGCGACCACGCCTTCATCATCAGCGACGGCCATGTACTCGCCCAGGGCACGCCGTCGGACATTGTGGACAACGCGGAAGTGCGCCGGGTGTACCTGGGCGAGCATTTCCGCATGTGAGCGTGGTGAGCAGGCGCAGCATCCAGATGCAAGGAGGGCGGCCATGAAGCCCGGCCTGTCACTGCGCGTTTCGCAGCATCTGGCGCTTACGCCGCAGTTGCAGCAATCGATTCGCCTGCTGCAGCTGTCCACCCTGGAGCTGGCGCAGGAAGTCGAGCAGATGCTCGATGACAACCCGTTTCTGGAGCTGGCGTCCGACGATGGGACGCATGAGCCTGAGATCCATGAAGCGCAGCAGCCGATTGACAATGCTACATATTCAGAAGCTGCTAGCGCTGATGCAGAGGGCGCTGGAGCCGAAAATGATGCCGAAACCCCAGCGGTTGCCGAGCCCAGTGACTGGGACGGTGACGGCAGCATGGATGCGGCGGTGGAAGACGGCGAATGGGGCAGCGACGGAATCGCGCCCGCCAGCGGCGCGCATGACGGTGACGACACCGAGGTCAGCGAGCTGGCGCGCAGCCACGAATCCCTGACCGATTTCCTGCATCGCCAGGCATTGTCACTGCGCCTGTCCGATGTCGACATGGCGGCGCTGCGCTTTCTCATCGAGTCGCTGAACGACGATGGCTACCTGGACGAGCCGCTGGAATCCCTGGCGGCCAGCCTGGCGGGGGCCGACGACCCCGAGCAGCTCGAAGAGCTGGTGCACCGCTTCACTGTGGCCCTGCGCCTGCTGCAAAACCTGGAGCCGACCGGCGTGGGCGCGCGCGACCTGGCCGAATGCCTGACGCTACAGCTGCACGCCATGAACCGCGACGAAGAGGGCGACCCGGCGGTGATTCAGACCGCGCTCGCCATCTGCAGCCAGCCGCTGGATCTGCTGGCGCGGCGCGACCTGCGCCGCCTGGCCCAGGCCACAGGCAGCAGCGACGACGACACGCGTGCCGCCATGGCGCTGATCGCGCGCCTGGAGCCGCGCCCGGGCCGGCGCTTTGCCGACGTGGAGCGCAACGTCATCGCGCCCGATGTCATCGTGAAAAAAACCGGACGCGGCGCGCAGCAGGACTTCAGCGTGCAGCTCAACCCCGACGTCATGCCGCGCCTGCGCGTGCACGAGATCTATGCCAGCGCCCTGCGTGGTGCGCGCGGCGGCGACGGGCACCAGGCGCTGCAGTCCCGGCTGCAGGAGGCACGCTGGTTCATCAAGAACATACAGCAGCGATTTGACACTATCTTGCGTGTATCGCGCGCCATCGTCGAGCGGCAAAAGAGCTTCTTCGTGCATGGCGAGCTGGCCATGCGGCCGCTGGTGCTGCGCGAGATCGCCGACGAGCTGGGTCTGCACGAGTCCACCATCAGCCGCGTGACCAGTGCCAAGTACATGGCCACGCCGCAGGGTACGTTCGAGTTGAAGTACTTCTTTGGCTCCGGCCTGGGCACCGAGACCGGCGGCAACGCGTCGAGCACCGCGGTGCGCGCGCTGATCAAGCAGTTCGTCGCCGCCGAGGATGTGAAGAAACCGTTGTCGGACAACCAGATCGCGGAGATGCTCAAGGAGCAGGGCATAGAGTGCGCGCGTCGCACCGTGGCCAAGTACCGCGAGGCGCTGAAGATCGCGCCGGCCAATCTGCGCAAGGCGCTATAGACACAAGGCATAGATTCCCATGGCCCGCATCCTCTTCGACCTGCCCGAACGCTTCGGCTTCACCACCGAGTTGCAGGTCTATATCAGCCACGTCAACTACGGCGGCCATCTGGACAACGCCCAGCTGCTGAGCCTGGTGTCCGAGGCGCGCATGCGCTTCTTCCAGTCGCTCGGCTACACCGAGGGTGATGTGGCGGGCCTGGCCATCGTGGTCGGCGACATGCTGGCGCAATACAAGTCCGAGGCCTTTCACGGCGAGACGCTGCGCGTGCAGATGACGCCGAGGGACTTCAACCGCTACGGCTGTGACCTGGTGTTCTGCATGACAGAGGTCTCCTCGGGCCGAGAGGTGGCTCGCGGCAAGACCGGCGTGGTCCTCATCGACCGCGTGGCACGCAAGCCGGCGCCCATTCCGGATGCCGTGCGCAAGGCCCTGGAGGCCGTGGCGACACGCTGACGCGCGTCAGGTTTTCTTTCGCCCCAACAGGCCAATACCAGCCAGCGCGGCGCCGAGCAAGGCGAGGGATGCCGGCTCGGGAATGGACTGGTGGGGCAACGTGACCACGATATCGTCGATCACGAATTCCGGCGTCTCACCGTTGCCTTGTGCAGTGAACACCACCGAACTCAGGTTGGTGAACGATGACGGCAGGAAGAACTGCGTCCAGTCATAGGGGGCCTGGCTGTCCAACGTGATACTGGTAAACACCGTGCCGCCGCCCATGAGGTGCCCAAGGATGTCGATGCTGGTGGCGACGCTGTACAAGCTCACGGGCAGCGACGGGTCAAAATCTTCCGTTCTGCCACCCGCAAAAAATGACTCCAGGGAAAACGCAGCCCCGCTGCTATTGGTCATGGTCACGACGGATCGGAGATTCGCGTTGACCAGGGCTGCCGATGGATTGTTTTGCACAACCCCTGATTCGCAGACATACAAATAGGGTTCTGCGGGGTTGCCGGTGAAGGTATAGCCCCGGCTTTGCAGTGAGGTGGCGGTGAAATCGACATAACAGGGGGAGCTGCCCGAAGGCACGTCCTGAAAATCAACCACATCCGCCTGGGCGTTGCCAACGGCACCCGCCAACAATGCCCCCGCAAGGGCGGTCACAACAGTGGTCATTTGCATGGTGGCATCTCCCGTCAGTTGTAAGACGTGAAACACCCATGCATATCATGTGCCAGCACCCCAAGCTGTTGATTTTTATGACTTGGTCTCGATTGCCCCGCGAGTGATGTAAAGAAATCTGACAAATTTCAGCGTCAGGCCAGCAACTTTTGCGCGGCCGTCCCCTGCGGGAGCCTGAAGGCCGCCACCACTTCGGCCAGTTCATGGGCCTGCTGCTGCAGCGACTGGGCGGCGGCGCTGGCCTGCTCCACCAGGGCGGCGTTCTGCTGCGTGGCCTGATCCATTTGTGAGACGGCGTCGCCGATCTCGGCAATGCCCGTGCTTTGTTCCTGGCTGGCGTTGCTGATCTCGGCCACGATGGCGCTGACGCGGCGAATGCTGTGCTCCACCTTTTCCATGGTCTGGCCCGCGTCCTGCACCAGGCGACTGCCGGCGTTCACCTGGCTCACCGAGTCGTCGATCAGGGCCTTGATCTCCTTGGCCGCCGTGGCGCTGCGTTGCGCCAGCTGGCGCACCTCGGTGGCCACCACGGCAAAGCCGCGGCCCTGTTCGCCGGCGCGGGCGGCCTCGACCGCTGCGTTCAGTGCCAGGATGTTGGTCTGGAAGGCAATGCCGTCGATGACACTGATGATGTCCTCGATCTTGCGCGAGGCGTGGTGTATGCCGTCCATGGTCTGCACCACCTGCTGCACGGCAGCGCCGCCCTGCGCCGTGACCTGCGAGGCCTCCTGCGCCAGCTGATTGGCCTGCCTGGCGTTGGCGGCATTCTGCTGCACCGTGGCCGTGAGCTCTTCCATGGCGGCGGCGGTTTCCTCCAGCGAACTGGCCTGGCCCTCGGTGCGCGAGGACAGATCCTGGTTGCCGCTGGCGATCTCGCTGGTGGCTAGGCGCACCGATTCGGCGGATTGGCGGATGCGCAGCAGCACGGCGGCGATCTTGTCGGCAAACTGGTTGAAGCCCTGGGCGATCTGCGCCAGCTCATCGCGGCCCTGCGCATCCAGGCGTCTTGTCAGGTCGCCCTCGCCCGAGGCAATGCCCTGCAGCGCGTCGCGCACCAGTGTCAGGCGGCGCAGCATGCGCCCCACCACGGCCGCCATCACCACGCTGGCCAGCAGCACAAAGACGATGGTGCTGAGCATGGCGGTCTGGCCCAGCCGGGTCAGGGCGGACAGGGCGTCGGCCTCGTCGGCCACCACGGCCAGCATCCAGGGCGTGCCATCGACCCTGGCGGCGTAGACCAGTTGCGGCCGGCCATCGATGTTCACCACCTCATGCCCGCGCTGGCCGGCCAGGCGCGTGAACAAGGCGTTGTCCAGCCCCGCCGCCAGGTCGGCCACCGGCTTGAGCGTCAGTGCGCTGTTGGCGTGCGCCAGGATGTTGCCCGTGGCACTGTCGAGCAGGAAGGCAAAGCTCTTCTCCGTGGCGCGTATGCCGGTGACCTTTTTCACCACCGTGGACAGCTCGATGTCCGAGCCCACCACGGCGACCGCCCGGCCGCCTTCGAGTACCGGCCGCACCAGGCTGACCGTGAGGTTGCCGGTCGCCGAATCGGGGTATACGGGTGTGATGGCGGGGCCGCCGGCGGCCACGGCCTGCTTGTACCAGCCGCGTGCCGTGCCGTCATAGCCAGCGGGGCGCGGCTTGGTGAAGGCATGGCGCTTGTCGGCCATCACGAAGTAGGCCAGATCCAGCCCGGCCTTTTCGGCGGCCTGCAAAAAGGGCAGGGGGTTGTCCTCGCGCACTGCCACCTCGATGGAGCTGGTGAGCTGTTGCTTGTCGCCAATCCACTGCGTCAGCTCGGCGGCGTACTGCCGCGTCAGGCCGCCCACGCGCTCGTCCAGCGCCTGCAGCATGTTGGCGCGTACCACCACGTACACCACCAGCGACAGCCCCAGCAGGGACAGGGTGGCGACGGCAATGCTCATGCCGATCAGGCGAGCGCGCAGGGTCTGAAACATGGGGTCTCCAGCGTATGTGTTGAATTCGTTTTAAATGTTAACGGTTGTATTTTGTGATTTCAGTAGCCTCGGGTAAACCACTACCGCGCAGCGCGTATGCTTGGCGGGCTTTATGAACACCCTGCAACTATTCCTGCCCTGCGCCGCCGGCGTCGAGGGCTTTCTGGCCGATGAGGTGCACGCGCTCACCGGGCTGACGGGCCAGGATCTGCTCGTCGGCCGTGGCGGCGTGCTGGTGCGCTCCAGCTGGCGCGATGCGCTGCTTCTCAACCTGCACAGCCGCCTGGCCCAACGCGTACTGGTGCAACTGGGCGAGCGGCCCTACCGCGGCGAGGACGACATCTACGCCCTGGCAGCGGATGTGGCCTGGGAGATCTGGTTCACCCCGCGCCAGAGCTTCAAGGTCGAGGTCACGGCCCAGCACAGCCCGCTCAAGAGCCTGAACTTTGCCGCGCTGCGCGTGAAGGACGCCGTCGCCGACCGCTTTCGCGCCAAGGCCGGCAGCCGCCCGAATGTCGAGACGCAGTGGCCCGACGTGCGCATCCACCTGCACCTGACGCGCGAGCTGGCCACGGTGTATATCGACACCTCGGGCGAGCCACTCTTCAAGCGCGGCTGGCGCGTGGACAAGGGTGACGCGCCGTTGAAGGAAACCCTGGCCGCCGCCATGATCGCCGCCACCGGCTGGGATCCGCTGGGCGAGCAGCCCCTGCCGCTGTATGACCCCTGCTGCGGCAGCGGCACGGTGCTGATAGAGGCAGCGCAGATGGCCTGCCGCATCGCACCCGGCAGCCAGCGCCGCTTTGCCTTCGAGAAGCTGCTGCCCTACCAGCAACATGTCTGGATCGCTATAAAAAATGAAGCTGTTAGCGTAGTAACTAAGAGCGTTACGCCCATTTTTGGCAGTGATGTGTCGCACCGCATGGTGGATTTTGCCCAACGCAATGCCGAGCGTGCCGGCGTGGCAGCAAGCGTGCAGTTGCGCGGTGGCGACGCGCTGCAGCGCCTGCCGCCCTGTGAGCAGCCGGGTGTGATGCTGCTGAATCCGCCCTATGGCGAGCGCATCGCCGCCGCCGGCAGCGCGGGCCGCAACGCACGCGAGCGCATGGGCCAGGTGCAGCGCGCCGGGCGCGAGACGGCGCAGACAGACGACGGTGTGGACTTCTTCGCCCAGCTGGCTGCGCACTGGAAGCGCCACTACGCCGGCTGGCAGGCCTGGATGCTCACGCCCGACCTCAAGCTGCCGGGCAAGATGCGCCTGAAGGAATCGCGCCGCGTGCCCATGTGGAACGGCCCCATCGAATGCCGGTTGCTGCGCTTTGACCTGGTGGCTGGATCGGCGCGCGCGCGTGCCCAGCCGCCGGCCGATGCGGGGGCGCCCGATGCATCCTGAGCTGCGCCTGCCGGCACGGGCCCAGGCCGGCGAGGGCGCGCGAGCCGTGGTGCTGGACACCAACATCGTGCTGGATCTGTTCATCTTTGCCGACCCGGCCGTGGCCCCGCTGCGCGGCCTGCTGCAGGCGCGGCGCCTGCACTGGCTGGCCACCCAGTCCATGCGCGATGAGCTGGAGCGCGTGCTGCAATACGCACACCTGCAAGCACGCATGCAGTACTACGCCGTGTCTGCACCGGATCTGCTGGCGGCCTTCGACGCCGGCAGCACGCTGGTGCCGGCGCCGGTTCATGCCCCTTACACATGCAAGGACTTGGATGACCAGAAGTTCATCGACCTGGCGGTCGGACATGGCGCGATTCTGGTGTCCAAGGACAAGGCCGTTCTCTGTATGCGAAAACGGCTGCTGACCCTGGATGTGCAGGTGACGAAAGCTATTGTTTTTGAGGGCGCATCGTCCTGTATCGGCTGATCTGTGAACGCCTGCACAAGCAGGTGGGTATGCCGCGCCATCCATAAAACAAGGGATGTGGTTTATACTAATGCCATAGGGTTAACACTTAGGGGTTAACCCGGTGTTGGGAGGCGCTTGAGATGCGTGCCGCCATGCACTGGATGGGCATCTCAAACAGGAATCATCATGCGCGCAACCATCCTCTCGATCATCGAGTTCATCCAAGAAGCCCGCCAGGCACGCCTGCCCGTCGCCTATCAGTGATGCGCGCGGCCTGCGGGCCCGCATCACCATGTTCACGCCCCACTGCCTGACCGGCATGGGGCGTTTTGTTTTGTGCTGCTTTATGACCCGTAGGCCGCGCATTGCAATGCGAACAAGCTATGAAAACAATAGTTCCACGGCAGGCGAGGCGCTACACTGGCGCATCCTATTCCCCTCGCTGCCTTGCACCGGAATACCGCCATGACCACCATCGACAACAACCGGGCCGCCCCCGATCCGGCCCTCGGGCCCGACGCGCTCGACGAACTCGACCTGATCCTCGAAGACCTGCGCACGCGCGAGGACGAGGTGCCGCAGTGGGAGTTCTGCGACGGCTTCCTGACTGCGCTGGTCTGCACGCGCCGTGCGATTTCGGTCGCCGAATGGCTGCCCATGCTGCTGGGCGATGGCCTGGAGCTGGGGCTGGATGCGGCGGGTGCACTGCCGCTCATGCCTCCGTTCAAGGATCTGGCGCAGCAGCAGCGCTTTGTGCATTGGTGCCAGTTGCGCAGCGCCGAAGTGGCGGCCCAGCTGGACGCCCAGGCCGAGTCGCTGGATGCCGATGACGCCTTCCAGCCCGAGGTGCTGGACATGCGTGGCGCCATCGCCAGCCTGCCCGAGGACGAGCGCGCCGAGATGGAGGGTCAGCCGATACCGTCCTTCGGCCAGATCTGGGCCCTGGGCTTCATGTTCGCCGTGGAGAACTGGGACGACGAATGGCAGGCGCCGCGCGACAAGGAGGCTGCCCAGTGGCTGGACGATGCGCTGCAGGCCATCGTCGCCCTGGCCGAGGACGACACCGGCAAGCCGACGATCTGCATGTATGACGAGGACGGCCCGCCCAGCACCAGCCAGCAGCGCCTGGAGGATTTCGGCGAGGCCATCTGGGCGGTGTACGACCTGCGCCAGCTCTGGCGCAGCCTGGGCCCGCGTGTGCAGGCCATAGTCCACGGCCCCCAACCCGGTCGCAACGACCCCTGCCCCTGCGGCAGCGGCAAGAAGTACAAGAAGTGCTGCGGGGCGTGAGCCTGGCTCAGGCTCTCAGCCCAGCAGCCGCGCCAGCCGCGCCAGCGCATGGCGCACCGTCTGCGCGCGCACGGCGGCGCGGTCACCGGCAAAGCGGCGCAGCTCGCTGTGCGTGGCGCCCTGTACCTGCCAGCCAAACCACACCGTGCCCACGGGTTTGTCGGCCGAGCCGCCCGTAGGGCCGGCCACGCCGGTCACGGCCAGGGCCACCTGGGCCGCGCTGTGCGCCACGGCGCCCTGGGCCATGGCGCGGGCCACGGCCTCGCTGACCGCGCCATGGCGCTCGATGAGGTCGGCGGGCACGCCCAGGCATTGCACCTTGGCGGCGTTGGAGTAGGTCACAAAGCCGCGCTCGAACCATTGGCTGGAGCCCGCCAGGTCGGTGCAGGCGGCGGCGATCAGGCCGCCGGTGCAGCTCTCGGCCGTGGCCAGCATCCAGCCATGCGCCAGCAGGCTGCTGGAAATATGAGTCAAATCGGCCTGTAGCGCTTTGTCATCAAGTGCTGACAGCTCATGTTTTGATAGTGTCATGGGGCTCACCCGAAAAGGTGGCGCCACAGCGCCAGCACCAGCAGCGTGCAGCCCGCGGCCACCAGGTCGTCAAACAGAATGCCCCAGCCGCCGCGCCAGCCAAAACCCTTGAACAGCCGATCCGCCCAGGCCACGGGGCCGGGCTTGGCGGCGTCGAAGTAGCGAAACAGCGCGAATGCCGCGAGCTGGCCCCAGAAGCCCATGGGCATGGCCAGCCAGAGCACGATCCAGATGGCGACGATCTCGTCCCAGACGATGCTGCCCGGATCGGCCACGCCCATGTGGCGCGCGGTGACGGTGCAGGCCCACCAGCCGAGCAACAGCGAGAAGCCGATCACCAGGCCCATGCCGAGGGGCGTGAGCCACAGCTCCAGCACCAGAAACGCCAGCCAGCCCCAGGCTGTGCCCACCGTGCCCGGCGCCATGGGCGACAGGCCGCTGCCAAAGCCCAGCGCGATGCAGTGGGCCGGGTGGGCGAGCAGAAAGGCCGGCGTGGGGCGGCGTGGGGCGGCGGCAGGATTCATGAGGGGCGCATCATGCCATCAGGGCTGACGCGCCTGCAGCGCGGCGAGCAGGCCGGCGCAGGCGTCCTCCACCAGATCCAGCACCTGCTCAAAGCCCTGGGCGCCGCCATAGTAGGGATCGGGCACGGCGTTGGCTTGGTGGCGCAGGCAGAACTGCGTGAGGCGGTGCACGCGCCCGGCATGGGCGGGCGGGCACAGCGCCAGGGCGGCCTGCTCATTGGCCTCGTCCATGACCAGCACCAGGTCGAAGCGCTCGAAGTCGCGCGCCGTGAGCTGGCGCGCGCGCAGGCGCGAGAGGTCGTAGCCGCGCCGCGCCGCATGCTGCTGGGAGCGCTTGTCGGGCGCCACGCCGACATGAAAGCCATGGGTGCCGGCCGAATCCACCGTGATGCGCCTTTGCAGGCCGGCGCGCTGCACCAGGGCGCGCAGCACGCCCTCGGCCGTGGGGCTGCGGCAGATGTTGCCCATGCACACCATGAGCAGATCCACGGACGGGCTGCCCGGCGTGCGTGCGCGCTCCAGCAGGGTTGGGGGCAATGGGGGGTGAGGGTGGGTCATTCAGGCAAAGTGGTCGAACGAGGCGAAGCGCCCCGGCAATGGCTGGCCCGTGCGATCGAGCAGGCGCAGGCCGGGCGCGGGCGTGATGCGGCCTATGCGTGTGACCTGCGTACCGCTGGCACTGGATGCGGCCTGCACGGCGGCGCGCCGTGCGGCAGGGGCGGTGAAGACCAGCTCGTAGTCGTCGCCACCGGCGAGTGCACATGGCATCATGGTTTCTGCATCAAAAATGCCTTTAGCATTTTCCTGTAGCGCGCCAGAAGCTAGCAAATCAGTAGTGATGTGGACGTCGATCTCGGCCCCGACGCGGGAGGACTTGAGGACATGGCCCAGGTCGCCCAGCAGGCCGTCGCTGACATCGATGGCGCTGCTCGCCAGGCCGCGCAGCGCCAGCCCCAGCGCCACGCGCGGCGTGGGGCGCTCCAGCCTGGCGCGCAGGCGCGCCAGCGTGGCGGCGGGCAGATCCATCTGGCCGCGCAGCGCATCCAGCGCCAGGCGCGCCTCGCCCGGGCGGCCGCTGACCCAGATGTCGTCGCCCGCGCGTGCGCCGCCGCGCAGCAGCGCCTGGCCCGCGGGCACCTCGCCAAAGATGGTGACGCAGATGTTGAGCGGCCCGGCCGTGGTGTCGCCGCCGACCAGCTCGCAGCCATGCTGGTCGGCCAGGGCGAACAGGCCGTTGGCAAAACCCTGCAGCCAGGCTTCATCGACGCACGGCAGCGCCAGGGCCAGCGTGAAGGCCAGCGGCCGCGCGCCGCAGGCCGCCAGATCTGACAGGTTCACCGCCAGGGCCTTGTGGCCCAGGGTCTCGGGATCGACGTCGGCAAAGAAATGCCGGCCCTCGACCAGCATGTCGCTGGACACCGCCAGCTGCATGCCGGGCGCGGGCGCGAGCAGCGCGCAGTCGTCGCCCACGCCGAGTGCGGCGTGGCGCACGGGGCGCGTGAAAAAGCGTGCGATCAGGTCGAATTCACCCATGCTGGCCCCGAAAACGCAGCGCCGCCTGGCGCGAGACCTCGGCCAGCAGCTGCTCCTCGCGCATGCGTTCGCGCAGCCAACGCGCGTCGTTCTGGCCGGCCGCCGTTTCGCCGCGCAGCACATGCAGCGCGCCCGATGCGCCATGGGCGCCGGCGTGGCGCGCGATATGGTCCAGGGTCTGCAGAATGTGCTCGCGCAGCGGCATATGCTTGCCGGTGGCCGGATCGACATAGACCGCGTCCAGCCCGAAGCGGCAGGCCTGGAAGCGGTTGTAGGTGTAGACCAGGTAATCGTCCTCGGTCGGCATGAAGGGCTGCTCGGCCAGGAACCAGGCGGCCAGCGACTGTACGAAACCGGCCAGGGCGGCGGCGCGCTCGATCGTCAGCGGGGTGTCGAAGACGCGGATCTCAATCGTGCCGTACTCGGGCTTGGGGCGGATGTCCCAGTAGAAGTCCTTCATGCTCTTGACCACGCCGGTGTGCGTCATCTTCTCGAAGTACTGGCCGAACTCGTCCCAGGTCAGCACAAAGGGCGCGCGCCCCGACAGCGGAAAGGCAAACACCGAGTTCAGGCGCGCCGAGTCAAACGCCGTGTCCTGCCCCTGCACATAGGGACTGGAGGCCGACAGCGCGATGCAGTGCGGGATGTAGCGGCTCATGCGGTGCAGCATCAAGAGGGCCGCGTCCGCGTCCGGGCAGCCTATGTGCACATGCTGGCCAAAGATGGTGAACTGCTTGGACAGGTAGCCGTACAGCGTTGAGAGCTCCTGAAAACGCGGCTTGTCGTAGATGCGCCGCTCGTGCCACTGCTGGAAGGGGTGGGTGCCGCCGCCGACCACGGCGATGTTCAGCTTGTCGGCGCTCTTCACCAGCGCGTCGCGGATCTGCGTCAGCTGGCCCAGCACCTCGGAGCTGCTGTGGCACACGCCGGTGGAGATCTCGATCATGCTGTTGGTCATCTCCGGCACCACGCTGCCGGGCAGCGGCGTCTTGTGCATCAGGCGCAGCATGTCCTCGGCATAGGGCGCCAGGTCGTAGTCGTGGGTGCTGACGAGTTGCAGCTCCAGCTCCACGCCCAGGGTCAGCGGTTCGGAGTGGGAAAAGGCTTCAAGACTCACGGCCGGATCCTCCACGTTGGTTGCGGCCGCCGGGCGTCAGCCAGGGCTTGGAGCTTTCGCCCGCGCGGTAGATGGCGAACGCGGCGATCACCGCGCCCAGCAGCTCCATGACCAGGATGGCCGGCAGGGCGATGCGCGCGATCAGCTCGCCGGTGTCGGCGCTGGCCTGCACAAACTGCGAGGCCACGAGCAGCGCGATGGCCGACATCGGCGTCATGGCGCAGCCCACCCACAGTGCCTGGCGCCAGCTGGCGCCGCTGCCCACATTGCCCAGGCCCACGCCCACCGCCTTGGCTGCCAGGCGCACCACGATCAGCGCCAGCACGCTGCCGGCCACCGGCGCGCTCCACTGCCCCTGCGCGGCCACGGTGGAGACGAGCACGAACATCAGCATGGTCAGCAGCGACGTGGCCGTGCCCATCTGCCTTGGCCAGGCCCAGGGGCGCGGGTGCAGCTGCTTGAGCAGCATGCCGCCCAGCAGCGCCGCCAGCGGCGCCGAGCCGCCCATGTGCGCGGTGACGGCGGTGCTGGCGGCTATCAGCGCCAGCAGCAAGATAGTGGTGTTTTCGCTCGTCGGGCTCATCACGCGCAGCGCCAGGCGCATCACCAGCGACAGCAGCGCACCCACCGCCACCGACACGCCCAGCACCACCAGCACCGGGTAGATCTGGCCCAGCAGGCTGCTGGCCGGCCGCTGCAGCAGGCCGGCCTGGGCGCTGCCCAGGGCCAGCGCGTACAGCGAGGACAGCGTGGCCAGCACCACGGCGCGGTCCGTCACCGGGCCGGCGGCGCGCGTGTCGTTGACCACGCGCGTGAGCACCGCCGGCGACGCCGCCAGCGCCACCATGGCCAGCGGAGCGGCGGCAGGCGCGGGCACGCCCAGCCACAGCATGACCCAATACACCGCGGCATAGGTCAGGGCCGACTCGGCCACGCTTTGCACCAGCACCATGGGGTTGTGGCGGAACCAGCGCAGCGGGATGCGCCCGCCGGCCTCGAACAGCACCACGGCCACGGCCAGCTCCACCAGGAACAGGCCTATGCCCTGCAGCGGCCAGACCGCGCCGCCAAAGCCGGCCAGGCCGGCAATCGTGCCCACCAGCGTGTAGCCCACCACCTTGGGCAGGCCGCTGTGGCGCTGCACCAGATAGCCGGCCACCGTGGCCACGGCCAGCAAGAGCGCCCACTGCACGGTGGGCAGCCCGGCCGATGGGCGCAGCCACTGTGCCCAAAAGTCTGTCAGTTCATTCATGCTTGTCCTTCCGTCTCGCGCGGGCGTGGCCCGCCTGATGCCGGAGCAGGGGGGAGTCGGCTGCACTCCCAGCGCCTTGTGTGCCCGGAACGGATGCAGCCGCTCGGCGGTCTGCATGCTGCGCGCCATGCGGCGCGCCTGGTTCCACCTTATCAGACGCTGCCGCGCGTAGGGGCAAAGAAGCTCAGCGGTGCATGGCGCCAGCGTGCGCGCAGCGCGCGGTAGATGCGCCTGCGGTCCACGCGCGCCACGTTGTGCGCGCGCAGCGCCAGATGGAACGCCAGGTAAAAGCTCACGATGACGTTGAGCGCGCCGTTGAACGGTATCAGCGCCACGGCCCACCAGAAGGCCTGGCTGTGCACCGCGTCCATGCCCAGCGTGGCGGCGGCCACGCCGATCTGGCCCGTGGTCAGCGTGACGTGGCGCACCTCCAGCCCCAGGCCGAAGAAGGCGGCAAACGCCGGCGTCAGCCCGAGCATGAAGCCCAGCGAGACATTCGCCGCCAGGCCCGAGATGTTGCCGCGCAGGAAATGCGCCCAGCGCGCGGCGCGGCGCCGGCCCAGCACGCCGGTGATGCGCGGGTTGTACTGGATGGCCGAATCCAGGCGGTGCAGCACGAACCAGTTTTCCACCCAGCCGGCAAAGATGCTGGAGGCAAACAGCAGCACGCCGGTAAAGGCGGCAAACAGCAGCGATGGCCCGAGCAGGTGCAGCGTATCCAGCGTTTGCATGGCGTGCCCGGCATCGATGGCGGGCCGGCCCAGCGCCTGGGCGATGAGCCAGGCCAGCGCCAGCGCCGCCGGAAACACCAGCAGCACGTTGCCCAGCACCGCCGCCACCTGCGAGCGCACCAGTTGCGTGACCTTGTCCACGAAGGCCTGCACGTCCGCGTCGTCGTCCAGCTCCTTGAGCTTGGCGGCCATGGCCGGCGCCGTCATCGCCGGCTGCTTGGTGGCCACGGTGAAATGCAGCAGCTGTATCAGCACGAAGCTGATCGCGTAGTTGACCCCGGCCATGAAGCCGCCCCAGAAGGCCGACAGCGCCAGCGCGTACAGGCCGAACTTGACCAGCGTGGTGGCGGCCATCACCAGGCCGCCGCCCGCGGCCTGGCGCACCATGGCCAGGTATTCGCCGCCGGTGCGCGTGATGTAGTGTTCGCCCGTCTCGGCGCTGCGCTCGGCCACCTTGGCCGCCAGCAGCGAGGAGTTGACGGCGATCAGCGCGCGCAGGCTGCGCCGCTCGCGCCCCACGTTCACCAGCCGCGCCATGAACCTGGTGGCGGCCACCACCGGGCGCGGCGCGAGCAGGCATTCCAGCAGCTCGCGCACCCGCAGGATGCGCTCGCGCAGCTGGCGCAGGCGAAACACCAGGCCCACCGAGATGCCCTCGTCCTCGAAATGCGCATACACGCTGCCGGCAGCGGCGCGGCAGGCGTCCAGGTGCTCGCGCAGGCGCTGCACCGCTTCCTGCAGCCGGTCGTCGGTGCGCAGCGGGTGCAACACCTCCACGCGCAGGCTCTCGGTGTCGCGCAGCAGCACATGGAAGGGCTGGGCCTGGCGCGTGGCCTCGCTCATGCGCAGGCGCAGCTCGGGCGCAAAGCCGGTGGCCAGGATCTGCCCGGCGCAGTAGCTGATGGCGTCCAGCAGGTCGCGCTGCCAGGCGCTGGCGCCGGCGCTGCTGTCCTCCTGCGCGGGGATCAGCACGGCCAGCAGGCGCTCGAGCAGCGCCGCGTCCAGCGCCGCCAGCCAGCGCGCGTCGAATTCATGCGGCAGGGCCAGCATGAACAGCTCGGACGCGTCCAGCGTGTCGGGGCTGGTGGGCAGCAGCTTGTGGCGCAGGCGCTCGGCCAGCTCGCTGGCCATGGAGCTGCGCTGCGCAAAGCCGAAGTCGGCCAGCAGCGTGGTGATGTCCAGCTGCCCGGTCAGCGCCGCCCACCAGGCCTGCAGGCGCGTGCGGGTGTCGGCCGACTGCTCGGCGGCCTGCACCAGCTGGGCCACGCGGTCGGTGGCCGCCTGCACCACCTGGCTGTCGCCGCGCACCCAGTCCAGCAGGGCGATGAGCTGCAGATGGCGCTGTGCGGCGGCCGCCTCGGGGTCCAGGGCGGCCAGCAGTTGCGCCAGATCGGCGCGCTTGCGGCTCAATGCAGCACCCGTGGCGTGGCCGGCCGGCCCGGGTCGCCGCCGGAGTCGGCCTCGAGCAGGAACAGGGCGATGGGGCAGTCGAACTGCTCGCCGTCCTCGGCCACGCACAGGTAGCTGCCATGCATGCTGCCGCTGGCCGTGCGCAGGCGGCAGCCGCTGGTGTATTCAAAGGCCTCGCCGGGCTTGAGCAGCGGCTGCTGGCCGACCACGCCCAGGCCCTTGACCTCCTGCCGGTGGCCGTTGGCGTCGCAGATGATCCAGTGGCGCGCGATCAGCTGCGCGGCGGTGTCGCCGGTGTTGCTGATGGTGATGGTGTAGGCAAAGCCGTACGCGTCCTCGTCGGGGCTGGACTGCTCGGGCAGGTACTGGGGTTGCACCTCTACGGTGAATTGGTACTTGGGCATGGCGCAATGGTAGCTTTGCCAGCTGCGACAATGCGCGCCATGAGCCGCACCTACCGCATCGCCCCCTCCATCCTGTCCGCCGACTTTGCCCGTCTGGGTGAGGAAGTGCGCAATGTCGTCGCCGCCGGCGCCGACTGGATCCACTTCGACGTGATGGACAACCACTATGTGCCCAACCTGACCTTTGGCCCCATGGTCTGCCAGGCGCTCAAGCCCCATGCTGTCACGCCCGACGGCCGGCCCGTGCCGATCGACGTGCACCTGATGGTGCAGCCCGTGGACGCGCTGGCCGAGGCCTTTGCCCAGGCCGGCGCCGACCTGATCAGCTTCCACCCCGACGCATCGGCGCATGTGCACCGCAGCATCCAGGCCATCAAGGCCCAGGGCTGCCAGGCCGGCCTGACCTTCAACCCGGCCATGCCGCTGGATGTGCTGGACTGGGTGATCGAGGACATCGACCTGATCCTGCTCATGAGCGTCAACCCCGGTTTTGGCGGGCAGTCATTTATTGATAGCACGTTGCGCAAGGTGGAAGCGGCCCGCAGGCGTATTGAAGCCTCTGGCAAGGACATTCGCCTGGAGGTGGACGGCGGCATCAAGGCAGACAACATCCGCCGCGTGGCCGACGCCGGCGCCGACACCTTCGTCGCCGGCAGCGCCATCTTCGGCAAGCCCGATTACAAGGCCGTCATAGACGCCATGCGCCGGGCCCTGGCATGACGGCGCCGGTCCTGCAGGGCCTGGACGCGGCCATCATCGACCTGGACGGCACCATGGTGGACACCCTGGGCGACTTCGCCCAGGCGCTGGGCGCCATGCTGGACGACCTGGGGCTGCCCGCCATAGAGCCGGCGTTCATCGCGCAGATGGTGGGCAAGGGCAGCGAGCATTTGCTGCGTTCTGTGCTCAATCATGCGCTGACGCAAGCAGGGAAAGCGCCAGATGCTTCCAAAATAGAAGCGCTCTATCCCAACGCCTGGGAGCGCTACCAGCAGCATTACCTGGCCATCAACGGGCGTCATTCCAGCGTCTACCCCGGCGTGCGCCAGGGCCTGATGGCGCTGCGCGGCGCCGGGCTGCGCCTGGCCTGCCTGACCAACAAGCCCACCAGCTTTGCCCTGCCGCTCTTGCGCGCCAAGGGCCTGGACGGTTTCTTCGAGCATGTGTTCGGCGGCGACGCCTTCGAGCGCAAGAAGCCCGACCCGCTGCCCGTCCTCAAGACCTGCGCGGCCCTGGGCACGCTGCCGGCGCGCACGCTGATGGTCGGCGACTCCAGCAACGACGCGGCTGCCGCGCGTGCCGCCGGCTGCCCGGTGGCCCTGGTCACCTACGGCTACAACCACGGCCAGCCGGTGCGCGCGGTGGATGCCGACTGTTACGTGGACGCGCTGCACGAACTTATGCCCAAGTGGGTGTGCGGGCTCAGGTGAACCGGGTTGCGCCCGCTGTGCGGGGAGCTGAGGCCATGAAGACCAAAAGGGCCCGGCACGAGCGTGCAGGGCCCCGGTGCATGCGGCTTGTCAGCGCGCTGCCGGCTTGGGCTTAAAAACTATCCCAGTCATCATCGCCCCCCGCCGCCACGGCCGCGGGGCTGGCCTTGCTGGGTGCGCTCAGAACGGCGGCGGGCTTGCTGGCGGCGCGTGCCACGGGCTTGGGGGCGGTAGCCGGGCGCGGCGCCACGCGTGGCGCCGGCGCCGGCCTGGCCTGGCTGGCAGCGGATGCTTTGCCCGTGGTGATGCCGGCATGGCCCGCCAGCTTGAACACGGCCACGGCCTGCACCAGGTCGCCGGCCTGCTGGTTCAGGCTGCTGGCGGCGGCCGAGCTTTCCTCCACCAGCGCGGCGTTTTGCTGCGTGGCCTGGTCCATCTGCGTGATGGCCTCGCCGACCTGGGCCACGCCCGAGCTTTGCTCGCGGCTGGCGGCGCTGATCTCGCCCATGATGTCGGTGACGCGGCGAATAGCGTTCACCACCTCGGTCATGGTGTTGCCGGCCTTGTCCACCAGCTGCGTGCCCTGTTCCACCCGCCCCACGCTGTCGGTGATCAGTTGTTTGATCTCCTTGGCAGCCTCTGCGCTGCGCTGCGCCAGCGAGCGCACCTCGCCGGCCACCACGGCAAAGCCGCGGCCCTGCTCGCCCGCGCGCGCGGCCTCGACCGCGGCGTTCAGTGCCAGGATGTTGGTCTGGAAGGCAATGCCGTCGATGACGCCGATGATGTCGGCGATCTTGCGGCTGGCATCGTTGATGCCGCGCATGGTGTCCACCACCTCGGCCACCACCGCGCCGCCCTGTACGGCGACGGTGCTGGCGTTCATGGCCAGCTGGTTGGCCTGGGCGGCGTTGTCGGCGTTCTGGCGCACGGTGGCGCCCAGCTGCTCCATGGAGGCTGCCGTTTGCTCCAGCGCGCTGGCCTGGGATTCGGTGCGCGCCGACAGGTCATGGTTGCCCTGGGCGATCTGGGCACTGGCCGTGGCCACGCTCTCGGCATTGCCGCGCACGCCGGCGACCACGCGGGTCAGGCTGGCCTGCATCTCACCCAGCGCATGCAGCAGGTTCGCGGCCTCGTCACGGCCCTGGGCCGCTATGGGCTGGGTCAGGTCGCCCTCGGCAATCTGGCCGGCGCGGCGCGCGGCCAGCTGCAGCGGCGCGGTGATGGATCGGCTGAGCAGCCAGGCCAGGCCGGCGCCCAGCAGCAGGGCCAGTGCCGCGGCTGCGATGAGGATCATGCGCCCCTGGGCGGCCTCGGCCGTGGCCTGGTCACGGGTACGCTCATACAGCATCAGCTGGCGCTCTTCGAGGGTGCGCAGTGTGGCAATGTAGGCGTCCGACAGGGGCTTGAGCTGGCTGTCCACCAGCGGGCCCACGTCCTCGCCCGCGGCCTTGCGCTTGAACAGGTCGGCACGCGGCTTGCGGTAGGCCTCGCGCGCCTTGTCGATGTCGGCGATCTGGCGCCGGCCCTCGTCGGTCTCGAGCAGCCGCTCCACCGTCTTGCGCGAGACGTCCACGCCCTTGGAGGTGGCATCCATCTCCGCCTGCCATTGCGCCAGGTGGCTGCTGTCGGCATTGAGCAGGGCGGCGCGCGTGCGTATCCAGTTCTGGTCTATGCCCTGGCGCCACTGCACGGCGGCGCGCAGGCGCTCGTTGTCGGTGCTGGTCAGCCGCTGGGTCGCGGCCGCCAGATCCTGTAGGCGCCACACGCCCACGGCGGCGATCACTGCGGTGATCAGCAGCACCAGGCCAAAGGACAGGGCCAGGCGCGGGCCTACCTTGATGTCGTTCAGTCGCATGGAATACCTATTAATTCAAGTGTGAAACGAAAGTAAATGTATCAACAAGCCTTGGCGCTGTCTATCGACAACTTCGGCAGAAGCTGCGGGTGCTACAGGCCTTTTTGGATCTTTGGCGGGCCGCGGCGGGGCCTTTGCTACACTTTGCCGCCATGTTCATTCACCGCACCGTTATTGCAGGTCGCAGCGACCGGGGAGCCTGGCCCTGGCGCAAGCCAGCGTCGCTTGCCTCCTGACAGCACCTGGGCACCGCCCCGCGTGCGCCCGTGATCCCCAGCGCATGGGGGATCGTCTCCCGAATGAACCCGCGGCCCGCACCCCTGCAGCGCGCCGCACGAGCTGGGAACTCTTGTCGTGATCACTGAACTGGAATTCAAAAGCCTGGCCCTGGAGGGCTACAACCGCATCCCGCTGATGGCCGAGGCCTTTGCGGATCTGGAAACCCCGCTGTCGCTGTACCTGAAGCTCGCCCATGGCAAGGGCGATGGCCGGCACAGCTTTTTGCTTGAATCGGTGGTGGGTGGCGAGCGCTTCGGGCGCTATAGCTTCATCGGCCTGCCGGCGCGCACGCTGTTGCGCGCCAGCGGCTTCGGCGCCGCGGCGCGCACCGAGGTGGTGACGGACGGACAGGTGGTGGAGAGCGCCGGCGGCAACCCGCTGGACTTCATCGCCGCCTACCAAAAGCGCTTCAAGGTGGCGCTGCGCCCGGGCCTGCCGCGTTTCTGCGGTGGCCTGGCGGGCTACTTTGGCTACGACGCGGTGCGCTATATCGAGAAGAAGCTGGAGGGCAGCTGCCCGCCGGACAGCCTGGGCTGCCCGGACATCCTGCTGCTGCAGTGCGAGGAGCTGGCGGTCATCGACAACCTCTCGGGCAAGCTCTACCTCATCGTCTACGCCGACCCGGCCCAGCCTGAGGCCTACGCGCGCGCCAAGAAGCGCTTGCGCGAGTTGAAGGATCAGCTCAAATACTCGGTCAGCGCGCCGCAGGTCAAGCCCAGCGAAAGCCACCCGGCCGAGCGCAGCTTTGCCAAGGCGGACTACCTGGCGGCCGTGGAGCAGGCCAAGGAGCTGATCGCCGCCGGCGACTTCATGCAGGTGCAGGTGGGCCAGCGCATCCAGAAGCGCTACACCGAAAGCCCGCTGTCGCTGTACCGCGCGCTGCGCTCGCTCAACCCCAGCCCCTACATGTACTACTACCACTTTGGCGATTTCCAGGTGGTGGGGGCCAGCCCGGAGATCCTGGTGCGCCAGGAGGCCGTGGAGGAGGGCACCAAGGTCACGATACGCCCGCTGGCCGGCACGCGGCCGCGCGGCGCCACGCCCGAGAAGGACAAGGCGGCCGAGCTGGAGCTGATGGGCGACCCGAAGGAGCGCGCCGAGCATGTGATGCTCATCGACCTGGCGCGCAACGACATCGGCCGCATCGCCAAGACCGGCACGGTGAAGGTCACCGAGGCCTTCTGCATAGAGCGCTACAGCCATGTGATGCATATCGTCAGCAACGTGGAGGGCATCCTGAACGAGGGCATGACCAGCATGGACGTGCTCAGGGCCACGTTCCCGGCAGGCACGCTCACCGGCGCGCCCAAGGTGCACGCCATGGAGCTGATCGACCGGTTGGAGCCCACCAAGCGCGGCCTGTACGGCGGCGCCTGCGGGTATTTGAGCTACGCCGGCGACATGGACGTGGCCATTGCCATCCGCACGGGCATCGTCAAGGACGGCATGCTGTATGTGCAGGCGGCGGCCGGCGTCGTGGCGGACTCGGTGCCCGAGCTGGAATGGAAAGAAACGGAACACAAGGCCCGCGCCCTGCTGCGTGCGGCGGAACTGGTAGAGGAAGGTTTGGAATGACGCGCGCCATAGATCACGTTCAGCACTGCACCACGATGGAGGATGTGCGCCGCTTCATCGATGCGCTCGATGATGTGCTCGTGCCCCTGCTGGTCACGCGTGGCGGCTACATGACGCAGGCGGCACGCATCAAACAGTGCAACACCCAGGTGCGTGACGAGGACCGCATCGAGGCCATCGTGGCCCGCGTGCGCGCACGCGCCGCGACCGAGGGCGGCCAGCCCGAGGTGATGGAGGCTATCTACCGCAGCATGATGGAGGCCTACATCGCCTACGAACACCGTGAGTTCGCGCGCATGCGCGCACCGGGAGATGAGTCATGAAGCTCTTGATGGTCGATAACTACGACAGCTTCACCTACAACATCGTCCAGTACTTTGGCGAGCTGGGCGCCGAGGTGGAGGTGTTTCGCAACGACGAGATCACCCTGGAGGGCATTGCCGCGCGCGCGCCCGATCGGCTGGTGATCTCGCCCGGCCCCTGCTCGCCGCTGGAGGCCGGCATCTCGGTGGCCGCGATACAGCACTTTGCCGGCAGGCTGCCCATCCTGGGCGTGTGCCTGGGCCACCAGAGCATTGGCGCGGCCTTTGGCGGCAAGATCATTCGTGCGCAGGAGCTGATGCACGGCAAGACCAGCGTCATCACTACCGACGAGCAAGGCGTGTTCGCCGGCCTGCCGCGGCAGTTCACCGTGAACCGTTACCACTCGCTGGCGATAGAGCGCGCCAGCTGCCCCGAGGTGCTGGCCGTCACCGCCTGGACGGAGGACGGCGAGATCATGGGCGTGCGCCACAAAGAGCTGCCCATAGAGGGCGTGCAGTTCCACCCCGAGAGCATCCTGACCGAGCATGGCCATGCCATGCTGAAGAACTTCCTGGAGCAGCGCGCTTGATCGACGCGCAGCAGCTGCTGCTGTTCATCGCCGCCGGCTGGCTGCTCAACCTGACGCCGGGCCCCGACGTGCTCTACATCGTCACGCGTGCGCTGAAGAACGGGCTGCGCGCCGGCCTGGTGGCGGGCCTGGGCATTGCCGCCGGCTGCCTGGTGCATGTGGGTGCCGCCGCCGTGGGCGTGGGCGCGCTGCTGGCGGCGTCCAGCACGGCGTTCACGCTGCTCAAGTGGCTGGGCGCGGCCTATCTGCTGTGGCTGGGCCTGCGCCTGCTGCGCGCGCGCGGCGACGGTGCGCTGGCCGGCGTGGTGCGCGAGACAGCCGGTCACGCAGCGGTGCCGGTCGCGCTCAAGGAGGTATTCCTGGGCGGCTTCTGGACGAATGTGCTGAATCCCAAGGTGGCCATCTTCTTCCTGGCCTTCGTGCCGCAGTTCATTGCCCCCGGCGCCGGCAACAAGGCGCTGGCCTTTGTGCTGCTAGGGGTGCTGTTCACCGTCAACGCCATTCCGGTCAATGCGCTGTGGGCGCTGGCGGCGGCCTGGCTGGTGCGCCGTGTCGGCGCGGTGCAGCGCGGCATGCATTGGCTCGACCGCGTTGCCGGCCTGCTGTTCATAGGCTTTGGCGTGCGTCTGGCGCTGACCGACGCGCCTGCCGTTTGACAACGACATCTGGAGACTCCATGTCCATCACCCCGCAAGAGGCGCTGCAGCGCACCATCGAGCACCGCGAGATCTTTCACGACGAGATGCTGCACCTGATGCGCATGATCATGAGCGGCGAGCTCTCGCCCGTCATGACCGCTGCCATCGTCACCGGCCTGCGCGTGAAGAAGGAAACCATTGGCGAGATCACCGCCGCGGCGCAGGTCATGCGCGAGTTCTCGCGCAAGGTCAGCGTGGCCGACAGCACGCACCTGGTGGACATCGTGGGCACGGGCGGCGACGGTGCCGGCACCTTCAACATCTCCACCTGCGCCACCTTCGTCATCGCCGCCGCCGGCGCCAAGGTCAGCAAGCATGGCGGGCGCAGTGTCAGCAGCACATCGGGCAGCGCCGACGCCATGGAGGCGCTGGGCGTGAACATACAGCTCACGCCGGCGCAGATCGCGCAGTGCATCCAGGAGGTGGGCATAGGCTTCATGTTCGCGCCGAATCACCACCCGGCCATGAAGAACGTGGCCCCGGTGAGGAAGGAGCTGGGCGTGCGCACCATCTTCAACATCCTGGGGCCGCTGACCAACCCGGCGAGCGCGCCCAACATCCTGATGGGCGTGTTCCACGAAGACCTGGTGGGCATACAGGTGCGCGCGCTGCAGCGCCTGGGCGCGCAGCATGCGCTGGTGGTCTATGGCCGCGACGGGCTCGATGAGATCAGCCTGGGCGCCGGCACCCTGGTGGGCGAGCTCAAGGACGGCGTGGTGCGCGAGTACGAGATCCACCCCGAGGACTTCGGCCTGCGCATGGCCGGCACGCGCGCGCTGCGCGTCGAGAACCCCGACCAGTCCAAGGCCATGCTGCTCGCCGTGCTGCAGGGCGAAGAAGGCCCGGCGCGCGACATCGTCTGCCTGAACGCCGGCGCCGCGCTGTATGCGGCGAACGTGGCACCCACCATGGCCGAGGGGCTGCAGCGCGCGCAGCAGGCGCTGGCCAGCGGCGCGGCCCTGGCCAAGCTGCACGAGCTCGTTGCCTACACGCAAAAGCTCGCGGCTTGAGGCTGCGCCATGAGCCTGCTGGACGCCCCCATCTGGAACGATGCCGGCACCTGGATCGTGCTCGGCGTGTCGCTGCTGTTCATCGTTGTCGGCCTGGTGATGCACCAGGTCATCCGCCGGGTGCTGCGCAAGCCCCCCGAACATTGACCATTGCATTGGAAAACCCGCCATGTCCGACATCCTGAAAAAAATCGTCGATGTGAAGTTCGAAGAGGTGGCCGCGGCCAAGCGGCGCATGCCCCTGGCCGACATGCGCCGCGACGCCGAGAGCCGCGTGCTCACGCGCGACTTCGTCGGCGCGCTGCGCGCCAAGATCACGGCCGGCCAGGCCGCGGTGATCGCCGAGATCAAGAAGGCCAGCCCGAGCAAGGGCGTGATCCGCGCCGATTTCATCCCAGCCGACATCGCGCAAAGCTATGCCGAGGGCGACGGCAAGGTCAGTGCCGCCTGCCTGTCGGTGCTCACCGACCGCCAGTTCTTCCAGGGCCAGCCCGACTACCTGAAGCAGGCGCGCGCCAGCTGTCAGCTGCCGGTGCTGCGCAAGGATTTCATGGTCGATCCCTACCAGATCTACGAGTCGCGCGCCATGGGAGCGGACTGCGTGCTCCTGATCGCCGCCTGCCTCGACGACGGTCTGATGGCCGAGATGGAGGCCATTGCCCGCAGCCTGGACATGGCCGTGCTGGTGGAGGTGCATGACGCCCCCGAGCTGCAGCGCGCCCTGAAGCTGAAGACGCCGCTGGTGGGCATCAACAACCGCGACCTGCGCAGCTTCGAGGTCAGCCTGCAGACCACGCTGGCGCTGCAAAAACAGGTGCCCGCCGACCGTCTGCTGGTGACCGAGTCCGGCATCCTCGCGCCCGCCGACGTGCGCCTGATGCGCGACGCCGGCGTGCATGCCTTCCTGGTGGGCGAGGCCTTCATGCGCGCGAGCGACCCCGGCCTGGCCTTGGCGCGTTTATTCGCCTGAGCGTGCTGCGCCTGCTGCGCCCCCCCGCCGATCCCCAGCGCCGTGAATGGTGGTGGCTGGCATGGGTGGCGCTGCTCGCCGCGGGTTTGCTGGTCGCCGGCCTGTGGCTTGAGCACCAGCGTGTAGCGGCGCGCGAGCGTGTCCTGCTGGCCAAGCAGGCGGGGGTGATGCATGACAACCTGGGGATGCAGCTGGAGGCCATCAACAATGCCATGCGCCATCTCCAGGCCGACCAGCGCAAGGGCCTGGACGGGGCCGATGGCCATGCCCGCCTCATGGAGCGCATGCACAATTTTGCCGATGCCATGCCTGCCGTGCGTACCTTCAGCCTGCTCGATGCCGATGGCCGGGTGCTGGCCTCCAGCGCCGCCGATTTGGTCGGGCGCGACCTGAGCGGGCGTGAATATTTCCAGACCGCCAAGCAGATCGGGCAGACCGATGCGCTGCTCGTGGGGCGGCCTTTCTTCGGCATGCTGGGCGGCTGGGTGCTGGTATTGGGACGCACCGTGCCCGGGGCGGATGGCGCTTTTGGCGGCCTGCTGGTGGCGGCGCTGGATGTGGAGCATTTCCAGACCCTGCTGCAATCCGTGCGCTATGCGCCGGACATGCGCGTCAGCCTGAGCCATGGTGACGGCATGCGCTTCATGGTCCTGGGGGCCGACAACGAGCCCGATGGCGTGAACCTGGCGCAGGCGGGCACCCTGTTCACGCGCCACCGCGAAAGCAGGCAGGCGGCCAGCGTGCTGCAGGGCTTTCCCCAGCCTGGCTACCCGCCCTATGTGATGGCCTTGCATAAGGTGCAACCGTCCAACCTGCGGATGGACAAACCGCTGGTGGTGGCGGCCGGGCGGCCGCTGGACGATGTATTTGCCGGCTGGCGCGACCAAGCCTGGCGCTTTGCACTGGTCTACCTGCTCGCCTTTTCAGCGGCCGGCGTGGCGCTGCGGCTCATGCACCGTAGGCAGAATGAAGCACGCGACCAGGCGCAGTTGCTGGAGGCCGGGCAGCGCAGGCAGCAGGAGATGCTGCGCCGGCTGGTGGAAAGCCTGCCCGGCATGCTGTACCAATACCAGCTGGAGCCTGACGGGCGCAGCCATTTCCCCTACGCCAGCCCCGGCGTGGCCGATATCTACGGCTTTACCCCCGAGCAGCTGCAGGCCGATGCGGCGCCCGTTTTCACCCGCACCCACCCCGAGGATTTACCCCGGCGCATGCAGCATGTCCAGGAATCGGCGCGCACGCTGGCCGACTGGAAGAGCGAGTACCGCGTCATCCTGCCCGGTGTCGGCGAGCGCTGGCTCAGCGGCCAGGCGCGGCCGCAGCGCCTGGAGGGCGGCGCCGTGCTCTG
>JAGPIX010000085.1 GCA_018054745.1 Alicycliphilus sp.
GCCCCCGGCCTCGCCGCCGACATCCTGGCCCTTGAGCTCGCGCTTGAGCGATTCAGCGTTGTATTGCAGCGCGATCACGCGTTGCACCTGGGCGGTGGTGGGATCGACGAGCACGATGCCGCCCTTGATCAGTTTGGGGGAGAAGGGGGTGGTGGTCATGGCGGACTCCAATGGATTTCAGCCGGGCTCGACCAGGCGCCAGCTGTTGCAAGTCCCGGGCAGGTTGTCCTGACCGTAGCGTTCCATGATGCGCACGAAGGGCGCGTAGTCGCGCTTGGACACCACAGAGCCGTAGCCCATGATGTCCGTCTTCTGTTCGGCCGTGATGCCGTAGCAGCGTTCGGCGCTGCCGTCGCAGACCACGTGGCTCAGCCCCATCAGGTGGCCGAATTCGTGCGCCACCGTGGTTTGCCGGAAGGTGGCCATGCGCAGGTTCTTCTCCGAGGGCGGTTTCTTCGGATCAATCAGCACCGGCGACTGGCGCTCTTTCATCGCCGTGTCGTTCTCCTGCCATTCGGTGCTCTTGCTGCGCTCGCCCTTGTCGGACCAGAGGTTGATTTCGCGATGCGGTGCCTTGCTGGTGAACACCACGAGCACCTGCGCCTCGAACTTTTCATGGCCGCCGTGGCAGGTCGACTGCAGCGCGTAAATGCCCGACCAGGTGGATTCGATCACGGCCTGGGCGCGGGCACTGAATCTGGCGATGCGCTCGGCCTTGTCTTGCGGCGGCCCCATGTCGGTGAGCTTGAGCCGCATGATCAGCCGCACCCGGTGGTTGCGGGTGTCGACCGCTGCGTCGAAGCGGCCACCGAACTCGGTACTCTCGTAATAGAAATGCTGCTGCGCGGGGCTGCTGGCCTCGGGTTTGCGCATCAGGCGCGCCTGCTGTGGTGCCGCTCGCTGCTGTACCACATGCGCCAACTCGTGCGCCAGCAGGCGCCTGCCCTCACTGGTGGTGGGTGCGTATTGATTGGCTCCGAACACAATGTCGCGACCCAGCGTGTAGGCGCGTGCATGCACCGCCCGGGCCGAGGCGGCAGCACCGTTGCCGGCGTGGATGCGTACCTGGCCGAAGTCGTGACCGAAGCGCGACTCCATGAAGCCGCGCGTGCCCTTGTCCAGCGGCGTTCCGGCACTCGCCAGGGTGGACTGCACGGCGGCGTAGGCCGTGGGAGCCATCACCGTGCGCCCGTCAACCGCCGCGCGCTGCAGTCGCTCGGGCCCGCTGGGTGCGGACGGGCTGAAGTACTGGACCAGCTTGGGTACGTCCAGCAGCACCATGAAGCGCACATCGCGCTGGTTGGCGTAGGGGTCCGGCAGGGCCGGTGACTGCGCCATCACGCGCGAGCTGTCGCCGCCCGGACCGCCCGGGCCGGGCAGGGGGTAGGGCGAGATGCCATTGCGAAAACCGCCCGACAGCTGCAGCCCATCGCCGAATAGGCCAACCTGCACCTGCAGCGCAGACAGCGAAACGGGACGCGGGCCGGCCGTTTCCAGCTTGCCGCCGGTGTCGAGCTTCAGGCTGGAGACGCGAGTGTTGAGCACGCCCTGGTTGAAGGCCTCCATGAGCTTCGAAGCATCCAGCCCGATCTCGAAGGCGAAGCGGCTTTGCTTGCCGTCCAGGATCTGGTACTTGAAGGTCTTGACCGGAAACTGCGGCACGATGCCCGGCAGCAGCGCCAGGTTGAAGTCGTCGAACTGCCGGCGCATGGCAGGGTCGGCCAGCGCCATGGTCCAGAGAAAGGCGTAGTTCGCGCCCAGGAAAACCGGCACGCCAATGCTCAGCGGCGCCGGCTGGGCCATGAAGCGGTCACCCAGCCGCTCGGTGAATTTGCTGAAGGCGGGGTTGTTCTCGCCCAGGTTGCTGGCCACCGTGCTCAGGCCTTCGGTCACCGGGCTGGGCGGCGGTTTCTTTTTCTCGTCCTCGCCCTCGCGCTGCAGGGGCTGCGATGCCAATCGCGACAGCTGGGGCCTGCCGCCCGCGGCCAGCACCTGGTCTGCCGCCTGGTCGGCCTCTCGCTCCCAGCGGTCGCCCGGTGTGCTGACGGCCAGCTTGGGCTGCAGGCCCGGCATGTTCCGGCGCGCACAGGCCGCGCAGCGGCCTGCGGCAGCGCCGCCGCAGGCGCACCGGGGTTGCAGCCTGGCGTACGCGTTCATGGCTTGCCGCCATTCTTGGGTGCGGCCTTCGATCCGCCGCCGGGCACCGGCACGGTCACCACGTTGGCATCCGGCGTCTGGCCCGACAGGCAGTGCACGTAGTTGGCCCAGGAGTCGGCCGATTC
Organism: Alicycliphilus sp.; assembly: GCA_018054745.1. Classification (GTDB taxonomy): domain Bacteria; phylum Pseudomonadota; class Gammaproteobacteria; order Burkholderiales; family Burkholderiaceae_C; genus Alicycliphilus; species Alicycliphilus limosus. The sequence goes on from JAGPIX010000085.1 coordinate 2,283, forward strand.
GAAGGCACCGGGCGAATCGCAGTCGAACACCGGGTAGTAGGCCTCGCCCGCGTCCGCGCTGCCGATGCGCTGCAGGTGCGCCATCTCGTGCACCATGGTGCGGATGCGGCTTTCCGGCGTCGTGCCCTTGGCGAAGAAGGCCGGGCACAGCACGATGGGTGCGCGGTAGCCGCGTACATAGCCGGCGCGGGTGCCGCACTCCGGGTCGCCCGGGCCGGCGACCTTGGCCTCGGCCGTGATCACGCCGCCGCCCATGCCGCGCAGCACGTCACTGATCTGCTCCATGTTGGGGTCCGGCCAGTCAAACTTGATGCGCGCCAGGGCCTTGGCGCGCATCAGCGCCTCGGCGCCCTCGATGCCGCTGGCGCGGAACATCGCCAGCTGCGTGCGCACGGCCGCGCCGCGCCGGGCGTCGTCGATCATCTTCTGCTGCGTCTGATTCGGCGCGACCGGCGGCACGACCCTGGGCGCGGGTGTGGGTTTGTCCTTGCCATCGCGCTGCACGCCCAGCGGGTGGCCCGCACCTTGCTGCACCACATGCGCCAGCTCGTGCGCCAGCAGGCGCCGGCCCTCACAGGTTCGTGGCGCATAGCGGCCGGGCGCGAATGCGATATGCGCGCCTGCGGTGTAGGCGTTGGCGTCCAGTTCCTGGGTCGAACGTGCCGCAGGCGCATCGGTATGTACCCGCACGCGCGAAAAGTCGTGGCCCAGGCGGCGTTCCATGTCCTGGCGTACCTCGGGCTCCAGCGCCCGGCCCGGCGCGGCCAGCGTCGTCTCCACGCTTGGCGGGCTGGCGTCGGGCGTCATTGACGCGGCGCCCGGCGCGGCGGACAGGCGCTGGATGCGCGGCATGCCGGCTTGCTGCAGCGCCGGGCCGCCGGCCACCTGCTGCGCCACGCGCTCGGCTTCGCGTTCGTAGACGTCGTCGGCCGCGCTCACGGCCAGCTGGGTCTGCCAGCCCAGCGTCTTCCTGCGCTGGCAATCGGCGCACGCGCCGGATGAGCCGACCTTGCCGCCGCAGGCGCATTTGCGCTGCAGCCAGAGACCCGTGGGGGTGCTGGCGGACACCCGTGCATGTTGCGGGATGGTGTTCATTTCGCTTCACCCCCGCGCCGTGGCGCCCCACCTGCGATACCGCCTGCGACCGCGCGACCCAGCTCGGCCGCGGCAGTGCCCGGGCGCAGCCGAACGGGTGCGACATGCAGTACCGCCGCTCCGTCATGCGGCGTCAGCTGCCGTGCGACGTCGCCGACGCCGAGCTGTGTGCGCAACTCGGCCTGCAGGGCCGCCTGCAACGCGGCCGGATCCACGTGGTCAACGCCGCGCAGCACCAGTCGGTCGATGTGCACCACGATGCGGTTCATGAGTCCTCCAGCCTGGCCCAGGACACGCGGTCTTCAAACGCGAGATAGAAATCCGGGCCAAATTCCCGCGGCGCGGCCAGCGGTGCCATGCCTCGGCAGCGCGCGATATGCCGCTCATTGCCCTGCAGGGACTGCGCCACGGTCAGCACCAGGCCGCGCGTGCAGTACAGATATTCGTGCGCATAGTGCCCGGGCACCAGAATCTCGTGCGCGAGCACCGCGTCGGGTGCAGGCAGCGTATCAAGCACCGCGGGTGACGGCAGGTGCGCCGGGGCAAGCATCACGGCCTGGCCGCCGCGCGACCACATGGCCAGGGTGCCGTCGTCGCCGGCCGCGTAGTCGTGGCGCATTGCCGGTAGGGCACCCAACGGCTCTTCGCGTCGCACCGTGGGCGGGCCGTACAGAGCGTCGAAGTCGGCCACCGACACCGCTGGCAGGCCCTGCCAGGCGGGAAGATCGCCGGCCAGCAGCGGCTGCAGCAGGATGCGCAGGGACTGCGGGCTCATGTGATCCCCGCCAGTTCTGGCCGGCCCAGGAAGTAGGCGGCGCGAAAACGGTTATCGCCCACGCGCGCCCGGATGGCCTCGGCGCCGGCGCCGGCCGCGCCGTAGCCGATGGCATCGGCCGCCGGTGCGGGGCAGGGCGCGCCGCTGACGCCGGCCTCCAGCTGTTGCTTGAACGCCGCGGTCGAAGCCGCCTTGGGCCGCACGCGCTGGTTGAAGAGCTGCGCGCCCAGCACTTCGGTGAAGCCCTCGCGGATGATTTGTGGAAAGCGCACCGTGGCGGCCGCCGCATTGAAGCCCGGATGCACCAGCGCGTGCAGCACCTCGTGGCACAGGGTTGCGATGCCGCGCCAGTGATCGGTGCATGCGCTCGCGGTGTCCGCATTGAACTCGGTGACCAGGCCTATGGTCGTGGCCGCGCCGGTGCCGGACTTGCGGCCGGTATGCTGGATCAGCCGGTCTACGGCGTCGGCGATGGCCTTTTGGCCCTCCAGGGCGGACACCACGGCCAGCAGCTCGCGCCGGTCGTCGGCGCGTGATCCATCGAAATGGGTCTGGTCGAAGATGTTGGCGTCGTTGACGATCGTCGTGACCGCAGTGCTGCGGCCCACGATTTCGGCGCGGTTGAGCAGATAGCCGATGCGCTGATCCTGCTTCGGCGCCAGGGCACCGACATCGAAGATGTGGGCCGAGGCGTGCCAGGCGGGCTGCAGGTCGTACAGGTTGCCAATGGCGGCGTCGGCGTAGGGCGCGAAGAAGCTGCGCGCCTCCTGCTGCACGATATCGCCGAGCGCCTGAAAGGCGGACAGCGAACGCGTGCCGCGCTTGGTCCAGCGCGCCGGATCGAGCTGCTGCACCAGATGCTTCAGCGCCGGCGGCAGGCGGCGCTTGAATTCGCCCACCTCCAGCGGGTCGGTGGCGCTGCCGCTCGAAGGCGGGGGATTGACGATCTTGTCGACCGCGGTGCGGTCAGCGGCCCCTGGAGCCGGCAGGCGCTCGATCTGTGCGGTCTGCGACCAGCCGGATTCGCGCAGCACCTCGCGCACGAACTCGTTGTCGGGGTCAGGCAGCGGCCGGTGCCGCGCCGAGGGGGCGTAGGCCAGCAGCCGATCCACAGCGGTGCTGCCGCTCAGCGTGCTGGCGGCGGCGCGGTTCTGGCTCAGCAATTGCAGCGCGAACAGCAGCCAGTCCTGTGCCGCGATGCCCAGAGCGCGCGCGGTGCTCTCCTGCGTGGCAGAGGGCGGTGCACCGATCAGCGTGGCCATCAGCGCGACGACGCGGTCGGGTCGATTGGCCGCCGTGACAAAGATGATGGGACCGTAGTCGATGTGCACGCGCACGGCGCCCTGGCGCATCTCGGCACGTCGCAGCGTCACGGCCGGTGCGGCCGACTGCTGCACCACATGGGCCAGTTCGTGTGCCAGCAGGCGGCGGCCAGCGGCACTGCGCGGTCGATACTGGCCGGCATCGAACACGATGTGCCGGCCGACGGTATAGGCCAGCGCCGCCACCTCGCGCGCCGACAGTGCGGCCATCGCGCCATGGTGCACGCGCACGGAGCCGAAATCGTGTCCGAAGCGCTCGCCGAACTCGGCGCGCGTGGCTGCGTCCAGGGGCATGCCTGGCTCGCGCAACGTGGCCTGCACGCTCTCGGGTGCGGGTGAGCCCGCGCAAGCGCCCGGTGCCGCGCGGCGCGACAGCCGCTGCGCCGCGGGCGCGCCACCCTGCGGCAGCGGCAGGTTCTGCAGCGCGCGTTCGGCGGCTCGGTCGGCCTCGTCCTCCAGCGGGTCGTCGGCCGCGCCGATGGCGAGCTTGCGTTGCAGGCCGAACGCGCGACGCTGGCGACCCTCAAAACGTTCTGCTGGCTCGCCTGCCTGGTCGCAGCCGCACTTGCGCCGCTGCAAGCGCATGACGTCGCGGTTCGCCGTGTCGGCAACGCGTTGCGTGGCGGTGGTGCGCACGCTCATGTCCACCCCCTCAGCTCCGCCTCGGAAAACGGCCGCTCGCGCTTGGCGCCTTCCATGCGCGCGGCCTGCTGCAGCTGCGCCATGCCGATGTCGCTGCCGGCCTCGGCGGCGAGGAAGGCGGCAGCCAGCGCGATGTTGCGGATGCTGCCGCCGGCCACGTCCAGCCGTGCCAGCCGCTCGAAATCCATGTCCGACGCCAGCGGCGCGGCCTCGGGAAACACGGCGCGCCAGATGCCTTCGCGCTGCGCCTGGTCCGGAAACGGGAAATGCACGACGAAGCGCAGCCGGCGCTGGAAGGCCGGGTCCAGCGCCGCCTTGTGGTTGCTGGTGAGGATGGCCAGGCCGCCATAGGCCTCCATGCGCTGCAGCAGGTAGCTGACCTCGATGTTGGCGTAGCGGTCGTGGCTGTCCTTGACCTCGCTGCGTTTGCCGAACAGGGCGTCGGCCTCGTCGAACAGCAGCACGGCGCCGGCCTGCTCGGCGGCATCGAACACGTGGCGCAGGTTCTTCTCGGTTTCGCCGATGTACTTGCTGATCACGGCCGACAGATCGACGCGCAGCAGTGCCAGGTCCAGCTCGGTCGCCATGACCTCGGCGGCCAGCGTCTTGCCGGTGCCGCTGTCGCCCCAAAACAGCGTGGCCAGGCCCAGCCCACGCGCGCCCTGGTCGGCAAAGCCCCAGCGGTGGTGCACGGTGAGCCGGTGGCGCGCGTGCGCGGCGATCTGGTGCAGCGTCTGCAGCTGCGCCGGGGGCAGCACCAGCTGATTCCAGCCGGCGCATGCGTCCACCTGCTGCAGCAGGCCGGGCAGGACCGCGCTGCGGCCGGCACGTTCACGCGCCGCGCGGCACAGCGTGGCCGTGTCGTCGGCCTGGCCCGCGGCATGCGCCTCGGCGGCAATCTCGGCAATGCGGCGCGCGCCCAGGCGGAACTGACTGGCCAGGCCGTCCAGCGCGGCGGGCGGCAGCCGCGCGGCCCGGTGCGGGCCCAGCGCCTGCTGCCACAGCCGGCGGCGCTCGGGTGCTTCGGGAGGATCCAGGCGCAGGCGATGGCATGGGAACTCGGTCGCCGGCCAGGTGCGCCCGCTCAGCAGCACCAGGCCGGGCAGGCGTTCGGCCAGGCGCAGAGCGGCGGCCGGTTGCTCGGCGCCCGCCGCGTCCTCGCACTGGATGAGCAGTCCGGCGCCGAGCAGCACCGCGTCGCGGCTCCAGAGGGCGGCGAATTGGGCCTGTTCGGCGGCAAGCATGGGCAGATCGAAGCCTTGCAGGCAGTACAGCCGCGCGTCCAGTTCGGCCGCCAGGGCAGCTGCCAGGTCGCGCTGGCCGCCGGCATCGTCACCTTCGAGCAGGATGAACCGGGGTCGTTCCCGCCATCGAGCGAGCAGGCGCGCTAGCCCGGCCTGCTGGGCAGCGGCCAGGGGCGGCGCGTCGTCGGACACCGGCCGCAACAGGCTTTGCAGCCGGTAGTCCAGGTGGTCCAGCCCGGCCAGGTAATGCAGCACGCGTTCGGCGATTCTCAGCCGCGCGCTGGTCAGGCCCGCACCCTCGTCGATTTCCAGCAGCCGCCAGTGGCGCAGCGGTGCATCGGGCGCGAGGGCGCTCCAGTGCGGATCGGGCAGGGCGGCCAGCGCCAGGCCGAAGCTGGCCCAGGGCCGCTGCGCCGTGCCGGCCTGCGCGCACAGAGCGGCCAGGCGCGCATCCATCTCCACGCCGGCGGCCAGCAGCACGAGCTCGCGCTCGAACGGACTGAGCTGGAACAGCGCGGCCAGGGTGTCGATGGCGGCCGGTGCCGGCAGCGCGGTGCGGGCCGACGCCAGCGCCGCGTTGCCGCCTTCACCCGGTTCGCCCAGCAGCGCGCGCAGCCGGGCGAACTCGGCCACTAGCAGCTGCTGGTTGGCGGCGGTCCAGTCGGTGACGCGTTCCGGGGCGTTCATGTGATGCTCACGGTGATGGGCAGGAAGACCGGTGTGTCGCCGGGCTGCAGATCCATGTCGACGATGGGGCTCTCGATACCGTCCACGCGCAGGCGCGCGAGGTAGGTGCCGGGCACGGCGTTCGCCACGCGGAACTGCAGCGAGGTCGGCGTCGCGCCGGCCGTCAGCGGCAGCACCTCGCTGCCGCCCAGCACCAGCGTGGCGTGCTGGCCCGTGCGCAGCTCGGGTGTGAAGTTCAGGGTGACGGTGGCCGAGCCATCGCCTGCGCGCGCCACGGTCTGCGGCAGGTTGGTGATGCGCGGCGCCAGCGTCAGGGCCAGCCGGTTGCTGCTCATGCGCCTGGGCTGGTTCAGCATGTCGGGCCGGGTGGCGTCGAGCGTGACCCGGTAGATGCCCACCGGCAGGGCCGCGGTCAGGCCGGCGAGCGAGAACGCCGCCGTGGTCGCGACGGGCCGGTCCGGCGGCTGCGCGGGCTCGGCGGCGATCTCCAGCGCCACCTGCCACACGTCGCTCTCCAGCCGCACGCGGCGGTCCGCGCCGTCCAACGCCTGCCCGTGCAGCGCGACGAGGTCGCCGATGCCGGCCACGGTCTGGCCGGCCGGCGGCTCTGCGCGGGTCAGCAGCGGCAGGCGCGCCTCCAGGCCGGGCTGCACCGCGATGCCGGTCTCGCGGCCTTGGGCGTCGCGCGGGCCGCGCGTCAGCACGGGCAGGGCGCTGCGTGCCGGCCGCTGCGCCTGGATCAGCACCACCGAGGCGGTATAGGCGGCGCTGGGTCGCAGGTGGCTTTGTGTCGCGGTCCAGAACTTGGACATCTCCTCGCTGCTTTGCGTGGCCGGATTGATCTTGATCAGCTCGACCTGCTCGGCCAGGCCCGAATCCGCCAAGGCGCGCAGGGCCGGTGGCAGGGCGTTGCCCACGCTGGGTGAGGGGATCAGCGAGGTGCGTATGGCCTCGCGCGTCAGCACCGGCGTCTCGTGCAGCAGCTGCATGGCGTAGCCCAGCAATATCTCGGCGTGCAGGTCGGCGCCGCTGTAGGCCGACAGCAGATAGTGCAGGTCGAGGGCCAGCGGCGGGTTGGTCAGGCGCGTGCGGCCGCTGCCGTCGCGGCCTGGCAGGCCCTCGTTGCGCCAGCCGAGGTTGGGCGTGACCATGTACATGAACAGGTTGAGCTGCGAGGCCTCGGGTGTGCTGCCGGTCACCACGCGGTCGGGCGCCTGCACGCTGACGGTGACGCTCGATCCCAGCAAGCCACTGATGTTGTGGTTGATCAGCCCGTCGTTGAGCAGGTCGCGCAGCACCGCGGTCACGCCGGCGATGGCCAGGGCGGTGCTCATGACCGCCCCTTGCGCTGCGCGAGGTAGGCGTCTAGCGACAGCGGCTGGGCGCGTTCGCGCGCCGGACGCCTGGGCGCCTGGGGCTCGGGAGTCACCGCAGCCGTGACCTCGATGCGGCCAATGTGGATATGAACCTCCGGTGGCTCCGAACGTGGTGGTGCATGGGCCGACAGCTGCGCCAGCCCCCGCAGTGCATGTGGTGCAGCAGCTACCTGGGGCTGTGCCTTGCCCAGTGGCGGGGAGGATGCGGCCGGTGTGTTGGCGGTGTTGCGATCGGCGTTGAGCGGCAGCAGCGGCGGCGGGTCGGCATGCACTGCCAAGGGTACGGCCCATGGTGTCGGGACATTTGCCGTGGCAGCAGACGGCGGGGTGTTGGGTGGCGTCGCGTGTGGCGCAGCTTGCGCCAGCGCTGCGGTTGCCACGCTGGCTGCCAACCCGGATGGGCGTTGCTGCGGCAACGGTGCTCTGTCGGCCGGTACGCGAGTGCTGGCCGGCTGCGGCCGGTCTGTCGCCATGTTGGCGGGGTGCAGCTGTGTGCCGACTGGAGGCGCAGGTGCTGGCCGGGTCACGTGAGGGCGGATGGCGCCTGCCGGCATGGGTGGCGGGTGCGCGGCGGTGGTCGTGCCGGGCGCGAGCAAGGTGGCCCCTGACGGGCTGGACGTGACACCGGCAAACGGCAGACGTGCGTCGCTTTGCAGCGCCCAGGCGCTGCCCGTGGCGCGCGCGGCCAGACGTTGCAACAGGCCGGTCATGACATGCCCTCCACCAGCGCCAGGTACTGCGCGCGCCGCGCCGGCGACAGGGCCAGGATCTGTGCCTCGCTCCAGCCGTAGGCGCTGGCCAGGCGGTGCACCTCGTGCAGCAGGGCGCCCGCGCGGGCGGTGATTTCGTCCCACAGCAGCGCGGCGGTGTCCAGCTGCGCCTGGTCTTCGTGGCCGCAGGCCACGCAGTTCAGGGTGAAGGCGAGATCGGCCTGCGGATCCAGCGCTTCCAGCGCATCCTCGACCTGCGCGCGTGTAGCTGCGTCCAGGGGGAGCGCCCGGCCGTTGAGGGTGCAACGTGCCAATAGCGCATCGGCCGCTGCATCAGGCGCAAGGCTGGCGACTGCCGCCAGATCGCGCAGGCTGGAAGCACGCACCTGCAAGCCGTCGGCGACAGTGACCGTCGGTGACTCAGGGGCTGTTCCATCCTCGGGTGCAGCACCGTGCAGCAGCTCGGCCACCTCCAGCGCGACGGCCAGCCGTTCACCGCATTGTTGGCAGTCGGCATGGGCTTCGATGCGTGGGCCGAAATTGGCGGCGCGCAGGCGCAGCAGGCTGCTGCCTATGGCACCCAGCGGCAAGTCGGTGATGGCGTCGGCAGGCCAATTGGGGTGCGCGGTGGCGGCGAGCAGGGCGGCACGATCGAGCGCGTGGCGCGACATGCCGCGTTCCCACAGCGACAGCAGTTCGGCGGCGCCCAGAACGCGCATGACAAGCACTCCGCGATCACACGGGTTCCGTGAAGGATGGCTCGGACGGTTCGCTCACGTCGTAGTCGCGCTCCCAGCCCTCGTTCTCAAGTTTCAGGTGCTGTATGGCCACGGCGTTGGCGTTGGCGTCCAGGTCTGGCAGCGCCTGGTATTCGGATACCCAGCAGCGGAACACCTTGTAGGCCAGCGCCAGCTGGCCGGCCTCGTTGTAGACCTCGATGATCAGATCCTTGCGGAAATCCTTGAGCGAAACCTCGGCGCCCAGGCCCGAGCCGAAGTTCCAGACCTTGTTGGCCCATTTCTCGAACTCGGTATCGTGCGTCACCCCGCGCTCCAGCGTGATGGCCTCGTACTTGGTGCGGCCGGGGGATTTGCGTGAGGTCGAGGGGTCGCCGCCCTCGCGGTGCTCCACCGGCTCGGTGCTGCGTTTCAAGGCGCCGACCTTGGAGATGCCGGCCACATATTTGCCGTCCCATTTGACGCGAAACTTGAAGTTCTTGTACGGGTCGAAACGGGTGGCGTTGACGCTGAACTGTGCCATTTCGGTTCTCCTTCGTCAGGCCTGGATCTGGCCGGCCATCTGCTGGATCTTGATGACCACGAACTCGGCCGGCTTGAGCGGCGAAAAGCCGACGATCACGTTCAGTACGCCCAGGTTGATGTCGGCCTGCGTGGTGGTTTCGCTGTCGCACTTGACGAAGTAGGCCTCGCGCGGCGCCTTGCCCTGGAAGGCCCCCTGGCGGAACAGCCCCTGCATGAAGGCGCCGATGTTGAGCCGCACCTGGGCCCACAGCGGCTCGTCGTTGGGCTCGAACACCACCCACTGCGTGCCGCGGTACAGGCTTTCTTCCAGGAACAGGGCCAGGCGGCGCACCGGCACGTACTTGTACTCGTCGGCCTGCGCATCCGCGCCCTTGAGCGTGCGCGCACCCCAGGCCACGCGGCCGTACGCCGGGAAGTTGCGCAGGGCGTTCACCCCCTTGGGGTTGATCTGACCGTTCTCCAGGTCGTTGAGCGGCGCGGCCAGATCCAGCACGCCGTTGAGCGTGGCGTCCGTGCCCGCGGGGGCCTTCCATACACCTCGGTTGGCATCGGTGCGTGCATAGATGCCAGCCAGCGTGCCCGAGGGCGCCATGGCGCGCGGGCGCAGTTCGTCCAGCGGATCGACCAGCTTCACGGCCGGGAAGTACACCGCCGCGTTGCGCGACTGCGTGACGCCATTGGCCCAGCTGGCGATGTTCGACAGGTTTTTGCCCGCAGGGGCATCGACGATGTAGAAGGCGCGGCGCTTCTCGCACAGATCGACCGCCGCGGGAATCACGGCCGCGGCCTGCAGATCGGTCATGTCATAGGTTTCGGGGATGCTCAAAAGGTTGAACAGGTCGACGTCCTGCAACGCATGCATGCCCGTCTTGCCGCTGGCGCTGCCCACGATCTCGTTGGCACCGGCGCGCGTGCCATCCACGCCCTTGGTGGGGGGCACCAGGTTGGCGACCTCCGCTGGGCGGTGCTGGGCGTTACCCGTGAACTCGCGCCCGCCATTGGCCAGGCCCAGATGGATGCTGCCCGACAGGCCTCCAAAGGCACCGCCGGCAATCACCACGCCAGACGATTCGCCCGCGGTCAGCGATGCCAGCTTGAGGCAGCCGGCGCCGGCGCTGCCATCGGCCAGGGACTCGGATGCCTGCAGCAGCGCGGTCAGGCCGGCCGTGCCGATGGCGGTGTTCACCGCGGCAACCAGGGCGGCCATGCTGGCGGGTGCCGGCCCGGCCAGCGTCAGCCGGAAGGCCTGGCTGCCATCGACCACGCCGCCAATCACCAGATCCGTGGCTGTGAGCGGGAACGTCACCGTCTTGCTGACCGCGAAGCCCGTCTGGTTGAAGGTGAGGCCGCCCCTGCACTTGGCGCTGACCAGGGCCGAGGCGTTGTTCACCACCGACTCTACGTAGCGTGCCGAGGAGGGGTTCATGTCCAGGTTGCGGTGTGTCTCCAGGGGCACCAGGGTCACGCCGTCGGCCTGCAGCTGCGAGACGATGAGGTTGAACTGGGCGTCGGGGTTGAGCGCG
>JAGPIX010000201.1 GCA_018054745.1 Alicycliphilus sp.
ACGGCAGCTTCATCGTCAACATGAACGAGCATCCGGCCAATCTGGCCATCGTCGAGGCCATCGTTGGCCTGGCGCGCAACCTGGGCATGAAGACCATTGCCGAATGGGCCGAAGACAGCGCCACGGTGCAGGCGCTGGCCGAGATTGGCGTGGACTATGTGCAGGGTTTTGCCATCGCCCGCTCGCAAGCGCCCGAGCGCATACTCGCGGCGCGCTCGGCGGCCGACTTTGTCCGTGATCCCGGCCTGTTGCATTCGCTGGTGCTCCAGGCCTGGCCTGGGTCACAGCCGCCCTCGGACTTGCCGCCGGGGCGGGTCGCCCACTGAAACCTACATCAGCTGCGCCGGGGCTTGCTGCAGCATGGGATCTGCGGCCTGAATGTCCCCGTGGGGTGCTTGCGGGGCACTCAGGCTGATGTCGGGATGGTGCGTCTCGACCATGAACTTCAGCATCGGGTGGTGCACGGCGGTCCAGCGCTCCTGGGCCGTGCGCACCTCGAACTTCATCACGCGGTGCGGCAGGTTGCTGGCGTGGCGCAGTGGTATGTAGCCCATGTCGGGATAGACATCGTCAAACAACATGCGCAGGTACTGGCGATCCACCGGGGCGCGCCCTGCGACCACCATCCAGTCGACACCGCTGTGCAGGCAGTACAGGTAAAAGGCCTTGAACAGCACGGTCTTCACCAGGGTGCCCACGCGGCCCTCGGCCACGCCCAGCCGGGTGGCCTCGGCCAGCAGGCAGCCGCTCAAGTCGTCGGGCAGGGCCAGCGACTGCTCCAGCGCCAGCGGCTCGTAGCGGTTGGTCTGTATGCGCATGGTGCCCAGGGGCGAGCCATCAAGGTGGGATTCGGCCAGCAGCACCACCGAACCGGCGGAAAAATCGGCGGCTTCAGGCTGCAGCAGGGTGAGCGCCAGATCCGGCACATGGCGCGCATAGGCCGCGTGGCGTATCTGCACCGCCTTGTCCAACGCCTCGGCATCGCTGACCACGCGCACCGAAAACGGCAGGCGTTCCTCGACCCTGGTGGGGGCCGGGTTGTCGAGCATGCCGCGCATCATCATGGGTGGCAGCGGCATGGCGGGCAGGGAAGGCATCAGGGCTGGTGACAACATGATCAGGTCTCCCGGCCTGTCGGACATGCAGGCCATGTACTCCACTATCGGGCGCGGGGCGCAACGCGATGCGTGGATGACGGGGTGAAACAACCCTCTTTTCCGGCGGCATGAAGATGGCTGGGCCGAGGCGCGCAGAGCCGGTGAACACATTCCCCGCGGATATATGGACTGGCGGTGCAACCCCTCCCCGTCGCACGCATGCTGAGCGCGCTTCATGTTTTGCTGGGTGGCGCCTGGGTGACACATTGCTGCGCAGTGAACCTGTTCACAGGTTTGAATTGATTCTGTCCAGCCCGCGGGCCTTTCCTGGTAAGCGTTGGTAACTATCAATTTGTGAGTATTGTCACGACAGCGACAAGCCGGCCTTGTGCCCTGGCGGGCAGGCATGGCGATTCTTCTGGCACTGCTTTTGCTTGCTGCCCCAGGGTTGCGCCCGCGTGGCGGTTTGTTGGAAAGGGCACTGATCATGATCAAGCGCAGGGATTGCCTGGGGGCGGCGTTGCTCGGCCCCTGGGCCGTAGGGCCGCTGTGGGCGGCGCCGGATCGCACCGGGGGCGACCCCCTGGGCTCCATGCAATGGCCCAGCCTGCACGAGCAGTATCTGGACAAGGCACCGGTGCGCTTTACCGACGCCGTGCTGGTGCGCACGCCGGCCTTTGCCGACGATGCGCTCAACGTGCCCTTGCAGATAGATGCCCGCGCCCTGGCGGATGTGGGTGGCGGCATTGCGCGCATGCTGGTGCTGGCCGATCGCAACCCGGTGCGCGAGGTGCTGGAGTTCGAGCCGCTGCGCTCCCTGCCCATGCTGGCGTTTCGCATGCGGCTGGAGCAGGCCTCGCCGATACGTGCGCTGGTGCAGACGCGCGACGGCCAATGGCATGCGGGCGGTGCCATGGTGCAGGCGGCCGGCGGGGGCTGCACCGTGCCCGGCGCCACGCGCGCCGACGGTTCCTGGCGCACCACGCTGAACCAGGTGCGCGCGCGCATCTTCAACAACGTTATCGAGGGCAGCCGGCGCCTGCGCGTGAACATCATGCACCCCATGGACACGGGGCTGGTGGCCGGCATACCGGCGTTCTACATTGAGCGCCTCGCGCTGCTGGACGCGCAGGGCGAGCCCTGGTGGCGCCTGCAGCTGCACGAGCCGGTGTCGGAAAACCCGCTGCTGAGCTTTGAGCTGCCGGCCCAGGGCCCCCAGGCATTTCACCTGAGCGGGCAGGACAACAACGGCAACCGCATCGCCGCCGAGGTGCGCGCATGAAGGCCGCCGCCCTGTTGCTGGCCGCCTGCGCCATGGCCGCCGGCGCGCAGACGCCCCCTGCGCCGCCCATCCCGGCCCAGCCCGACATGGCCAGTCTGGACTACCGCCTCAAGCCGCGCCGCATTGCCGAGAACACCTGGGTCATCGAGGGCGCGGTGGCCGACTTTTCGCGCGCCAACGGCTGCAACATCATCAACACCGCCTTCATCGCCACGGGCGAGGGCGTGCTGGTGATCAATACCGGCCCCTCGCGCCTGTACGGCGAGCAGCAGCGCCGCGCCATCGCCGCCGTGACAGACCAGCCCGTGCGCCAGGTGCTGAACCTGAACCTGCACCCCGACTACTTCTTTGGCAACCAGGCCTGGGCCGATGTCCCCATCCAGGCGCTGGCCGGCAGCATTGAGGGTCAACGCGCCGAGGGCGAGGCCTATGCCGATAACCTCTACCGCCTGTGTGGCGATTGGATGCGCGCCACCCAGGCCACACCGGCGCGTGAGGCGCTGGCGCCGCAGACCTTGCGCCTGGGGCGCCATGTGCTGCACCTGCAGCGCCTGCAGGGCCACACGGGTGACGACCTGGTGCTGCTGGACGAGCACACCGGCGTGCTGTTTGCCGGCGGTCTGGTGTTTGCCAATCGCGTGCCCACCACTCCCCATGCCGATGCCGGCGCCTGGCTGGCCAGCCTGGATCAGCTGCGGCAGTGGCACGCCCAGGGGCGCTTTCGGCTGGTGGTGCCCAGCCACGGGCCGGTGCATGCCGGCCTGCAGGGCATGGAGCAGACGCGCGACTGGCTGCAATGGCTCACCGCCCTGATGCAGACCAGCGCCGCGCAGGGGCTGGACCTGAGCGAGCTGCTGCGCCAACCCGTGCCCGAGCGCTTTGCCGCCTGGGCCGCGCAGCCGGCCGAGCTGCACCGCAGCCTGGCGCAGTGGTACCCGCGCTACGAGCGGCAGGCCCTGGGCGCACGGCCGTGAAGCTGTGACACGCACTGCTTCATTTTTGAACAGTTGGCGCGCGCACTGGCACGCATATGGACAGCAGCGGCGGCATCCGCAGCGGGGCGGGGCTGGCATGGATGTTGCCCCTATCAGCAGCAAGCAAGCCAAACCTCTTTGAATCCACCTGAAGGGCCCCACCATGCGCAACCTCATCCTCCTCGCCTTCCTGTCGGCCGCTGGC
>JAGPIX010000086.1:0-3072 GCA_018054745.1 Alicycliphilus sp.
GCGGCGGCCAGGTGGACCGGGCCATCGAGTTCTTCATGCCCGTGGGCCAGAGCAGCGAGTCGCAGCAGTGGATCACGTCGAGCATGCGCCTGTTGTCACTGGCCGCGCGCGGCGGCTTCCTGGAGCGTGCCCTGTCCGACATGCGCAAGGTGGCCTGGGACCGCGGCCCGGTGCGCCTGGGCACCTTCACGCGCGCCGACGGCGCCCAGGTGCCGCTGTGGCACGACTCCGAGGTGGCGGCCGTGGCCTACGCCGTGCAGAGCATCCTGGCGCGCCGCGCCGAGGCGCCGCAGCAGCAGCTGCTGCCGCTGGACGAGCCCGAGATGCCCGCCGGCAACCCGCCCGCCATGGCCGGCAAGAAATGCGGCGAATGCGGCGCCCACGCCGTGATCCGCAAGGACGGCTGCGACTACTGCACGCAGTGCGGGGCCATTGGCAGCTGCGGCTGAGGGCGGCCAACAGCATCGTTGATACTATTAATTAAATAGCTGTTAGCGCTTGCTGTATAAGGGGTAGGGCGGTCAATGAATAAAAAACTGACCCTCTCCAACAAGCTGCTCACCATGGGCACGGCCTTCCTGCTGGTGGCCCTGGCGTCGATAGGCTTCACGCTCTGGGTCACCTGGGAACTAGAGGGCGGTGCGGCCGCGGTGAACGAGGCCGGGCGCCTGCGCATGAATATGCTGCGCATGATCCTGGCGCAGCAAACCGAGTCGCCACAGGACTTTGCGCGCCTGGAGCAGCGCTTCGAGGCCGGCCTGGAGCTGTTGCGCACCGGCGACCCGGCGCGTCCGCTGTTCGTACCCTGGAGCGAGGACACGCGCGCGCGCTACGAACATATCCGCAGCGAATGGCGCGCCATCCGCGCCGAATGGGATGGCGGGCAGCGCCCCAGCAGCGCGCAGGCGGTGGCGCGCGGCGACGCCTTCGTGAGCGAGATCGACGCCTTTGTCGAGGCCATCGAGGTGCAGATCATGCGCTGGACGGCCGGGCTGCACCTGTTTCACCTGTTCCTGGTGGCACTCACCATCGCCGCGGCCGTGACCTTCATGGCGCTCAGCTACTGGCTGGTGGTCAACCCCGTGAACCAGCTGCGCCAGGCGCTGGCGGCGATGCGCCGTGGCGAGCTGGGCACGCGCCTGGAGGTGCAGACCGAGGACGAGTTCGGCCAGCTCACCGCGGGCTTCAACCTGATGGCGCATGCGCTGCAGACCTCGCACGAGGATCTGGAGGGCAAGGTGCGCGAGAAGACCGCCAGCATCGAGGAGCAGAACCAGCGCCTGGCCGCGCTGTACGCGGTGAGCGCTCTGACCGGCGAGGCCGGCAGCCTGGAGGCGCTGGCCCAGGGCTTTGCGCAGCAGATCCGCGGCGCCGCCGGGGCCGATGCCGCCGCCGTGCGCTGGTCCGACGAGGCCAATGAGCGCTATGTGCTGCTGGCCCATGACGGCCTGCCGCGCACCCTGGCCGAGACCGAGCATCGCCTGCTGGCCGGGGCCTGCGAATGCGGCCAGGCCGGGCCGCGCGCGCGCATGCGCGTGATCCCCATCGTGCCGGCCAGCGGCGGGCAGCTGCCCGATTGCGGCCAGGAGGGCTTCCAGACCGTGATCAACGTGCCTGTGCGCCTGCACCAGCGCCTGCTGGGCGAGGTGACGCTGCTGTACCGCGGCGCGCGCACCCTGCCCGATGGCCTGCGCGACCTGCTGGGCACCATGGCCCAGCATCTGGCCACGGCCATGGAGGGCCTGCGCGCCAGCGCCCTGGAGCGCGAGGCCGCCGTGGCGCAGGAGCGCGCCCTGATCGCACGCGAGCTGCACGACTCCATCGCCCAGTCACTGGCCTTCCTGAAGATCCAGGCGCAGCTGTTGCGCGACGCCATCGCCAAGGGCCGCGACGCCGCGCGCGACCAGAGCCTGGCCGAGCTGGACGCCGGGGTGCGCGAATGCTATGCCGATGTGCGCGAGCTGCTGGTGCACTTTCGCACGCGCACGCAGGACGAGGACATCGAGGAGGCGCTGCGCGTGACCCTGTCCAAGTTCGAGCACCAAAGCGGCCTGCCGGCCGAGCTGACGATGGCCGGCCAGGGCCTGCCGCTGGCGCCCGATGTGCAGATCCAGGTGCTGCACATCGTGCAGGAAGCCCTGTCCAACGTGCGCAAGCATGCCGGTGCGCGCTCCGTGCAGCTGGTGGTGCAGCGCCACCCGCAATGGCGCTTCGAGGTGCGCGACGACGGCCAGGGCTTCGACCCCGCGGCGGTGCCGCCGGATTCGCTGCATGTCGGCCTGGGCATCATGCGCGAGCGCGCCGAGCGCATAGGCGCGCGCATCAGCCTGGACACGCAGGCCGGCCAGGGCACCTGCGTGACGCTGGAGCTGCCGCCCGCGGGGCGCGAGGCCCCGGGCGCTGCGGCTACCATGGCGGCCGTATGAGCGCGCCCATCACCCTGTTCCTGATCGACGACCACACCCTGCTGCGCCGCGGCCTGGTGGCGCTCTTGGGCCAGCATGCCGACCTGCGCGTGGTGGGCGAGGCGGGCGACGCCGGTCAGGCGCTGCGCCTGCTGCCGGTCCTGCGCCCCGACGTGATCTTGCTGGACAACCACCTGCCCGGCGTGCGCGGCGTGGACGCCATTGCCGACCTGCGCGAGGCCTCGCCCGCGAGCCGCGTGATCATGCTCACGGTGAGCGAGGACGGCGAGGACCTGGCCAGCGCGCTGCGCCATGGCGCGCAGGGCTATCTGCTCAAGACCATAGACGGCGACCTGCTGGCCCAGGCCGTGCGCCGCGCGGCCAGCGGCGAGCCGGTGGTCAGCCCGGAGATGATGGGCAAGCTGGTGGCGGCCTTCCAGTCCCAGGGCGCGCCCGAGCCCGAACCCGCGCCCGAGGAGGCGGAGCCGGCGCCGCAGCTGTCGCCGCGCGAGGAAGAGGTGCTGCGCGAGATCGCGCGCGGCGCCAGCAACAAGGAGATCGCGCGTGCCCTGGACATCGCCGAGACCACGGTGAAGATCCATGTGCAGCACATCCTGCGCAAGCTGGGTCTCAGCTCGCGCGTGCAGGCGGCGGTCTATGCCTCGGA
>JAGPIX010000086.1:3172-12852 GCA_018054745.1 Alicycliphilus sp.
CGGTAGAACGCCACCAGAGCCAGGATCACCAGGCACATCAGCGCGTTGCCGATGTTGACCACGATGGCGCGATTCAGCCGCCGCCCGTTGTCCTCGTAGAGCCAGGCCGCCATCGTCATGTTCGAGCTGGTCCAGATCGCCCAAGTGAGCAGCGAATGCTGCTGTGAACTGCCGCTTGCCAGGATGGCCCAGGCCGTGGGCAGGTAGCCGAGTATGCGCACCGAGCTGAACAGCGTGAACGCCCAGGCCAGCAGGCGCAGGTAGTTTTCCCGCGCCCTGCTGGCACCCTCCACGGGACCCGGATCGCCTGCCCGCTGGCCCTGCGCCTGGCTCATGGCACGCTCACCAGGAACACCGGGGCAAAGCCCGCATCGGTCAGCCGGTCGGCCAGGCGCGCGGCCTGCTGCAGGTCGCTGCCCCGCACCAGCACGGGCATGTCCGACGGCGCGTCCAGGCTTGCGTGCTGGGCCCAGGCGGACACCATCGCATCGTCCAAGCCCCGGTCACCGCAGCAGCCAGCGAAGACGCTGATCGCCCCGCCAGGCAAGGTCTGCTCATGGGCGCGGGCCTGGGCCTCCGTGATGTACAGTCCGGCGCGCGTGCGGTGGGCAGGACTTGCGGGAATGGCAGCGGGCACATTGGCCGCTGGCCTGCCTTCATTGTCGAGCAGCGGCGTGGATTGGCCGGATGGCTGTTGGGCGCAGGCGCCCATGCAGGCGGCCATGCCGAGGGTGGCGCAGAGCAGGATGCGGTTCATGGTGACTCTCCTTGCAAGTGATTGGGGACATGCGGCGACGGCATGGCCGTCACTCCTGGGCGATGCCGTAGTCGCGCACGAAGGTCGCCCACGCGGTGGAGGCGGCCTCGACGGCCTCGGCGAGCTGCTGTGGTGTGCTGCCCAGGGGCTCGGTGCCGCTGGCCCGCAGCGGTTCCTGCACGGCGGGGGCTTGCAGCGCCCGGGCCACCGCCGCCGACAGCCTGGCGGCCACCTCGGGCGGCGTGGCGGCGGGGGCGAACAAGGCATTCCAAAAGGACAGCGTGCCCGAGGAAACGCCGAGTTCGGCGAAGGTCGGCACGTCCGGCAGCAGCGGGCTTCTTTGCGGCAGGGCCGTGGCCAGCACCCGCAGCTTGCCCGCCTTGGCGTGCTGCAGGCCGCCCGCGATTGGGCCGAAGTTGATCTGCACCTGGCCGCTGATGAGGTCCGGCATCAGTTGCGCGCCGCCCTTGTACGGCACCCGCCGGGCCTGCACGCCTGCGGCCTTCAGCACGCGCTCGGCCAGCATGTATTCGCCCAGCGTGCCGGTGGCCAGGTGAAGCTGGCCTGGATGGGAACGCCCGTAGGCCACCAGGTCGGCGAAGTTCTGCACCGGCAGCTCGCGGTTGACGAACAGCGCGAACCCGAGTTCCACGACGTTGGCGACCGGCGTGAATTCGCTCAAGGCTTTGTAGGGAACACCCTTCTGCACCAGTGGCAGTCCCGCCATCGCCGACAGGCCCCAGAGCAGGGTGTAGCCGTCGGGCGGCGCGTCCATGACCGCCTGCGCGGCGATGGCGCCACCCGCGCCCGGACGGTTCACCACGACGACCGGCTGGCCCCAGGCGGCGCTGAGTGACGCGGCCACCAGCCGCGCGGCGCTGTCGGATGCGCCGCCGGCAGGCGTCGGCACGACGATGGTGATGGCGCGGCTCGGGTAATCGGCGGCGCGCGCCAGCGGGACGTTGCAGAGCGCGGCCATTGCGGCAAGGCACAGGGTGCGGCGATTCAGCGTCATGGCGGATTCCTCTTCGTGGTTGTCGATGGCGTCATCGTCGCCACCCAGCGCGCCCGGCGCATCGTCCAGTGGTCTTATTGGAGTACCGGGCCTGGTGCTTTGGTACCGGTACTTGCGCACAGTCCCCGGCACGGCCGTGGATGGCTAAGATGAACCGCCATGACGTCCGCGCACCACCTTTCCCCCATGGGCCGCCGCAGGTTGATGGCCGCAGCCGCGGGCATCGCGCTGCTGCCCCCACTGATACCCCCTGTCCAGGCCCAACCCTCGCGCACGGCCCGCATCGGCTGGCTGGGCTGGATCGGCGCGGCGGGAGCGGCGGCTTCCGCGCTGGCGCTGGCGGCCTTTCGCGCGGGGCTGGCCGATCGGGGGTGGGCCGAGGGGCGTGGCTACGAACTGCTGGTGCGCGACGGTGACCAGCCGCGCAGCGCCGATCTGGCTGCGGAGCTGGTGCGATCCGGCGTCGATCTGCTCGTCGCGCAGGGGCCGATGGTCTTCGGTGCCAGGAAGGTGTCGGGCGCGACGCCCGTGATCTTCAACATCGGCGGCGACCCCGTCGAGGCGGGGCTGGTCGCCAGTCTGTCGCACCCAGGCGGCCATCTGACGGGCGTCACCTCGCTATCGACCGAACTGGCGGGCAAGCGGCTCGAGTTGCTGAAGACGGCCATGCAGTGGGGCTCGCACGTGGCGGCGATCGCCAACGCCCTGCACGCGGGCTTCACCATCGAGCGCGACGCGGTGCAGGCGGCGGCCCGGCGGCTCGGCCTCACGCTGTCCTGGCATCTGCTGAAGTCGATGGATGATTTCGATACCGCGCTGCCCCGCATCGCCAGCGAAGGTGCCCACGCACTGCTGGCGGTGCCCGACAACCTCATCAACGTTCGGGCGCAAACGCTGGCGCGCTTCTCCGCAGCTCAACGACTGCCCAGCATTTCGGGCTGGGCCGCGTTCGCCGAGGCGGGCAACCTGATGAGCTACGGCCCGAACGTGCATGGTTACTACCGGCAGATGGCGGCCATCGCAGACCGGCTGCTGCGCGGAGCGCGCGCCGCCGACATTGCCGTGGAGCAACCGCGCGACATCGAGCTGGTCGTCAACGCCAAGGTGGCGCGTGCGCTGGGCCTGGATCTTCCCGCCGAGTTGCAGCTCCGTGCCGACCGCTGGATCGAATGAGCGCCCTTGGCCGGGCTGGTGGCGCAGCGCGCTGGGGCGGCGCTATGCGGCGGTCTTCGCGCTGCTGGTGTCGCTGCCGCTGCTGGCCTACGCGGCCTGGAGCGCTGCGCAGGTGTACCGCCAGCAGCGCGACGCGCTGGCCGCCGTACAGACTGCGCAGGCCGATGCGGCCGCCGCGCGCATCCAGCGGTTCCTGCGCGAAATCGAGCTGCAACTGAGCTGGCTGACCGCCCTGCCCTGGACGCCCGACGGCGCCCCGCAGCGGCGGCTGGATGCGCTACGCGCGCTGCGGCAGACGCCTGCCATCGCCGACATAGCCCTCATCGACGGCCAGGGCCGCGAGCGGGTGGCGGAATCACGGCTGGCGCTGGGCCGCGTGGATTCGATGGCCGACCGCATGGCCTCGCCCGCGTTCTCGGGGGCGCGCCAGGCGCGCGGCGCGTATTACGGCGACGTCAGCTTCCGCAAGGGCAGCGAGCCGTTCATGACCGTGGCCGTCGCGGGGCCGCGCGGCGAGGCGGGCGTGGCCATCGCCGAGGTGAGCCTGAAGTACATCTGGGACGTGGTGTCGGAGATCCGCATCGGGGACGAAGGCATCGTCTATGTCCTCGATCCGGCGGGGCGGCTGATCGCCCATCCGGACATCAACCTCGTGCTGCGCAACACGGACTTGTCCGCCACGCTGCGCGCCTTCGAGAACCAGAAAGCCGCTGCCCCGCCACGCCCGGCATTGCGGCTGGTGGGCACACGGGGCGAACCGGTGCTGGCCAGCAGCGTGATGCTGGCCCCGCCGGGCTGGCGGGTCGTGGTCGAACAAGGCTTGCAAGAGGCCGACGCCCCCCTGTGGGCCAACGTGCAGGGTGCGCTGTGGGTGGCGGCGGTGAGCCTGCTGCTGGCGCTGTCGGCGGCACTGTGGTCGGCCTGGCGCATCGCCCGGCCGCTGCGCGAGCTGGCCCAGGGCGCAGAGCGGATCGGCGCCGGGCAGTTGTCGCACCGCATCGCCCTGCATTCCGGCGATGAACTGGAGCGGTTGGGCGAGCGTTTCAACAGCATGGCCGCTGAGCTGCAGGCCAGCCACGACAACCTGGGGCGGCAGGTGGAAGAGCGCACGCGCGAGCTGTCGGATGCGAACCGTGCCAAGTCGCGCCTGCTGGCCGCCGCCAGCCACGACCTGCGCCAGCCACTGCACGCGCTGAACCTGATGGTGGCGCAATGGCGGCGTGACCCCGATGCCGCCGAGCGCCGGCGCCTGGGGCTGCGTGTGGAGCAGGCCATCGCCGCCATCAATGCGCTGTTCGACGGCCTGCTGGACGTGTCCAAGCTGGACGCGGGCGTCATCCGCCCGCAGGTGGAGGCGTTCCCGGTACAGCGCCTGCTCGACCGCATGGACGTGGCGCACGCGGCGGCCGCGCGGGACAAGGGGCTGGAGCTGCGCATTCGCCCTTGCGACGCCTGGGTGGCCAGCGATCCAGTGCTGCTCGAGCGCATCCTCGGCAACCTGGTCGCCAACGCGGTGCGCTACACGCGCAGCGGGGCCATGCTGCTGGGCTGCCGGCGCACGCGGGCCGGGCTGCGCATCGCCGTGTGGGATACCGGGATCGGCATCGCGCCCGACAAGCAGGAGCGCATCTTCGATGAGTTTTACCGGCTCGACGCCGAAGGCGGCGCGGCCGATGGCGGACTGGGGCTGGGCCTGTCCATCGTCGCGCGGCTGGCCGGTTTGCTTGGCCACCAGGTCAGCGTGCGCTCGGTTCCCGGACGGGGTTCATGCTTCGCGGTCACGGTGCCCGAAACCGCCAGCCAGCCGCACCTCCCCACGGCTGCGAACGACTCCGCCATCGATGCATTGCAGGGCCGCCGGGTGCTGGTCATCGACAACAACGCGCAGGTGCTGGCGAGCACGGCGCGGCTGCTCGAAGGCTGGGGGTGCTGCGTGCTGGCTGCGCACGGCGCGCCGGATCACGTGCATGGCCCGGTCGATCTGCTGCTGGTGGACATGCGCCTGGACCACGGCGATGACGGCGTTGCGGCCATCTCGCGCCTGCGCCGCCAGTGGGGGCGGGATGTGCCCGCGCTCATCCTGACGGGCGACACCGCCATTGGCACGCGCGAGCGCATCGCCGCCAGCGGCCTGCCCATGCTGGAAAAGCCGGTTTCGGCGTTGCGCCTGCGCTCGGCGCTGACGCGGCTGCTTCAGCGCGGTTGAGGCAACGCCCACCCCAGGCGCGTGACGGCCAGTACGGCCTCGGTGCGGCTGTCCACCCCCAGCGCCCGCAGGATGGCGGAGACGTGGTTCTTCACCGTGGGCTCGGCGAGCCCCAGGGCACGGCAGATCAGCTTGTTGTTCTTGCCCTGCATGAGCAGGGCCAGTACTTCGAGTTGGCGCCCGGTCAGGCCCAGCGCCTCGGGCGTTGCCGCTCGGGTGTCGAACGTGCGCGCTGCTGTCTGCAAGGCCACCGGCGGCACGTAAACGCCACCCGCCAGCACCAAGCCCAATGCGCCGGCAATGATTTCGCGAGGCTCGGTCTTGGGGACGTAGCCCACCGCGCCCGCCGCCAGCGCCTCTTGCACCGTCTGGCGATCCAGGTCGCCGGAGAGCATGACAACGGCGGTGCCGATGCTCGCCGCCCCGATCCTGCGCAGCAGGTCGAGCCCGGAGCCATCGGGCAGCCGCAAGTCCAGCAGCACCAGATCCACCGCCTGGCCGCAGCCCAGGGCCGTGATCGCCTCCGCGCCGCTCGCCGCCTGCTGCACCCTCGAGCCCGGCCTCAACTCCAGCAACAAGGATGCGAGCGCCTCGCGCACCAGGGGATGGTCATCGACGACCAGGAAGTTCATGGGTTGGTGGAGAAGGGCTTGGGATCGGGGCATCTTAGCAAACTATAAAAAATATAGCTAACTGCGCAATGTAGTTGAGCGATAAAGGCCAAAACACCGTTGGAAATCCTGGGGTGCGGACTAGTTCTTTCGGAGTAAGGAGCCGGCGCGGCCCATCGTTCTTTTGCCACGGCCCATGCGTTCCTTCGGGGTATGGGAAAACCCGGGGTGCCGGTGGAACATCCATGCACACAGCAACCAAGGACTACCGCATGGCACCCGCGTCGCATTCCGCGGCACAAGACCCCCGCCGCAACCGCCAGGCCTGGTCGGTGCTCATCGTCAGCACCCTGGCCTTCACCGTCTGCTTCATGGTCTGGATGATGTTCGGCATCATCGGCATACCGATCAAGAAGATGCTGGACTTGAACGCCACGCAGTTCGGTCTGCTGACGGCCATGCCGGTGCTCACGGGGTCGCTGGTGCGCGTGCCGCTCGGTATCTGGACGGACAAATACGGTGGGCGCATCGTCATGGCCGTGCTGATGGCCATCACCGTGCCCGCCATCTGGGTCATGGGCTACGCCAGCGAGTATTGGCACTTTTTGGTCATAGGCCTGTTCGTGGGCCTGGCCGGCGGCGCGTTTTCGGTGGGCACGCCCTATGTGGCGCGCTGGTTCCCCAGACACCGCCAGGGCACGGCCATGGGCGTGTACGGCGCCGGCAACTCGGGCGCGGCGGTGAACAAGTTCGTCGCCCCGGTGATCCTGGTGGCCTTTGGCTGGGCGGCGGTGCCCCATGTCTACGCGGCCATCATGCTGGGGGCGCTGCTGCTGTTCTGGTTCTTCAGCCACAGCGACCCCAGCCACCTGGTGGCCAGCAACATCAGCTTCACCGACCAGCTCAAGGCGCTGAAAGATCCGCGCGTGCTCAAGTACTGCCAGTACTACAGCATCGTGTTCGGCGGCTATGTGGCGCTCAGCCTGTGGATGGTGCAGTACTACGTGGGCGAATATGGCCTGGACATCCGCGTCGCCGCGCTGCTGGCGGCCTGCTTCTCGCTGCCCGGCGGCGTGCTGCGGGCGATTGGCGGCGTCTTGAGCGACCGGTACGGCGCGCACAGCGTCACCTGGTGGGTGATGTGGGTGAGCTGGATCTGCCTGTTCCTGCTGTCCTACCCGCAGACCGCCTTCACCATCCAGACGGTGAACGGCCCCAGCACCTTCCACATCGGCCTGAACGTCTATGTGTTCACCGCGGTCATGGCCGTGCTTGGCGTGGCCTGGGCCTTCGGCAAGGCCAGCGTGTTCAAGTACATCAGTGACGACTACCCCGGCAACATCGGCGCCATCAGCGGCATCGTGGGTCTTGCCGGCGGCATGGGCGGCTTCATCCTGCCGATCATGTTTGGCGCGCTCATGGACTGGACGGGCATCCGCTCCAGCGCCTTCATGCTGATGTATGGCGTGGTCTGGGTGTCGCTGATCTGGATGTACTGGACCGAGGTGCGCCGCACCGATGTGATGACCGGCCAGGGTGTGGCGGCCGCCACGCCCGCCGCCCGCTGATCGACCGGAGAACCCACACCATGTCTGCCGATACCGTTGCACAAGAGGGCGCGCGCCAGGGGCGGCTGCTGCACATCTGGACGCCCGAGGACAAGCAGTTCTGGGAGCGCGAGGGCGAGGCTGTGGCCAAGCTCAATCTGTGGATCTCGGTGCCCGCGCTGTTCCTGGCGTTTGCCGTCTGGCAGGTCTGGAGCGTGGTCGCCGTGAACCTGCCGGCGCTGGGCTTCAAGTACTCGACCAACCAGCTGTTCTGGCTGGCCGCGGCGCCGGCGCTGTCGGGCGCCACGCTGCGTATCTTCTACTCCTTCATGGTTCCGGTGTTCGGCGGGCGGCGCTGGACGGCGCTGTCCACGGCCACGCTGCTCATTCCCATGCTGGGCATAGGCTTTGCCATACAGGACAACACCACCGGCTACCCGACCATGCTCATGCTGGCGCTCTTGTGCGGCCTGGGCGGGGGCAACTTCAGCTCCAGCATGGCCAACATCAGCTTCTTCTTCCCCAAGGAGCGCAAGGGCTCGGCGCTGGGCGTGAACGCGGGCCTGGGCAACCTGGGCGTATCGGTCGTCCAGTTCCTGAGCCCGCTGGTGATCTCGCTGGGCATCTTCGGCATCTTTGGCGGCGACGCGCAGGTCATCGTGAGGAACGGCGAGCAGCAGCATGTCTGGGCGCAGAACGCGGCCTTCATCTGGGTGCCGTGGATCGCCATCACCGCCGTCGTGGCCTGGTTCGGCATGCACGACATCGCCGATGCGAAGGCCAGCTTTGCCGCCCAGGCGGCCATCTTCCGCGCCAAGCACAACTGGATCATGTGCCTGCTGTATCTGGGCACCTTCGGCTCCTTCATCGGCTTTGCCGCGGGCTTTCCGCTGCTGATGAAGGCGCTGTTCCCGGCCATCAACCCGCTGGCCTACGCCTGGCTGGGGCCGCTGGTGGGGGCGCTCACGCGGCCGTTTGGCGGCTGGCTGGCGGACAAGATCGGTGGCGGCGTGGTCACCTTCTGGAACTTCATCGTCATGGCGCTGGCGGTGCTGGGCGTGCTGTTCTTCCTGCCCAAGGGCGCGAGCGCCTATGCCCTGCCGTTCGGCCCGGCCGAGGGCAGCTTCACCGGCTTCTTCCTGATGTTCCTGGTGCTGTTTTGCACCACGGGCATAGGCAACGGCTCGACCTTCCGCATGATCCCGGTGATCTTTCTGACGCAAAAAATGCGCGCGCTGCGCGGCAACGACGAGGCCGCCCAGGCCCAGGCCATCAAGGACGGCAACACCGAGGGCGCGGCCGCCGTCGGCTTTGCCGGGGCGCTTGGCGCCTACGGCGGCTTCTTCATCCCCAAGAGCTATGGCAGCTCCATCGCCAGCACCGGCGGACCGGAGTTCGCGCTGTGGATGTTTGTCGTCTTCTACAGCCTGTGCGTCGTCGTCACCTGGTGGTACTACGCACGCAGGAACGCCGAGATGCCATGTTGACAGGAGGTTGAGCGTTGAGGGTTGAGCGTTTTGCGCGAACCCAACGCCCAACGCCCAACGCCCAACGCACAACGATCCCCATCAAGGAGCACCACGATGAGTCACTTTCTCGACCGTCTCTCGTATTTTTCGCAGCCACGCGAAACCTTCTCCAACGGCCATGGCGAGACCAATGGCGAAGACCGCACCTGGGAGCGCGCCTACCGCGACCGCTGGGCGCATGACAAGATCGTGCGCTCCACCCATGGCGTGAACTGCACCGGCTCCTGCTCCTGGAAGATCTACGTCAAGGGCGGCATCGTCACCTGGGAAACCCAGCAGACCGACTACCCGCGCACGCGCGCCGACCTGCCCAACCACGAGCCGCGTGGCTGCGCGCGCGGCGCCAGCTACAGCTGGTACCTGTACAGCGCCAACCGCGTGAAATACCCGCTGGTGCGCGGGCGCCTCTTGAAGCACTGGCGCGCGGCGCTGGCCGTGGCCAAGAGCCCGGTCGATGCCTGGGCCGCCATCGTGCAGAACCAGGAGGCGCGCCGCGAATGGCAAAGGCAGCGCGGCCTGGGCGGCTTTGTGCGCTCGAGCTGGGACGAGGTGAACCAGATGATTGCCGCGGCCAACGTCTACACCATCAAGCAGTACGGGCCGGACCGCGTCATCGGTTTCTCGCCGATTCCGGCCATGTCCATGATCTCGTACGCGGCGGGCGCGCGCTACCTGAGCCTGATCGGCGGCGTGCCGCTGTCGTTCTACGACTGGTACTGCGACCTGCCGCCGTCCAGCCCGCAGACCTGGGGCGAGCAGACCGACGTGCCCGAATCGGCCGACTGGTACAACTCCAACTTCATCATCGCCTGGGGCTCCAACGTGCCGCAGACGCGCACGCC
>JAGPIX010000014.1 GCA_018054745.1 Alicycliphilus sp.
AGCGCCCGCGGTAGCGGAGCGTGGCCGTCCAGGATTCGTGGATCTCGGCCAGCGCCAGGTGCATGACCAGGCCCAGCTGCTGCGCCGCACTGCGCAGCGCCGCCACGCGCGCACGATCCAGCCCCTTGAGCAGTTGCCAGCGCAGCCCATGCTCGGTGTATTCATGGTCGAGCAGGAACACCCAGGGCTGGGTGCTGGGCTCGCCCTCGGGAAAGCATTGCTCGCGCAGCGCCCGCACCAGGGCCGGCGCGGCCGCTGCCTCGCCGTGCCGCATGCGGGCCGGCACCACCAGGTCGAAGCTCAGCACCACGCGCCAGCCCTCCTGCACCGGCAGCACCTCGTGCTGACAGTCGGCATAAAAGGCGCACCAGCGCAGGCTGTCCACCTGCAGGTGCTGTGACTGCAGCCTGCCCTCGTCGGCACCATGCACCACGCGCAGCGCGCCGCCGATATGCGCCGACGGCCACACCAGCACCAGGGTGGCGACCATGCCGGGGTGCTTTTCGGTGTCCTGGTGCGGCTTGAAGAACTGGCCCGGCCCGTATATCAGCAGGTTGTGCAGGTGGGCTTGCACCTCGTCCAGCCCCAGGGCCAGCGCCACATCAGCCAGCAGGCCTTGCAGGGCGCCCTCGGCCCAGTGCAGCGCGAGCGCGGCGGGGGCGATTTCGCCGGTGTCGCGCACCTGGGTGTCGAGCAGCGTGGCCTCGCGCCGGCCGTGCAGGGCCGGCTGGCTGGCGGCATGCAGCCGCGCGCCCTACTCTGGCAGCACGGGCTGGGACAATGCGCCAACGCCCTGCACCTGCACCGACAGCGCATCCAGCGGCAGCTGGCCCTGGGCCATGAAGCGCGCCTGATCCCCGGCGCCGGCCTGGCCCGACTGTGCCGACGCGCCGTCGGCGGCAAGACGCGTCAAGGCCTGCAGGATGGGGGACAGGTCTGGCTCGGGCGATGGCATGGGCGTCCTTGTACTGGGTTGCAATGTGCGGCCATTTTGCGTGATCAGCCCGCCCGTTCTTTGCAACAAAATGGCATTTCCGCCATGCACAACAAGCGCCGACAGCTATATTTTTAGTAGTTCCATGAAATCCCCCCAAGACCTGGCCCAGCAGCTCGCCCGCCAATGGCAGCGCGCCGATTGGCGCGAGCGCCAGCTGCTGCCCGGCCCCGGCGCCTGGCCCGTGCGGCTGGCCATTGGCGCGCCCAGCGCGGCGCAGTTTGCGCAGGGCGGCGCGGACTTGCGCGCCCACCTGCAGGCCTGGCGCGCCATACAGGCTGAAGGCCCAGGCCAGGTGCAATGGCAGGATCACCGCTACCAGGGCGCGGCCGCGCCGCTGGCCGTGCCCACGCATTGGCTGCTGGGCCGGCCGTCCGAGGCGATCGCCGCCATGGCCCGGCATGCGGGCGGCGCGGGCCGGGCGGCCCAGGCCGACTACCAGGCGCTGCAAGCCGTGCTGGGTGCGGTCGATGGGCAGTTTCACCCGCTGCTGCTGCGCCGCCTGGCGCTGTGGCGCGCGGCGCCGGTAGATGAGGTGATCACCGCCGCGCGCATGGCGCTGCAGCTCGCGCCCGGCTGCGCCCAGGGCCGGCCGCTGCGCGCCCTGGCCGTGGCGGGCAACGACAGCAAGTTTTTCGAGCGCCACGCGGCCCTGCTCACCGCCCTGCTCGACCTGCGCTTTGACGGCGCCGCCGGCCGCGCGGGCCTGAGCGCCTTTCTGGATGCCAGCGCCGACGACGAGCATTGGCTGCTGGTCGCGCCCCTGGCCCCCGGCCTGCTGCCCTTCGCGCGCCAGCGCGTGCCGGCCAGCGAGCTGCAGGCCACGCCCCTGCCCGCCGCCCACATCCTGCTGGTGGAGAACGAACGCTGCCTGCACCTGCTGCCCCGGCCGCTGGCGGGCACCATCGCCATCCTGGGCGCGGGGCGCAACCTGGCCTGGCTGGCCGCGCCCTGGCTGCAGGCGCGCCGCGTGGCCTATTGGGGCGACATAGACACCTGGGGCCTGGCCATGCTGGCCGGCGCGCGCGGCCATCTGCCGCATCTGCAGGCGCTGCTGATGGACCGGGCCACGCTGGAGGCGCACCCTGACCGCGCCGTGGCCGAGCCGCAGCCGGCACCAGAACCCGGCCCCGGCGCCCTGCTGGCACAGGAGCTGGCGCTGGACGCACATCTGCGCGGCCTGGCGCGTGGCCGCTTGGAGCAGGAGTTTCTGAACCCCGCCCGCGTGGCGCAGGCGCTGACGGGCTGGGCTGCCTAAAATCACGCCCCTAACGGCCCAGCGGCCCACCGTGCAGCGCTGCGCGCCGCCGCCTTCCTTTCCGCCTCCCATGCCCCCCTTGACCATCCGAGCGGCCACCCCGGCCGACATCCCCGTCATCCTGCGCTTCGTGCGCGCGCTGGCCTTGTATGAAAAGGCCGAGCACGAGGTGCTGGCCACGCCCGATCATGTGCAGCGCACGCTGTTCTGCGACCAGCCCAAGGTGTTCGGCCTGATCTGCGAACAGGGTGATACGCCCCTGGGCTTTGCCGTCTACTTCTTCAACTATTCCACCTGGCAGGGCCGCCACGGGCTGTACCTGGAGGACCTGTACGTCGCGCCCGAGCACCGCGGTCAAGGAGCCGGCATGGCGCTGCTGCAGCACCTGGCGCAGATCGCCGTGGCCCAGGACTGCGGCCGCTTCGAATGGAGCGTGCTGGACTGGAACACGCCCTCCATCGCCCTCTACGACAGCCTGGGCGCCCGGCCGCAGAGCGAGTGGATACGCTACCGCCTGACGGGCGCCGAGCTGCAGGCGCTGGCCGATGGCGCCCGGCCCCAAACGCCATGAGATCGCCCATCGCCATCGTTGACGTGGACCGCCCGGACAGCTGGACGCGCTACCGCGCCGGCCTGTGCGCCAGCTGCGCCGCCAACTGCTGCACCATGCCGCTGGAGGTGCAGCTCTCCGACCTGGTGCGCCTGGGCCTGGTGGACGCCTTCGAAGCCGAGCACGAGGACCCCAAACGCATCGCCAAGCGGCTGCAGAAGGCGCGGCTGATAGACCACTTCAACCACAAGCACCTGCTGTTCACGCTGGCGCGGCGCGCCGATGGCGACTGCCAGTACCTGGACGCCAGGACCCGGCTGTGCACGGTGTACGAGCAGCGCCCAGAGACCTGCCGCCTGCACCCGCAGAAGAAAAGCCCCAAGCCGGGCTGGTGCCCCTACGGCCGCAAGGCATAGCGGCAGGGGCAACCCTGCCGCGGGGGCGGCCGTACCATAGGGCCACCACCTGAACGGGCCCGCCATGTACATCCCAGAACACTTCGCCGAATCACGCCTGGACGAGTTGCACCGCATCATGCGCGCCCATCCGCTGGCCATGCTGTGCACGTCGGGCCCGCAGGGGCTGGACGCCAACCACCTGCCCTTTCTGCTCGACGCCGACAGCGGCCCGCACGGCCGCCTGATAGGCCATGTGGCGCGCGCCAATCCGCTGTGGCAGAGCGTGGCGCCCGACAGCGAGGTGCTGGTGGTGTTTCGCGGCGCCGATGGCTATGTCTCGCCCAACTGGTACCCGAGCAAACACGAGACGCACCGCGCCGTGCCCACCTGGAATTACGAGGTCGTGCACGCCCACGGCACGCTCACCATCCATGACGACGTGAAGCATGTGCGCTCGGTGGTGGCGCGCCTGACGCATGCGCACGAGGCCGGCGAACCGCATCCCTGGAAGATGGGCGACGCGCCGCCCGATTACCTGGCCGACATGCTGCGCGCCATCGTCGGCATCGAGGTGCACATCACGCGCCTGGAGGGCAAGCGCAAGCTGAGCCAGAACCGCGGCACGGCGGATCGCAGCGGCGTCATGGCCGCGCTGCACGAACGCGATCACCGGGCGTTGGCCCAGGCCATGCAGCAGACCGGCTAGTACAGCATGCACACAGCACGCAAGGCCCTACCCGCCATAGACCCCGGCCGCTGCACCGGCTGCGGCTGGTGCGTGGCCGTGTGCGCGCCGCATGTGCTGTCGCTGCAGGTGCAGGGCGAATCCGGCTGGGGGCCCAAGCGCTCCACGCTGCACGACGCCGATGGCTGCACCGGCTGCGCGCTGTGCGCGCTGCGCTGCCCGTTCGACGCGATTCGCATGGTGCGCGTGAGCAAGCCCAAGGCGGGCGCTTGATCAGACCGTCTCGCGCCGATGGAACCCGGGCGCGGACTCTTCATCGATGGCCATTTCCTCGACCTGCACCCGCTGCACGCGCGCCGCTGGCGGGCCGTCGTGCGCCCAGGCGATGAGTGCCTGCACGGCCTCTGCCGGCCCGCTGGCCAGGGCCTCCACCGTGCCATCCAGGCGGTTGCGCACCCAGCCCCGCACACCCAGGCGAGAGGCGGCCTCGATCATGGATTGACGGTAATACACCCCCTGCACCTGGCCATGGATGCGCAGCAGGCGGGTGATGGTGGGGGTGGGTGCAGCGGTCATGCACGGACTGTAGCGCCCTGCCCATCGGCTTGCCGGCCACCATGTCGCACACGCCATGTCACTACAACCAAAATGGCCTGCAGCGCTTATGGATAAAGCGCCATCAGCTATCAATATAAAAGCAACAAGAGCGTAATCACGCGCTGCGCTACACTGCGCCCCATGTCATTGCACCTCGCACGCACCAGCACCAGCGCCCATTTGGCGCCGGCCGGCGCGAGCGCACGCATGATTAGCACCATGACCACCGCGGCTGCCTAGCGCACGCGCAGGTGGCCGCAAAGGCGGCCCCTGGTGTCTCATTCCCCCTCCGAACGAAACCCAGCCCGGCCGCTGGGTTTTTTTGTTTTGGCTCTCGCAGCCTTGTTTGGAGATTGACCATGTTTGCAGATTCCCGGCTCAGCCCCTTGCCCCATGTGCCCGCGCGCGCGCCGGCCATGCCCCCTGCCCTGCGCGTGGGCCTGATTGGCATGGGCACCGTGGGCACCGGGGTCTGGCGCGTGTTGCGGCGCAACCAGGCACTGATCGCGGCGCGCGCCGGGCGGGCCGTGGAGATCGTCGCCGTGGCCACGCGCACCCCGGCGCGGGCGGCGGCCGCGCAGGCCGAGGCGCCCGGCCTGCGCCTGCTGGACGACCCGCTGCGGCTGGCCGCCGACCCCGGCGTGGACGTGCTGCTGGAGCTGGCCGGCGGCAGCGCCGCGCGCGACTGGGTGCTGGCCGCGCTGGCCCAAGGCAAGCATGTGGTCACGGCCAACAAGGCCCTGCTGGCCGAGCATGGCGAGCAGCTGGCGCAGGCCGCCGTACGCCATGGCCGGGTGCTGGCCTACGAGGCCGCCGTGGCCGGCGCGGTACCCGTCATCAAGGCGCTGCGCGAGGGCCTGGCGGGCAACCGCATCGACGCCCTGGCCGGCGTGCTCAACGGCACCAGCAACTACATCCTGACGCGCATGCAGGCGGCGGGCCTGGACTTTGCCACCGCCCTGGCCGAGGCCCAGGCCCTGGGCTACGCCGAGGCCGACCCGAGCCTGGACGTGGACGGGACGGACGCCGCACACAAGCTGACCCTGCTGGCGGCGAACGCCTTCGGCCTGCCCCCGGCGCTGGACGCCGTGCATGTCGAAGGCCTGCGCGACCTGCAACCGGGCGACATGGCCGCAGCCGCGCAGCTGGGCTACGTCGTCAAGCTGCTGGCGATCGCCAGGCGCGGCGCGCAGGGCATGGAGCTGCGCGTGCACCCGGCCCTGGTGCCGGCGCAGCATGCCCTGGCCCGGCTGGATGGGGCCAGCAACGGCCTGCTGGTGCGCGCCGACGCCGCGGGCGAGGCCTTCTTCAGTGGCGCCGGCGCAGGCGGCGAGCCCACGGCCTCGGCCGTGCTCGCCGACCTGGTGGATCTGGCACGCCACCCCGGCACCGATGGCCGCTGGGGCGGCCCGACCGCCATACCCACCCTGGGCCTACGCGCGGACGCCCCGGCCGCCCCCCTGCCCATGGCCCAGGTGCGCACGCGCCAGCTGCTGCGCCTGCTGCCGGGCAAGACGTTCAACGAGGCCCAGGTGCTGCGCCAACTGGCGCACGCCGGCGTCAAGGTGGAGCGCCGCGCCTGGGGCCCGGCCGAAGCGGCAGGCGCGTCGCCCAGCCTGCTGCTGCTGACCGCGCCCGTCCCGGACGGCCTGGCCGCGCAGGCGGCCGAGCGTCTGCAGGCGCACACGGGCGCCCGGGTGCGGCGTTTGCGCGTGGAGGATTTCGGCGCCCAGCAGTTTGAATGAAAATGGCCTCCAGCGCCCTATGCATAGTCGCTAAACGCTATAATTTTTATAGTGTTTGATATCCGGCCTGCATGCCGGGATGGCCAGCACGCAAACGCACGATGAAGTCCTGATCCAGCGCGTTCACATCGGGGCAGCCAAGCAGGCCCAGGTTGCGGTCGATCTCCGTGCCCAGGATGTCGATCACACGCGCCACGCCGGCCTGGCCGGCCACGGCCGCGCCATAAAGCATGGCACGCCCCAGAAACACCATGCGCGCGCCCAGGGCCATGGCCTTGAGGATATCGGTGCCACGGCGAAAGCCCCCGTCGATCAGCACCGGAAAGTCGCGCGGCACGGCGGCCAGCACCCGGCCATGGCGTGCGGCGGCCAGGGCCAGATCCTGCTCGCAGCGATGGCGGCACATGGCCGTCACGCCCATGGGGGCGATGCCAAACGGGTGGGCATAACTGCGGCCCCACAGCGTGACCCGTTGCGAGCGCTCGGCCACGCCCACCAGCCCCTTGGGGCGAAACTGCACGGCGCGCAGGGCATCGCGGTTGGCCTGCAAGGTCAGGCCATCCTCGGTGCCGCCATTCACGTAGCCGAGCACGGCGCGCGGCAGCAGGGCTTGTGCGCGGCGTTCAAAGTCGGCAACCGACAGCAAGGTGTGCAGCTTCATGACGCGCGATTGTTGCCCGTTTCGGTGCAATGCCCCTGCGGCCGCGGGCAGGCAACGCAATCGACTACCATAACTGGACGAAATCACAGCATCCGGTGCGCCACGGTTGAAGCGCCCGCCCCCATCCATGTCCGCACAAGAATGGGCCGATCAGGCCCTGCAATCCTTTGAGTCGGTGGTTCAGGCCAGCGCCGGCTTTCGCGTGCGCGAGGGCCAGCACCTGATGGCCCGACAGGTGGCCGAGACCTTCGCCCGGGCGCAGCTGGGCAAGCCCGAGGACGATGTCGATGAACCCGAGCGCGCCATCGCCGTCATCCAGGCCGGCACCGGCGTGGGCAAGTCGCTGGCCTACAGCGTGCCGGCGATTGCCATGGCGCTGGCGCGCGGCACGCGGGTATTGATCTCCACGGCCACGGTGGCGCTGCAGGAGCAGCTGGTGCACAAGGATCTGCCGCAGCTTGCGGCGCGCATGGAGCAGCCCTTTGCCTTTGCGCTCGCCAAGGGGCGCGGACGCTATGTCTGCAAGCTGAAGCTGGAGCGCCTGGCCGGCGGCGGCAGCGGCGGCGGCGATGACGATCTGCCCGACGACGACCTGTTCCCCGACGAGGCCGCGCAAGCACGGCACCCGCGCCACGACGCCGAGGCACGCCTGCGCTTCTACGCCAGTCTGGCCGACGCCCTGGCCCAGGGCGGCTGGGACGGCGACCGCGACAGCCTGGACACCCCACCCGAGCCCGAGGTCTGGAGCCCCGTGGCGGCCGAGGCCAGCTCCTGCACCGGCAGACATTGCCCGCTGTTCAACCAGTGCAGCTACTTCGAACGGCGCAAACAGCTGGTGGCGGCCCAGGTCATCGTCGCCAACCATGACCTGCTGCTGTCCTCGATTGGCGCGCGCCTCTTGCCCGAGCTGGACAACTGCCTGCTGGTCATTGACGAGGCGCACCACCTGCCGGCCACGGCGCTCGATCAGTTCGCCTGCGAGATGGATCTGTCGCGCCTGACCTGGCTGGACAAGCTGGCCAGCCGCGCGCTGCGCATAGGCCAGCTGGTGGAGGTGGAAGAGATAGCCGACATCCCCAACCACACCGCACGCCTGCGCGCCGCGCTGCAGGACCTGGCGCGGCTGGTGATGGATGTGTATGGCGAGCAGCTGCGCGCGCCGCTGCCCGGCCGGCGCTCATTCAACTCATCCATGCCCACGCGCGCCCGCGTGAGCGGCGGCCTGCTGCCCGATGCGCTCGTCGGGCCCCTGGGTCAGGCTGCGCACCATGCGGACGGCTTTCTGCAGGCCCTCAGCGCCATCGCCAAGGCGCTCAAGAGCGAGATGCGCGACAAGCCCGACGAGGCGCGCCGCCTGTCCCAGCTGTATGCCCAGATCGGCAGCCTGGCGCCACGGCTGGAGGGCGTGCACGCTTGTGCCCAGTTGCTGCTGCAGGACGCGCCCGAGGGCGCGGTGCCGGCGGCCAAGTGGTTCACGCTGCAGGTCGAGGGCGACTTCATCGTCGTGCGCGCCCACGCCAGCCCGGTGCTGCCCGGCAACACGCTGAAGAACCACCTGTGGTCGGCCGTGCGCGGCGCGGTGCTGACATCGGCCACGCTGACGAGCTGCGGGCATTTCGACTTCTTTTTGCGCGAGTCGGGCCTGCATGGCGACGCCGCCGTGACCACGCTGGCCGTGGCCAGCCCCTTCGACTATGCGCGCCAGGGCCTGCTGGTGGCCACCGAAACACAGGCCGAGCCACGCGACGCCCAGACCTTCACGGCCGAGATGGTGGACGCGCTGCTGTCCGACCTGGCCCTGGTGGAGGCCGGCGCGCTGGTGCTGTTCACCTCGCGCGAGCAGATGCGCCAGGCGGTGGACGCCATGCCGACCGCCATGCGCCCCGTGGTTCTGGTGCAGAACACCCTGCCGCGCCAGCAGCTGCTGGCGCGCCACCGCGAGCGCGTGGCCCAGGGCCTGCCGTCCATCATCTTCGGCATGCAGTCCTTTGGCGAGGGGCTGGACCTGCCGGGCAGCCTGTGCGAATCGCTGTTCATCACCAAACTGCCCTTTGCCCCGCCCGACGACCCGGTGGGCGAGGCGCGCGCCGAATGGCTGCGCGGCGCCGGGCGCGACCCGTTCAGCGAGCTGGTGGTGCCGGCCACCGCCATCCGCCTGGCGCAATGGGTGGGCCGGGCGATTCGCACCGAGGACGACCAGGCCCATGTCTACTGCTACGACAAGCGCCTGGTGCGCACCGGCTATGGCCAGCGCCTGCTGGCCGGGCTGCCGCCGTTTGCGCTGCAGCGGCGACAATCGGCGGCATGAGCCAGCACAGCATTCCACCCTGCCCGCAATGCGGGCTGACCAACACCTACCCCGACGGCGACAGCTACATCTGCCCGGACTGCGCCTTTGAATGGCCCATGCAGGCCGAGGCGGCGCCGGCCGATGCCGAAGGCAGCCGCGTGCGCGACGCCAACGGTAACGATCTGGCCGACGGCGACGCCGTGATCCTGGTGAAGGATCTGAAGGTCAAGGGATCGTCCACGGTGCTCAAAAAGGGCAGCAAGATCAAGGGCATACGCCTGGTGGACGGCGCCAACGGCCACAACGTGGACTGCAAGACCGAGCTGGGCAGCATGCTGCTCAAGTCCGAGTTCCTGAAAAAGGCCTGAACCCCGTGGCCGCACCCATCGCCGTCATCGACTTCGAGACCACCGGCATGGCGCCGGCCCAGGGCGCCCGTGCCACCGAGGTGGCCATCGTGCTCATGGAAGGCGAGCAGGTCGTCGATCGCTTTGACAGCCTGATGCGTACCGGCGTACCCATCCCGCCGTTCATCGAGCAGCTCACCGGCATCAGCAATGCCATGTTGGCCACGGCGCCGCCCGCCGAGGCGGTGATGCGCGAGGCGGCGCGCTTTGTAGGCAGCGCGCCCATGGTGGCGCACAACGCTGCGTTTGACAGCAAGTTCTGGCAGTCCGAACTGCAGCACGCCGGCCTGGCCGCGCCCCAGCCCTTTGCCTGCACCGTACTGCTGTCGCGCCGCGTGTTTCCCGACGCGCCCAGCCACAGCCTGGGCCGCATCACCGACCACCTGGGCCTGCCGCGCACCGGCCGCGCCCACCGCGCGCTGGCCGACGCCGAAATGGCCGCCGCCCTGCTGGCACGCATGCAGCGCGAGCTGTGCCAGCGCTTTGGCGTCCCCTGGCCCGATCACGCCCTGCTGATGCAGCTGCAGCGCTGCGCGCGCCAGTCCATCGGCAAGCTGCTGGACAGGCTGTCAACGGGCGCGGCTCACACCTCATAGCTATTGTTTTAATAGCTATTTGCGCTTACCGTACAAGCGATACAGGCCGTTTTTATCTAATTCTTGGCGCCACTCAAACTACTTCCCTCACTGGAGGAAGGTAGCGGCCGAAAGCATAGACAGCGCACCCGCCGCCTGCGGGACATCAGGACACCGCCCGCAGCGCCGCCGCCAGATCGCGCGCGAGGCGCCCCATGTCGCGCAGGCCCAGGGCCGCCAGGTTGATGCGGATCGCCGGGCCACTGCCCAGGCGCAGCGGCGCGCCCGCCTGCACGGCCCAGCCGCGCGCGGCCATGTGCTGCGCCACGGCGGCCTCGTCGGCCACGGGCAGCCATGCATGCAGGCCCTCGCCACGCTCCCAGTCGCCCGCCACGCCGTGGCGGCGCAGCGCCTGGGCCAGCGCCGCACGGCGCGCGGCGTAGCTGCCGGCCATGTGCTGCCAGGAGCCACGCCCCCTGCCCCGGCTGGCCTGGCGCCACAGCTGCGCCACCAGGCCCTGCAGCCAGCGGCTGACGGCACGCGGGCCCAGCGCCTGGTGCGCGCACATGCCCTGCACCAGCCCTGGCGTGCCGCTGACCACGGCCACGCGGCAGTCCGGCCCCAGGCTGCTGCTGACGGACAGCACATGCAGCCACAGCGGCGGCAGCGTGCCGGCCATGGCCAGCGGCGCGGCGCTCAAGGGGCCCCAGTGGTCGTCCAGGATCAGCAGTGTGTGCGGGCAGGCACGCAAGGCGCGGCGCAGCGCCCTCCAGCGCGCCGCCGTCATGGCCACGCCCGTGGGGTGCTGCGCGCGCGGCGTGAGCACCACGGCGGCGCAGTCCCTCAGCACGCCATCGGCCGGCACGCACATGCCCTGCGCATCGACGGCCAGCGCCACCGGCACCAGGCGCAGGCTGTGCAAGAGCGCCAGCAGCGGCGGCCACAGCGGGTCTTCCACACCCACGCGGTCACCGGGACGCGCATGCTGGCGCAGGGCGCGCTCGATGGCGTCGAGCGCGCCCGAGAAACAACCCAGGTCTTCGCCCGGCAGACCCTGGCCCTGCAGCCAGTGCGCGGCCTGAGCCAGCAGCGGTGCATCGCCAGCCACGCCATCCAGGGGTTGGGCCAGCGCCTGCGTCCAGGCCTGGCCACGTAGGCGCGGCAGCAGGGCGGCGTCGACCTGGCCGCCGGCCAGGTCGCGCAGCCCCTCGGGCGCGGCATAGACCGGGGTGGGGGAGGGCGGCGCGCCGGCCACGCGCGTGCCCTTGCGCCCCGCCGTGAGCACGCGGCCGGCGGCGCGCAGCCGCGCATAGGCGGCCGCGACGGTGTTGGGATTCACGCCCAGCTCAACGGCCAGCTGGCGTACCGGGGGCAGGGCAGAGCCGGGTGGCAGGGCGCCGCTGCGCATGGCATGTTCAAGGCTTGTGGCAATGTCTCTGGCATTGCTTCCTTCGACGAACAAAGATGTCATAGGTACATTGTATTGTTTGTACTAGTACGATTTTTTGTACTGCCATGCGCGCGATATGCCGCCGAATCGGTCAAGAAAACTGGCGCCCGTCACAGCCGGAAACAGAAATAGGGCCATACAACCCGAAATGCCGCTGAAAAAGTAGCTGAAAGCCGGGGCCTTGGCGGCGGCTGCACCAACGGCGGTGGCAGGCTGCTAGGCTTGCAGCCATGCGCAAGCTCGTTCCCCCTGTTTTGCTGCTCGCGGCCGGCCTGTTGCTGGCGGGCTGCGGCACGGCGCCCGCCGCGCGCTCCAGCGCCTATGCCCGGCTGTCTGCCGAGCAATCGAGCGACATCGCCATCCACGCCCTGGGCCTGGTGGGTACGCCCTACCGC
Organism: Alicycliphilus sp.; assembly: GCA_018054745.1. Taxonomy (GTDB): domain Bacteria; phylum Pseudomonadota; class Gammaproteobacteria; order Burkholderiales; family Burkholderiaceae_C; genus Alicycliphilus; species Alicycliphilus limosus. Next base: position 12,006 of record JAGPIX010000014.1, read on the forward strand.
TTTGGCGGCAACACACCCGAGGGCGGCTTTGACTGCAGCGGCCTGATCGGCTATGTCTACAACAGCCGCGCCGGTGTGGCCCCGCCGCGCACGGTGGCGCTGCTGAGCGGTTTTGGCGCGTCGGTGCCGGAGGACGAGCTGCGCACCGGCGACCTGGTGGTGTTCGGCGGCGGCCGGCCCACGCATGCCGGCATCTATGTGGGCGAAGGGCGCTTCGTGCACGCACCATCGAGCGGTGGCACGGTGCGGCTGGATCATTTGCGCTCGCGCTACTGGGCGCAGCAGTCCGCCAGCTACCGGCGCCCCTGAGCGGGCGCGCCGCGCAGGGGCGACAATCGGGCCACCATGACACTCATCGACCGCCCCATCCCCACGCCCAGCACGCACGACACCACGCGCATCGACGACCTGCGCATCAAGGCCGTGCGCCCCCTGATCACACCCGCCATCCTGGAGGAATGGCTGCCCGCGCCCGACGCCGCGCAGGAGCTGGTGGAGGCCAGCCGCCTGCAGCTGTCGCGCGTGCTGCACGGCCAGGACGACCGGCTGATCGTCGTCGTCGGGCCCTGTTCCATCCACGACCATGACCAGGCCATGGAGTACGCGCGGCTGCTGAAGCAAGAGGCAGACGCGCTGGCGCAGGATCTGCTTGTCGTGATGCGCGTGTACTTCGAGAAGCCGCGCACCACCGTGGGCTGGAAGGGCTATATCAACGACCCGCACCTGGACGGCAGCTTTGCCATCAACGAGGGGCTGGAGCGCGCGCGCCTGCTGCTGCTGGACGTGCTGGCGCTGGGCCTGCCCGTGGGCACCGAGTTCCTGGATCTGCTCAGTCCCCAGTACATCAGCGACCTGGTGAGCTGGGCCGCCATCGGCGCGCGCACCACCGAGAGCCAGAGCCACCGCCAGCTGGCCAGCGGCCTGTCCTGCCCGGTGGGCTTCAAGAACGGCACGGACGGCGGCGTGAAGGTGGCCGTGGATGCCATTCAGGCCGCGCAGGCCGAGCATGCCTTCATGGGCATGACCAAGATGGGCCAGGCCGCCATCTTCGAGACGCGCGGCAACCACGATTGCCATGTGATCCTGCGCGGCGGCAAGGCACCCAACTACAGCGCCGCCGACGTGCAATCGACCTGCGAGCTGCTGCAAAAGTCCGGCCAGCAAGCGCAGGTGATGATCGACCTGTCGCACGCCAACAGCAGCAAGCAGCATGCACGCCAGATCGCCGTGGCCGAGGATGTGGCTGCACAGATCGCGGGCGGCGATGCGCGCATCACCGGCGTGATGATCGAAAGCCACCTCGAGGAAGGCCGCCAGGACATCGTGCCCGGCCAGGCGCTCAGGCATGGGGTCTCGGTGACCGATGCCTGCATCAGCTTTGCGCAGACGGTGCCGGTGCTGCGGCAGCTGGCCGCTGCCGTGCGCGCGCGGCGCGAGCGCAACACCCCATAGCGGAGCGGGCGGGGGCATGGAAATCCGGGGGCCGTGGCAAGCCTGACCCGATGGACGCTTTGCTGCAGCAAGGAGTTGGCATGCCTGCTTGTTACAACCACGAGGTGCCCGTCTCGGCGAAACCGCGGGCACCCCATCCTGCAAATGAGGGTTCAGCCCCATGGTGGATTGGCTGTAACCTCAGGTAAACCATGGTTTCCGCCGTCCCCTCACCATGCCCTGCCACACCATGCCGTTGAGCCCACCTGTCCTGCCACCGTCGGCCGCTTGCGCCGCATTGCCTTGACCTAGGCCATGAGCGCAAACCCCTGCCCACTGCCACCCGCCTGCCGCCCATGCAGGGCGGTCAGGGGCGGGGTTTTGCGGGTGCGGGCATGACGCACAGGCCCGACATGGCTGCGGCGGGCGCGCTGACATTTCGCGCCATGACCTCCGCCTTCTGGGATCGGGATCTGCAGTCCGACACCATGCGCTGGAACGACGGCATGGAAAGGCTCTTTGGCGTGCCCCTGGCCAGCCTGCCGCCGGACGGCAGCTCGTGGACGCTGCGCCTGCACCCCGACGACGCGCCACAGGTGCAGCAAAGTCTGCGGCAAGTCATAGCCGGCACTGCTGAGTTCTGGTGCGCCCAGTACCGCTTTCGCCGCCAGGACGGCAGCTACGCCTGGGTGGACGACCGCGGCTTCGTGCTGCGCGACGCCAGCGGCCGTGGCCTGCGCATGGTCGGCGGCATGATCGACATCAGCCTGCACTGGCAGGCCGGGCAGCAGTACCGCAGCCTGTTCACCGAGCACCCGCAGCCGATGTGGGTCTGTGACCAGGGCAGCCTGCGCCTGCTGGCCGTGAACCCGGCCATGGCGCGCCACTATGGCTATGACGAGCAGGAGCTGCTGGGCATGGACATGCGCCTGCTCTGGCCCCAGGCACAGCGCGCCCAGGCCGACAGCGCCCTGGCCATGTGCAGCGACGCGCGCGCCGCGCACACGCTGGCCACGGCAGCTACCACCTGGCGCCACGCACGCAAGGACGGCACGCTGATGGACATGGAGGTATTCGTCGGCGTCACCGATTTCGACGGTCACCCGGCCTGGCAGATACTGGCCCATGACATCACCGAGCGCAGCCGCATAGACGCCGAACTGGCGCGCCTGAGCCGGGCCCAGCGCATGCGCAGTGCCTGCAGCGAGACCCTGCTGCGCGCCAACACCGAGGCCGAGCTGCTGCACGCCGTGTGCGCGGTGGCGGTGCAGGTAGGCGGTTACCGCATGGGCTGGGTGGGCCTGGCGCGTGATGACGAGCGCAAGCGCATAGAACCCGTGGCCCATGCCGGAGGCTCGCCCGAATACCTGGCGCAGCTGCGCCTGAGCTGGTCGCCCGATGAGCCCGGTGACCAGGGGCCGGCCAGCATCTGCGTGCGCAGCGGCCGCACCGTCGTCCTGCGCGACATGCGCGCCAACCCCACCTTCGACAAGGTGGCCGGGCTGCTGGACGCGCTGGAGTTTCATTCCGCCATCTACCTGCCGCTGCGCGGCGCAGAGCGCAACCTGGGCCTGCTGTGCCTGTATGCCCCCGAGGTGCTGGAGCCGGGTGCGCAGGAGACGCAGCTGCTCGAAGCCATGGCCGCCGACCTGGCCTTTGGCCTGGAAAACCTGCGCACCCGCGCCGAGCAGCAACGCCTGCAGGCCGCCATCGTGAAGGTGGCCAAGGCGGTATCGGCAGGAACGGGCGTGGCCTTCTTCGACCACCTGGCGCAGCATATGGCAGACGCGCTGTCGGCCCAGGTTGCCTGCGTGGTGCGCCTGCAGCCGCCCGTGGATGGCCAGAGCCTGCAGGCCGTGACGCTGTCGCATATCAGCGATGGCGTGGTGCAGCCCACGCTCGAATACGCGCTGTCGGGCACACCCAGCGCGCAATTGCTCACCCAGCCCCTGGTCGTGATCGAAGACCGCGTGGCCCAGCTGTTTCCGCATGACCCCGTGCTGGCAAGGTGCAGGGTGCGCAGCTATGTCGGGCGGCAACTCACGGGCAGCGACGGCACGCCCCTGGGCATGATCCTGGTGATGTACCGCAAGCCGTTGCGGCGAGCGCATCTCGTTGACACCGCACTGCAAATCTTCGCGGCCCGCGCCGCTGCCGAACTGCAGCGCCAGGCGGACGACATGCGCATACGCCAGCAGGCATCGCTCTTGAACAAGGCCAGCGACGCCATCATCGTGCGCGACCTGGAGCATCGCATTACCTTCTGGAACGAGGGCGCAGAACGGCTGTACGGCTGGAGCCGCGCAGAGGCATTGGGGCACAACGCCGCCAGCCTGCTCTACCAGGATGCACAGTGCTTCCACCAAGCCAGCGCCCAGGTGCTGCGCAACGGCGAATGGACGGGTGAGCTGCAGCAATATGCGCGCGATGGCCGCGCCATCGAAGTCGAAGGGCGCTGGACCCTGGTGCGCAGCGAACAGGGCGAGGCCGAGGCCATTCTGGCCATCAACTCCAACATCGGCCAGCGCAAGGCCAGCGAACGGGAGATCCAGCGCCTGGCGCTGTTCGATGCCCTTACCGGCCTGCCCAACCGCGCGCATTTCATGCAGCGCATGGGCCAGGCCCTGGCCGCGGCCCAGCGCCAGCGCCAGGGTGGGGCGCTGCTGTTCATCGATCTGGACAACTTCAAGCAGCTGAACGACACCCTGGGCCACGACCAGGGCGACCTGCTGCTCAAGAGCGTGGCCCAGCGCCTCAACACCTGCGTGCGTGCCATGGACACGGTGGCGCGGCTGGGCGGAGACGAGTTCGTGGTGTTGCTCGAACAGATAGGTGCCCAGCCCGCAACCCTAGCCGAACATGCGAACAAGGTGGGCGAGAAGATACTGAACGCGCTCTCCCTTCCCTATGCCCTGGCGGGCCACCAGTACCGCAGCACGCCCAGCATAGGCGTGGCCTTGTTCGATGATCAGTCCACCACCGTGGGAGAGCTGCTCAAGCAGGCCGACCTGGCCATGTACCAGGCCAAGATGGCCGGGCGCAGCACGCTGCGCTTTTTCAACCCGGGCATGCAAAAGGCCGTGGACGAGCATGTGGCGTTCGAGGCCGACCTGCGCTCCGCCCTGGCGCAGCAGGAGTTCTCGCTGCACTACCAGCCGCAACTCAACGCGCGCGGCCAGATCCTGGGCGTGGAGGCATTGCTACGCTGGACGCAGCCACGGCGCGGCATGGTGTCACCCGCCGAGTTCATACCCGCGGCAGAAGAGACCGGTCTCATCCTGCCACTGGGGCGCTGGGTGCTGCACACCGCCTGCACGCGTCTGGCGGCGTGGCAAAAACAGCCCGATCTGGCGCCTTTGACCATGGCCGTGAACGTCAGCCCGCGCCAGTTTCGCGATGCCGGCTTCGTGGCCGACGTGCTGCGCGTGCTGGCCGTCACCGGCGCCCCGGCGGCGCAGCTCAAGCTGGAGCTGACGGAAAGCCTGCTGGTCGAAGACATGGCCAAGACCATCGCCACCATGGAGGCGCTGCGCGCGCATGGCGTGAGTTTTTCGCTGGACGACTTTGGCACCGGCTATTCCTCGCTCACCTACCTCAAACGCATGCCGCTGGGCCAGCTCAAGATCGACCAGGGCTTTGTGCACGACCTGTTGTCCGACCCGAACGACGCCGCCATCGTGCGCACCATCGTCGCGCTGGCCGACAGCCTGGGGCTGGAGGTGATTGCCGAGGGCGTGGAAACCGAGGAACAGCGCCACTGGCTGGCCCAGGCCGGCTGCCAGGCCTACCAGGGCTATCTATTCAGCAAGCCCTTGCCCGCGCAGGAGGTCGAGCAGCTGATGCAGTCCCATATCAGCGCAAAAAACGCCGCTGGCACCGGCGCCGATGGCCTCCTGGCTTATTCCATATAGGTATTCATCAATACATAGTGGTAGTAGTAGAGCCCGCCCTGCGCTGTGGATAAGCCTGTTTTCTGTAATGCCCACAGATAGTTAGGATGCTGCCAAGGGTGTGGCTTCAGGCCGGTGCAAGCGCGCCGCGAATCTGGAACAACTTGCGCCAAGCGCCGCTGGCTGTGGATAAGCCACCATTTGCCAGCCTTTCATGCACAGCCTTGCCCACAGGAGGCAAGTCAAAAATGCCAGGCGTAGCGCAGCTGCAGGAATTCCACCCCCGGGTTGGGTTTCTTGATGCCGGCGTTGGAGACATGCTGCAGCCGCAGCAGCAGCTCATGCTGGCGTCGTGCCCCAAAGTTGATGCCGATGCCCAGGTGCGAGGCAAAGTTGAAGCGCGTGCTGAACTCTTCCTGTCCCGCCGGGTGGTAGCGTTGATCGGCCAGCGTGGCACCTATGCCGGCCTCCCAGAACCAGGCAGAGCTGCCGCCATCGGGCCGCAGGCGCAGGGTGGGCGTGACGCCCAGCACGAGGGTGCCGCCATGCCTTGCGGCACCCTTGAAGAACCAGCGGCTGAGATACAGATCCCAGTGGCCGCGCAGCTCGCCACCCCACAGCGGCATGCGCCATTCGCGCCAGGGCAGGGTCAGACCCAGGGTCAGGGCCTCGGTGTCGTGCTCCGCTATGGCCCCCTGCAGGTAGATGCTGGGCGCGTGCGACAGATCGGTCATGGCCTGCTGTGCAAAGGCGGGCAGGGCGGCAAGCCAGCCCGCTGCAACCAGGGCATGCCAATGGCGCTGGCTGGCGCCGCGGGCGCCACGAAAAGGGGAGGGGTGCGGCAGACAAGGATGGAACATGACGTTTATTCGTTAGTTTGTGCAGGGCAAATGTAACGAATGTAGACCCCCTCCAACCCTGGGCCTTGTAGGCCAGGGCCGCAGCATGCAGCCCTGGCTGTCGCCGTCTATTACTGGCCCATGGATGCGCCAGGGCCAAAGCCATGGTGGTGGCCGTGGCGATGCATGCCCCACCCCTGCTTGGCACCGCGCTGGCCAACCATGCGCGCGCCCTGGTCGTCGAAGGTCTTTTGCTGCGCCGGCGTCAGCTGGGCGTAGAAGGCCTTCACGGCCTCGCCGCGGCGTTCCATCTCGGCGCCACGCTGGGCGTGCATGGCGCGCATGCGGTCTATGCGCTCGGGCGTGGTCAGCTTGTCCATGCCCTGCCAGTCAAGGCGGGCATGGCGCGGCTCGGCATTGGGCTGCATGGACTGCACAAAGCCGTTCCAGGCCGGCTCCTGCGCGGGCGTGAGCTGCAGCTTCTGCTTGAAGGCCTCCAGGCGCTGGCCCATGCGTTCCTTCATGAACTGCTGGCGCTGCTCGGGTGTCATGGCGCGCGGGCGCTGGGCCTGCTCGGCCACCGGGCCGGCACCGGGTGCGGGCTGGGCGAAGGAGGGAGCGGCAATGCCGGCCAGGGCGGCCACCAGGGCGGTGGCGGCCAGGCGTTGGGTGATACGGAAACGGGTCATGGTGAATTCCTTTCTTGCGTGACCAAAACCATGGACGCCAGTGTCCGGCGCCCGTGTAACGCCACCATGTGGGAACACTGCGCCTGTGTAAAGTTCTGCCAGGCCGTGCCGCGCATCTGCAGCATTTTTATGAAGAAAATAGGGCTTTTGCGCTTTACCATCAAGCGTTGACAGCTATCAAATCAGGAATAACCCAAGTGTTCAAGAACCTCATCGTGTACCGCATTGCCCCGGGCTGGCAGGCGGATCTGACCCAGCTGGAGGAGGCCCTGGCCAAGACCCCGTTCCAGGAATGTGGCGCCACGCAGGAAAAGGCCGTTGGCTGGGTGCCGCCGCGCGGCGATGCCCACGGCCCGCTGGCCGAGAGCGTGGGCGGGCAATGGATGCTGCGCTTCATGGCCGAATCCAAGATGCTGCCGGCCACGGTGCTGGCACGCAAGGTCAAGGAGAAGGCCGCGCTCATCGAGCAGCAGACCGGCCGCAAGCCCGGCAAGAAGGAGGCCAAGGAGCTCAAGGACGAGGCCAGGCTGGACCTGCTGCCCATGGCCTTCACCAAGCAGGGCTCGACCTGGGTGTGGATAGACCGCGAGGCCGGCCTGCTGATGCTGGACACCGGCGCCCAGGGCCGCGCTGACGAGATCACCAGCCTGCTGGTGGAGCAGCTGCCCGGCCTGTCGCTGGCGCTGCTGGACACCCAGACCAGCCCCCAGGCCGCCATGGCCCACTGGCTCAAGAGCCAGGAGCCGCCGGCGGGCTTTTCCATAGACCGCGAATGCGAACTGAAGAGCGCCGGCGAGGACAAGGCCGTGGTCCGCTACGCGCGCCACCCGCTGGACATCGAGGAGGTGCAGGCGCATATCGAGGCCGGCAAGCTGCCCACCAAACTGGCCATGAGCTGGGACGACCGCGTCAGCTTTGTGCTCACCGAGGGCCTGCAGCTGAAGAAAATCGCCTTCCAGGACACCGTTTTCGAGGGTCAGAAGCAGGACGATGCCGGCTTTGACGCCGACGTGGCGATTGCCACGGGCGAACTCTCCAAGCTCATCCCCGACCTGATCCTGGCCCTGGGCGGGGAAGGGCGCGGCGAGATCGGCGGGGCAGCCCCGGCCGTGAACAACTCGCTGCACGCCCCGACCAGCGGCCCGGACGACGACGCGCCGTTCTGAGGCCGCAAATGACAACGGCCCAGGCGAACCTGGGCCGTTGCTTCAAGCGCGAAGGCTTAACCCGCCAGCGTTTCCTTCATCGGGGCCGCGGCTTCGCCGTCCAGCGCCGCATGCAGGCGCTGGTAATCCAGCCCGTTCTCCCAGCGCGAGACGACCACCGTGGCCACGGCGTTGCCAACGAAGTTGGTGAGAGAGCGGCATTCGCTCATGAAGCGGTCCACGCCGAGGATCAGCGCCATGCCGGCCACCGGCACCTCGGGCACCACGGCCAGGGTGGCGGCCAGGGTGATGAAGCCCGCGCCGGTGACGCCGGCCGCACCCTTGGACGACAGCATGGCCACCAGCAACAGGGCCAGTTGCTGGCCCAGGCTCAGGTCGATGTCGGTGGCCTGGGCGATGAACAGCGCGGCCAGCGTCATGTAGATGTTGGTGCCGTCCAGGTTGAAGGAGTAGCCCGTGGGCACCACCAGACCAACCACCGATTTGCTACAACCGGCCTTCTCCATCTTTTCCATCAGCGAGGGCAGGGCGGATTCGGACGAAGACGTGCCCAGCACCAGCAGCAGTTCGGCCTTCAGGTAGCGCATCAGCTTGACCACGGAGAAGCCGCACAGCCGCGCCACCGCGCCCAGGATGATGAGCACGAAGACCAGCGAGGTCAGGTAGAAGGTGGCCACCAGCTCGGCCAGGTTGACGAGCGAGCCCAGGCCAAACTTGCCGATGGTGAAGGCCATGGCGCCAAACGCACCGATCGGGGCGGCCTTCATGACGATGTTCACCAGCTTGAACACCGGCTTGGTCAGCGCCTCGAAGAAGTTCAGGGCCGGCTTTCCGGCGTCGCCCGCCATGGCCAGGGCCACGCCGAACAGCACGGCCACGAACAGCACCTGCAGGATGTTGTCGCCGACGAAGGGGCTGACCAGGGTCTTGGGGATGATGTCCATGGCAAAGCCGACCAGGCTCAGGTCATGCGACTTGGCGACGAAGCTGTCCACCGCCTTGGTGTCCAGATCCGCCACGCGGATGTGCATGCCGGCGCCGGGCTGCAGCACGTTCGCCACCACCATGCCGACGATCAGCGCCAGGGTGGAGAAGCACAAAAAGTAGGCCATGGCCTTGCCGAACACGCGGCCCACGGTGCGAAGGTGCGTCATGCCGGCGATGCCGGTGACTATGGTCAGGAAGATCACCGGGGCGATGACCATCTTCACCAGCTTGATGAAGGCGTCGCCCAGCGGCTTGAATTGCGCGCCGTACTGCGGCTCGAAATGCCCCAGCAGCACGCCCAGCACAATGGCCAGCACCACCTGGAAATACAGCTGGCGGTAAAAGGGCAGGCGCTCGGGCGCGGCGGTGTCTTGCAGGGGAATGGCGTGCATGGCGGGTCTTTCGTGGGCCAGAAAATGACGCGCTCGCATGGCGCATCCTGGGGCTGGATTGGACATCGCCAGCTTTTTTTTGCCGATAACCTATTGGTATTAGGCGGCGCACCCCGCGCCGGCCCAAGCGCGCACACTCCAGGCCCATGAACCAACGCCGCCAACTGCTGTGGACCGTGCTCGTCGTGCTGGCCGGCATGGCGCTGTGCATGCTGCTGGTCGGCCAGATCGTGCAGCGGCGCGCGCTCAATGAGGAAAGCCAGGATGTGCAGCGCCGGCTGTCGCTCTACGCCCAGGCCCTGGTGCAGCGCATAGACCGCTTTCGCACCCTGCCCGAGGTGCTGGCGCTGGACAGCGAGCTGCGCACCGCGCTGGCGCAACCGCTCACGCCGGCGGCGGTGCAGGCGCTGAACCACAAGCTGGAACAGGCCAACGGCGCCAGCCAGTCCTCCACGCTGACCCTGATTGCCCGCGACGGCCTGGCGCTGGCCGCCAGCAACTGGCGCGACGCGCACAGCAACGTCGGCGAGAACTACCACTTCCGCCCCTATGTGCAGCAGGCGCTGCAGCACGGCCAGGGGCGCTTCTACGGCATAGGCCTGACCACGGGGGAGCCGGGCTACTTCCTGTCCACCGCCATCCGCGACGCGCAGGGGCGCGCCCTGGGCCTGGTGGCCGTGAAGATCGTCTTCACCGAGCTGGAGCGTGAGTGGCGCAATGGGCCCGACATCGTGCTCGCCTCGGACACCCATGGCGTGGTCTTCCTGGCCAGCCGCGACGCCTGGCGCTACCGGCTGCTCAACCCGCTCACGGCGCAGGACCGCGGCGAGCTGGCCGCCACGCGCCAATATGCCGACCAGCCTCTGGCGCCCTTGCTGTACCGCAGCGAGCGCCCGGTAGCCGGCGGCGGCGTGGTGGTGCGCCTGCAAGACCCCGCCGAGCACCGGCCGCTGCTGTGGCAGACCCTGGAGCTACCCGGCAGCGACTGGAGGCTGCACCTGCTGCACGACACCCGCGCCGTGGCCAGCGCCGGCCGCTGGGCCGCCGTGGCCGCTGGCGGCCTGTGGCTGGCCCTGGCGCTGCTGGTGCTGATCCTGCGCCAGCGCCGGCGCCTGGCCCTGCTGCGCCAACGCAGCCGCCAGGAGCTGGAGACCGTCCTGCAACAACACGCCCAGGAGCTGCGCACCGCCCAGGGCGCCATCGTGCAGGCCGCACGCCAGGCCGACACCGGCCTGTCACGCAGCCTGCAGCACCTGCCGCAGGGCGTGGTGGTGGTGGACAAGGAGCTGAACCTGGTGGCCTGGAACTCGCGCTACGTCGAGCTGTTTCGCTTCCCTGCGGAGCTGGTGCGCGTGGGCGCCCCGATAGAGGCCCTGCTGCGCTACAACGCGCGCCGCGGCCTGCTTGGGCCGCCGCCGGCCGACGACGCCGTGCAGCGGCGCCTGCGCCACCTGCGCGAGGGCACGCCCTACCTGCACGAAAGCTCCAAGAGCGACGGCCAGGTGCTGGAGATTCGCGGCAACCCGCTGCCCGAGGGCGGCTTTGTCACCAGCTATGCCGACATCACCAGCTACAAGAACGCCGCGCGCGAGCTGCGCTCGCTGGCCGACGCGCTGGAGCTGCGCATCGCCGAGCGCACGCGCGACCTGGACGCCGCCCGGCGCGAAGCCGTGGAGGCCAATCGCTACAAGACGCGCTTCGTCGCCGCCGCCGTGCACGACCTGCTGCAGCCGCTGAACGCGGCGCGCATGTTCAGCTCGCTGTTGCGCGGCCATGCGCTGGACGAGGCCGGGCGCCAGGTGGCCGACAGCATTGACGGCGCGCTGGCCGCGCAGGACGGCATCCTGGCCAGCCTGCTGGACATCTCGCGCATGGAGTCGGGCCAGCTGGAGGTGCGCCTGCGCGACTTCGCGCTCGGGCCGCTGCTGCAGGTGGTGCAGCACAACTTCGGCATCATCGCCAAGAGCCGCGGCCTGCGCCTGGACTGCGTGGGCTCGCGCTACACGGTGCGCAGCGACGAGGCGCTCTTGCGCCGCATCTTGCAAAACCTGCTCTCCAATGCCATCCGCTACACGCCCGGCGGCAAGGTGCTGATCGGCTGCCGGCGCCATGGCGATCAGCTGCGCATCGAGGTGCACGACCAGGGCCCAGGCATACCCGAGAGCCTGCAGCGCGAGATCTTCGAGGAGTTCCGCCGCCTGGGCGAGGGCCATGACGATGACCGCGGCGCCGGCCTGGGCCTGGCCATCGTCGAGCGCCTGGGCCGGCTGCTGGGCCATGAGATCGGCCTGCGCTCGGAGCTCGGGCGCGGCAGCATGTTCTGGGTCAGCGTGCCCATCGTGGCCACCGTGGGCGCCGCGCCATCGCTGGCGCCCACCGAGAGCGAGCCCGCACAGGATCAACCCCTGCAAGGCACCACGGCCTGGTATGTGGACGACGACGCCCCCAGCTGCGCCGCCACCGGCGCGCTTTTGCAGCGCTGGGGCTGCGACGTGCCCCTGGCCGGCGGCCCGCAGGCGGCGCTGGATCTGGCGGCGCCCGGCAACGCGCCGCGCCTGGTGCTGCTGGACGTGCGCATGGGCGCCTTCCACGGCCCGGATCTGTACGGCGACCTGTGCGCGCGCTGGCAGCAGCACCCCCTGGTGGTGCTGGTCACGGCCGAGCGCGATACCGCCCTGCGCCGCCAGGCCGCCGAGCGCGGCTGGGGCTTTCTGCTCAAGCCCGTGCGCCCATCGGCGCTGCGCGCACTCATCAGCCAGATGCTGCTGCGCCAAAGCGAGGCCGAACCGAGCGACACAGGAAAACTACAAAATTAGTAGCTGCCAGCGCTTTACCAACATTAGGTAAAGCCATATTTTGTTGGATACTGGCGCGACCAAAGCCAGGGCCGCCGTGCAAGGGCCGCCCCGCCGCACTGAGCAAAGTCCCCCTTCCCGTAGCGCGCAGCGCGTAGAGGGAAGGGGGAAGCGGCGCAGCTGCTCAGGGGGTTGTTCCTTGTTCCGGCTCCAGGCCTTTGACCAGCACCGCCGCCTGCGTGCGGCTGTAGCAGTCGAGCTTTTTCAATATCGCCGTGACATGCACCTTGACGGTGTTCTCGGCCAGGCCCAGCTCGTGCGCTATCTGCTTGTTCAGCAGGCCATCGGCCAGGCACAGCAGCACGCGAAACTGCTGCGGCGTCAGCTGCGCCAGGCGCGCGGCCAGGGCGGCGTCGGCCTCGGAGCGTTCGGCCGCCATGGCCGGGAACCAGCTGCCGCCGTCCAGCACCGTCTGTATCGCCAGCGCCATGTCCTCGGCCGCGGCCGACTTCGGTATGAAGCCGGCGGCGCCAAACTGCTGGGCGCGCCGGATCACGCGCGGGTGGTCATTGGACGAGATCACCACCACCGGCACCTGCGGATACTCGCCGCGCACATGCAGCAGGGCCGAGAAACCATGCGCACCCGGCATGCTCAGGTCCAGCAGCACCAGCTCTACGTCCGGATGCTCGCTCAGGGCCTGGCCCAGCGTGGCGGCGCTGGCCGCCTCCAGCGTCTGGAACGGCGCAAAACGCTCGCGCAGCAGCCCGATGATGGCCGCGCGGAACAGCGGGTGGTCGTCGGCGACCAGCAGGGTGGCTTGGGACATGGGCCGCAGTCTGCCACGGCCGCCTGCCATGACCCTTGCACTACCATCAAGCTCCATGGCATTGAACTGGGTCTGGACGGGTTTCTTCATCGTGGCCTTTGCCACCGCCGTGGTGCGCTGGCTGCTGGGTGAGGTCGGCATCTTCCAGGCGCTGCTGACGGCGATGTTCGACGGTGCGCGCGCCGGCTTCGAGATCTCGCTTGGCCTGGCCGGCATCATGGCCCTGTGGCTGGGCCTGATGCGGGTGGGCGAGCGCGCCGGCATGGTCGAGCTGCTGGCGCGCCTGGCCGGCCCACTATTGCGCCGCCTGTTCCCCGCCGTGCCCGACGGCCACCCGGCCCAGGGCGCGATGACGCTGAACATCAGCGCCAACCTGCTGGGCCTGGACAACGCCGCCACGCCCCTGGGCCTGAAGGCCATGCAGGAGCTGCAGACGCTGAACCGCGAGCCCTCGGGCACTGCCAGCAACGCCCAGATCATGTTCGTGGTCATGAACACCGCCGGGCTCACCTTGATCCCGACCTCGGTCATCGCCATACGCCAGAGCGTGGCGCTGAAGCAGGGCCTGGGCGCGGGCTTCAACGCGGCCGACATCTTTCTGCCCACGCTGCTGGTCACCTTTGCCTCACTGCTGGCCGGCGTGCTGGCCGTGGCCGTGGCCCAGCGCCTGCCGCTGTGGCGCGCACGCCTGTGGCTGCCGCTGCTGGCCGTCGGCGGCCTGCTGGCGGCGGCCGTGGCCGGCTTGGCGCGGCTGCCGGCTGAACGCGCGGCCCAGGTGGCGGGCACCACGGGCGCGGCGGTGATCCTGGGCGTCGTACTTCTGTTCCTGCTGGCCGGCACCTGGCGCCGCGTGAACATGTACGACGCCTTCATCGACGGCGCCAAGGAAGGCTTTGGCGTGGCGGTGCAGATCATTCCCTATCTGATCGCCATCCTGGTGGCCATTGGGGTGTTTCGCGCTGCCGGTTGCATGGATGCGCTGCTCTCGGCCATAGGTGCGGGCGTGGCAACTTTGGGCTGGAACACCGATTTTTTGCCGGCCCTGCCGGTGGGGCTGATGAAGGTGCTCTCGGGCGCGGGTGCGCGCGGCCTGATGATCGACGTGCTGCAGACGCACGGCGTGGACTCCTTCGTCGGGCGCCTGGCAGCCATCATCCAGGGCTCCACCGAGACCACCTTCTACGTGCTGGCCGTGTACTTCGGCAGCGTGGGCGTGAAACACCACCGCCACGCCCTGGCCTGCGCCCTGCTGGCCGACGCCGTGGGCTTGGTGGCGGCCATTGGCGTGGGCTACGCCATGTGGCGCTGAGCCCGGCCCCCTCACTTGCCCCAATCAAGCGCCGACGATGACGGTTTTTTTTACATGGCGGCCTCGGCCGGATTTCGCCCCCTGGTTGTTCATTGATGTTCTTATAAAAAACTAGTGGTAGTAGTAGAGGCCGGCCCTGCCTGTGGACAAGCCGTTTATTCGTTGTCATATCAATGGTTTGAACTGTCCTGAAGCATGGGGACGGGTATGCGCCGACGGCGTACCCGAAATGGGGACAAACCGGGCGTGACGCCTGCCGCTGTGCATAAGCCGGCGCTTGTACCGGAATGCTCCGCAGACTTATCCACAGCGTGGCTGAGGTACGAGTTTCACATCGAAATATGGCTTTTGCGCCCTGTGGGTAAGCGCAAACAGCTATTGTTTTAGTAGTGAATGTGTGCCGGGAGAAAGATGCGGGACAATGCGGCCCCTGTTCTTTTTGCAAGGCCTTGCCGTGACCGATTCCGCCCAGATCCCCCTGCCCGACCACCTGGCCGTTGACCCGCGCAGCCCGCACCATGTGGCGGCGGTGTTCCAGCAGGACGCCGAGATAGGCATACGCTTCAATGGCAAGGAGCGCTTCGACGTCGAGGAGTACTGCGTCAGCGAGGGCTGGATCAAGGTGCCCGCGGGCAAGACACGCGACCGCAAGGGGCGGCCATTGCTGATCACGCTCAAGGGCGTGGTGGAGGCGTTCTACAAGTAGGCCGGCCGCAGCGCGGCCGTGATTTGTCGGGATTTTTTACAGCGCGTGAGACAACAGACTGGCCACTGCATTCAAGCCATTGATTTGCAATAGTTGCATTCAATGGAACGATTTTTGCTTGGCGATTGGTGATGGTGACTTTGACCATCAAATCCTTCTTTGCCGATCTCACAGAAATCAGGAGTTGCAGCCATGAAAAAACTCATGCTAAAGATTGCCCTGACCGTTGCCACGGCCCTGGGCGCCAGTTCTGCCATGGCAGGGCCATTCATCCTGGCCGGTACCGATGCCGATGACCATGGTTTTGCCAATGCGTCCGGCAATCAGGACGGCTGGTTGTTCATGCAAAAGGTGCTGGAAAACCTCGCTCCCGGCGTGACCAACGGCAACAAGACCGTGGTGATCCTGGGCAGTACCAGTTCTGCCAATACCGCGGCCAGCTCGGCATTCAACTTGTCCAGTCTCGCCGGGGCGGGTGGCTGGACCGTTGTCAACGTCAGTACCGCGAATTTCGCCAGTTTCTTCGGCAATACGGGGAGCGGCACGACACTGAGCGGCGCCGGCATCCTGATGATGGACTCGAACGGCAATATTGGCGGGGGCGTCAATGGCAGTGCCTTTACGCCGTATGCCTCGGACATCAACAATTTTGTGGGTGCTGGTGGTGGTCTCTTCAGCCAGGCCAACGGCTATGCGTGGTTGAGCGCCTTGCTGCCCGCAGTGACGGTGACCCCTGAATCCCAGACTGGGCTGACCCTTACCGCTGCGGGCAATGCGGCGTTTCCTGGTCTGAACAACGGCGACCTGAGCGCCGGGCCATACCACAACCGTTTTGAGGGCTTCTCGCCCATTCCCATCCTGGCCACGAGCACTGTGACAGGCAATGCCATCATCATCGGTGGCACGGGCGGCTCCATCACCAACCCCGGCACGGTACCCGAACCCTCGACCCTGGCCCTGCTTGGCATCGTCGCGCTCGGCTTGGTGGCACGCCGGCGCATGAGGGCCTGAGGGCAGTCATTGGCACGCAAGACGCCGGCATTAGTCGGCGTTTTTTCTGGCGCCGGCCGCCATGTGGTTCGGTAAGCGACAGCAGCGAGCAACGGCACCGATGCTTTTGGGTGAGCCGTGATTCCAACTACGTTTTGTCAGTTTTTCTTACAAATGAGGATGCCGCTAAACTTAATTTATCGCCACCTTGTTGATTTTAAATAAGTTTATTTTTAGGCATGATGTTTGCTTAATGTTTCATACAAAGCCTCGTGAGTCTCACGAAGCCACCGAAGCCGATCCTTGATCACGTAGACATCAGAAGTTTGCAGCCATGAAAAAGCCCATGTTGAAGATTGCGCTGGCCGTTGCCGTGGTGCTTGGCGCGGGCTCCATCGCGACCGGATCGGTCATCCTGGCGGGCAGATCCGCACCCGACCAGCGGCTTGCGGCGGCGCCTGAGAAGGCGAGCGCTACGCAGCAGGGGTCGTCAAAGACGCCCGACCGCGAGGCAGGCCGTGGCAAGCGGGCAGTGCCCACGTCGAGCGACCCGGGCATGGTTGCGACCATCGTCGGCCTTGCGCCCGCGCCCTCAGCGCCTGTTGGCAGCGGCGGCGCAAGCCGGGGTGAGGCTACAGGCGCGGGTGCTGCCCGTGTTGTCGGCGCTTCGGGGGCGGGCGCTGCCCCGGCAAGCAGTGGCGGCGCATCGGCTGCCTCGGGCCGCCATGCGCAGCAGGCCGCCAGTGCCATGCCATTGCCTGGCATGCAGCGGTCGCCATCGGGTGCATCGTCGCCGGCAGCGGGCTCTTCGGCCAAGCCACCGGCAATCAGCGGCCCTGGTGCTTCGCCGGCTGACAAGCCGGCAACCCCCGCAACCGGCACTGGCAGCACGCCTTCCGAGGTTGCCAAGGTGGCTCCTTCCGGCCCTGGCGGCAACACCCCTGGCAATACCCCTGCGAGTACCCCTGGCAGCACCCCTGAAAGCGCACCGCAGAACCCCGGCCCCAGCAACCCGCAAGCCGTCCCGCCGGTGCTGGACCTGGATGCTCCCAAGGGCGACCCGGTGATCACCGCCGACGCCATCCCCCCCGGCAGCGCGCCGGACAACTTCGGCCCCAATGATCTTCCGACCACCCCGCCATCGCTGAACCCGGATGACTCCCTGAGTGACCCGGTGATCCCCGTCGGCGCGCAAGACCCCGTCGCCGGCCCGAAGAACACCGTGGCCGAGCCATCGTCCCTGGCCCTGCTTGGCATCGCCGCCCTGGGCCTGGTGCTGCGCCGGCGCAGGCGGGCCTGAGCGCCATCACCCTGATGTCAAAACGCCGGCAATTGCCGGCGTTTTGACTGGTTCTCATTTTCCGCTGAACTGCGGCCTGCGTTTGGCCAGGAAGGCGTTGATGCCTTCGCGCAGGTCGTGGCTGTGGGCGCAGGCATCAAAGGCGTGGGCCTCGGCCTGCAGCTGGGTGGCCAGGTCATGATCCAGCCCGGCGCGCAGCAGGCGGCGCATGTGGCCATAGGCCAGGGTGGGGCCGCTGGCCAGGCGCTGGGCAAAGGCCCGGGCGGCGTCCTCCAGCTCGGCGGCGGGCAGCAGGCGGTTGATGAGCCCCAGGCGCAGGGCCTCGTCGGCGCCGAAGCCCTCGCCCAGCATGGCGATCTCCAGGGCGCGACGCAGGCCCACCAGGCGCGGCAGCGCCCAGGACGCGCCCACGTCGCAGCTGGTGCCCAGGTTGATGTAGGCCAGGTTGAACTTGGTCCCCTCGGCGGCGAGCACGAAGTCGCACATCAGCATCAAGGACAGGCCGGCGCCGGCCGCCGCGCCATGCACCTGGGCGATGACCGGGGCGTTCAGGCCCTGCAGCAGCAGCAGGGCCTGGTTCAGCGGCGCCAGCAGATCCGCGGCGCCCTGTACCGGGTCCGCCTGCAGGGTGGCCAGGTCGCCCCCGGCGACGAAGGCGCGGCCCGCGCCCTTGAGCAGCACGGCGCGCACGCTGGTGTCCTGCGCAATGTCCTGCATGGCCGCCAGCAGGGCCCGGGCGGTCGGTACGTCCAGCGCATTCATGGCCTCGGGGCGGTTGAATAGCAGGGTGGCAATGGCGTCCTGGCGGGTGACGAGCAAAGGGGCTTGGGTCATGGGTGGTTCCTTGAAAATCCATAGCGGCCGGCGCTTGATGGAAAAGCGCTTCATGCCATTTTGACCAAGTTTTCTTGTGGCCGTTGCGGGACGCCGTGCTCAGTTGGCCGCCAAGTCATCCAGGATGGGGCAATCCGGCCGCTCGTCGCCGTGGCAGCAACCCACCAGCGTCTGCAGGCTGCGCTGCATGGCCTGCATGGCGGCAATGCGTTCGGCCAGGTTGTCGATGTGCTTTTGCGCGATCTGCTTGACCTGGCTGCTGGCGCGGGCCTTGTCCTGCCACAGGCCGAGCAGCTGGGCGATCTCGTCCATCGAGAAACCGAGGTCGCGCGCGCGGCGGATGAAGCGCAGGCTGTGCACGTCGGCCTCGGTGTACTGCCGATAGCCGCTGTCGGTGCGGGCCACGCCGGCCAGCAGGCCCAGGCCTTCGTAGTGGCGCACCATGCGCGCCGAAACACCCGCGCGTTCGGCAGCCTGGCCTATGGCCACCGGCCAGCGCGCGGCGGTGGCGGCCCTCATGCGGCGACCTGGTAGCCCTCTTCACGGATGGCGGTGGCGATGGCGTCGCGCGCCTTGTCGCTTTCCACCGTCACCTGGCCGGTGGGCAGGTCCACCTTGACCAGGGCCTCTTCGTCGATGCTGCGCACGGCATGCACCACGGCGCGCTCGCAGTGGCCGCAGGTCATTCCGGTGACTTGAAACTGGTGTTGCATGGTGATCCTTTCGGGGTTGCGGGGTGAATGGGCTTGCATGATGAAGCCTGACATGGTGTCAAAGTCAAGCGCTGCGCGTGGCTTGACTTTGCCATCATGTCAAGGTTTATGGTAGCGCCATGCTTGATTCCAAGGTGCCCGACATGACCTCTGCCACTCTTTCATCCACCGCAGCCGCGCAAACGCTGGACCTGGGCGTGGGCGGCATGACCTGTGCCAGCTGCGTGGGCCGCGTGGAGCGCGCCCTGCGCAAGGTGCCCGGCGTGCAGGACGCCACGGTGAACCTGGCGACCGAGCGCGCCCATGTCGTCTATGACCCGAGCACTGCGCCCGGCATGGACGCCGTGTTGCGCCGCGCCGTGCGCAACGCCGGCTACGAGCCGCGCAGCGCCGCCGAGCAGGACGCCGGCGAGGCGCTGGAGCAGTCGCCCTGGGCCGGCTTCATGCCGGTGGCCATCGGCCTGCTGCTGTCGGCGCCGCTGGTGCTGCCCATGTTCGGCGATCTGTTCGGCCAGCATTGGATGCTGCCTGCCTGGGCGCAATTCTTGTTGGCGACGCCGGTGCAGTTCTGGCTGGGTGCGCGTTTCTACAAGGCCGGCTGGCATGCGGCCCGCGCGCTGACCGGCAACATGGATCTGCTGGTGGCCATAGGCACCAGCGCGGGCTATGGCCTGTCGCTGTGGCTGTGGTGGACGGCCGAGGCGGGCCATGCGCCGCACCTGTACTTCGAGGCCTCGGCCGTGGTCATCACCCTGGTGTTGCTGGGCAAGTGGCTGGAGGCGCGTGCCAAGCGCCAGACCACGGCGGCGATTCGCGCGCTGCACGCGCTGCGGCCCGAGGTGGCGCATCTGCTCTCGCGCGACGGCGAGGTGGACGTGCCCATCGCCGAGGTCATGGCCGGTGACCGACTGGTGGTGCGCCCGGGCGAGCGCATTCCGGTGGACGGGCTGGTGCATGAGGGCCACACCCAGGTGGACGAGTCCATGCTGACCGGCGAGCCCCTGCCCGTGCTGCGCGAGGCGGGCGGGCAGCTCACGGGCGGGTCGATCAACGGCGATGGCCGCATTGTGATGCAGGTGACGGCCGTGGGCGCCGAGACGGTGCTCGCGCGCATCATCCGCCTGGTGGAGGACGCCCAGGCCGCCAAGGCGCCGATACAACGGCTGGTGGACAAGGTGTCGGCGGTGTTCGTGCCCACGGTGATCGTGATTGCCCTGGTCACGCTGCTGGGCTGGCTGTGGGTCGGCGTGGGGCTGGAGACGGCGCTGATCCGCGCCGTGGCGGTGCTGGTCATCGCCTGCCCCTGCGCGCTGGGCCTGGCGACACCGGCGGCCATCATGGCCGGCACGGGCGTGGCGGCCAGGCATGGCATCCTGATCAAGGATGCCGAGGCGCTGGAGGTGGCGCACCGCGTGCGCACCGTGGCCTTCGACAAGACCGGCACGCTGACCGTGGGCCGGCCGCGCCTGACGGCGTTTCACGTGGAACCAGGTGGCGACGAGGCGGGCGTGCTCGCGGCGGTGGCCGCCGTACAGAGCGGTAGCGAGCACCCGCTGGCGCGCGCCGTGGTGGCCGCTGCGCAGGAGCGTGGTTTGCATGTCGCGCAGCCCGAGGGCGTGCGCGCCGTGCCCGGGCGCGGCACCGAGGGCGAGGTGGCAGGCCGCAGCTACCTGGTGGGCAGCCTGCGCTGGATGCAGGAGCTGGGCGTCGATCTGGGGCCATTGCGTGACCCCGCCGCCGCGCTGCAAGGGCAGGGCGCCACCGTGTCGGCCGTGGCCGAGCGCGTCACCGCAGGGCTGGCCGCCCGGGCCCTGCTGGCCTTTGGCGATGAGCCCAAGCCAGGCGCGCGCGCGGCGCTGGCCGCTCTCAAGGCCCAGGGCGTGCGCTGCGTGATGATCTCGGGCGACAACCGCGGTGCGGCAGAAAGCATGGCGCGCCGCCTGGGGCTGGATCCGGCCGCCGGCGAGGTCATGGCCGAGGTGCTGCCCGGCGACAAGGCGGCGGCCGTCACGGCCTTGAAGGCGGATGGGCATTTTGAGCGCCGCCGGGCCGCCCCAAGGCGCGAAGGCCCCCCTGGGGGGCAGCGACCCAGCGCAGCGGCGGAGCGTGGGGGCCATGTCGTCGCCATGGTGGGCGACGGCGTGAACGATGCACCGGCCCTGGCGGCGGCCGACGTCGGCATGGCCATGGGCAACGGCACGGACGTGGCCATGCACGCCGCCGGCGTGACGCTGATGCGCGGCGACCCGGCGCTGGTGGCAGCGGCGCTGGACATCTCGCACCGCACCGTGGCCAAGATCCGGCAGAACCTGTTCTGGGCCTTTGCCTACAACGTGGCCGGCATACCGCTGGCGGCCCTGGGCTATCTGAGCCCGGTGGTGGCCGGCGCGGCCATGGCGCTGAGCTCGGTGAGCGTGATGACGAATGCCTTGTTGCTCAAGCGCTGGTCGCCAGATAAGTAATCGCCACAAGTAATAATTTGTCAATCAACTGTCAATCTGGCCAATAATCTGCAGCAATTTGTTGCAGATAGGCGCCCCGGCACCGCACCCAGTGCCGCTTGAACGACAGGAAGACAGCAATGGATATGTACGCGCTCATGCGCTGGTTCTCGATTCGCATGCGCATGGTGGGCGCCATTGGCGTGGTGCTGCTGCTGCTGGCGCTGCTGGGTGGGGCGGGCATGCTGGGCATGTTCCGCATCCAGGGGGCCAGCCAGGACTTCGTTGCCCAGCCCCATGCCGCCGTGCGCCTGCTGGGCGAGCTGCGCGGCGAGATGGGCCAGATACGCCAGCTCGAGAAGGACATGATCATCCACTACGAAAAGGTGGATGCCGTGCGCGCCGCGCATGCCCAGTGGCTGGCGGCCCTGGGCCGGGCCAAGGACCTGGCGGCCGGCTTTGAAGGCTTGGGGCTGGCCGGGCCGCAAACCCTGGCCCAGGACATCGCCAGGCTGCTGGACGGCTACCGCGCGCAGTTTGCCCATGTGGCGCGCCAGCTGGAGGAGGGCGGTTACGACTCGGCCACCATTGCCAACCGCATGAGCACCAAGGCCGTGGCGCAGTTTGACGAGGCGGCGCAGAAGCTGCAGGCGCTGGACCAGGCCCTGGGTGCCGAGGCCGATGGCGCCATTGCGCGCCAGGCCGGCATTGCCGAGCAGACCCAGTGGCTGTTCGGCCTGGCGGTGCTGATCACCGTGGTGGTGGTGGTGCCGTCGACGATGCTGAACATGGTCTCCATCTGCCGCCCGCTGGAGGCCGCGCGCGCCCTGGCGCAGTCGATTGCCAGCGGCGACCTGTCGCGGCGCATGGCGGTCGAGGGCCGCGACGAGGCCGCCGACCTGCAGCGCGCGCTGCTGGACATGCAGGCTGGCCTGGGCGCCATCGTGGCCCAGGTGCGCGATGCCGGGGGCAACATCTCGGTGGCCAGCCAAGAGATCGCCAGCGGCAACCAGGACTTGTCGGCACGCACCGAGCAGACCGCCAGCAACGCCCAGCAGGCCGTGGCCGCGCTGTCGCAGCTGACCACCACGGTGCAGCAGACGGCGTCTTCCTCGCAGGTGGCGAGCCAGCTGGTGGCATCGGCCTCGGGCCAGGCCACGCGCGGCGGCCAGGTGGTGCAGCAGGCCGTGGCCAGCATGCGCGACATCGCCGCCTCCAGCCACAAGATCGGCGACATCATCGGCCTGATCGACTCCATCGCCTTCCAGACCAACATCCTGGCGCTGAACGCCGCCGTGGAGGCGGCCCGCGCCGGCGAGCAGGGCCGCGGCTTTGCCGTGGTCGCCGGCGAGGTGCGCTCTCTGGCGCAGCGCAGCGCCCAGGCGGCCAGCGAGATCAAGGGCCTGATCCAGTCCAGCGTGCAGGCCGTGGACGGTGGCGTGCGCCATGTGGAGGACGCCGGCGCCGCCATGCAGGAGATCGTCGGCAGCGTGCAGCGCGTGACCGACATCATTGGCGAGATCAACTCCGCCGCCAGCGAGCAGGCCAGCGGCATAGGCGCGGTGAACGCCTCGGTGGCCGAGATCGACCGCATGACGCAGCAGAACGCCGCCCTGGTGGAAGAATCCGCCGCCGCCGCCGATTCGCTGCGCGAACAGGCAGCGCGGCTGTCGCAGGTGGTGCAGCAGTTCCGGCTGGCGGACGGGGCGCGGGGCGCGGCGGCGCAGCAGCCGGGCGCCATCGCGCTGGCCCCGGCCCAGTCCGGGCAGACCGCACGGCCCCGCCTGGGCATGGCCTGACGACGAATCATGGCGCTGGCCCGGGCCAGCGCGGCAGTCCCCTCTTGGCGCACCCTCGGGTGCGCTTTTTTTCACTCCGTAATTCATAGCTGTTGACGCTTGATGGGCGGGCGCTCGAGCCACTTTTTGCCTGACAAAACACATATCTCAGACTGGGCCGCGAGCCCTCACCCCCACCCTCTCCCAGAGGGAGAGGGAGTAAAGCCGCCGCACAGCGTGCCGGCGCCGAAAGTGACCTGCGCCACCGCCACGGCGTGACCTTTGGCACTGTGCGCGGGCGCGCCCCGGGCCTATCGTGCATTCCATGCCTGGTGACCGATCACGGGCAT
>JAGPIX010000087.1 GCA_018054745.1 Alicycliphilus sp.
CCTCACCGGCATCAACTTCTACGTCCAGGGCGTGGACGGCCAGGTGCCGGGCGGCGACAAGAAGTAAGCCTGGTCTGACCCTCTGAACCCGGAGGCCGCCGCAAGGCGGCCTTTGTTATGTGCGCCCAGCATGGGCGCACTCTTGGAGGTGCAAGTCCTCCCGTAAGTTGATCACGGCGAACGAAGCGAAGCGCAACTGCGAGAGGGTGACTGACCGTGGAGAGGAAGCGTGGAGCGAAGCTGCGAGCCGATGAACAAGAACCGGATAGAAGGCGGTGCCGAGCAGGGCGAGCGGGCATGAAGCCGCAAAGCTCTCGTGATCAAGGCTCAGGCGGCGTAGATCCGGCGGCTGTGCAGCGAAGGAGTGCGTTCTTACCTGGGGAGATCTCGCCTTGTGGGTGAAAGCCCGACGGTCATGCCGGAGCGAGAAGTCAGCAGAGGTCGTAGTAGCTGCAAGCCGGGGCCGATGAGGCCAGAAGGCGACAGCCAAGGGCCGAACGAGAGTGAGTGACCAAGGATCAGGAGATGTCAAAGGCCATGCGTCAGATGCCGGAGCAATCCGGGCGGGCAGGAGCAGCACGCGGTGAAGCCGCGGGTGACTCTGTCAGTGACGAAGCCTGCGGCCCGCTCCTGCAGCACCGGGGCACAGGGTCGGCAAAGCCCAAGGCAGGCACCGGTGGCTTGCTGGAAGCGGCGCTGACGAGACAGAACCTGCAAGCCGCGTGGAAGCGGGTCAAGGCCAACAAGGGTGCGGCAGGGGTGGACGGGCTCGACATCGAGCGGGCCGCCCAGGTGATACGCCAGACTTGGCCCGACATCCGCCAAGCACTGCTGGCAGGAAGGTACCGGCCCAGCCCGGTGCGCAAGGTGATGATTCCCAAACCCGACGGCAGCCAGCGCGAGCTGCATCCGACAATGGAGGCTCCCTATGCCGATCGCGGTCATTGCAAACGCTCTTGCGCGGCCTGGCCGCCGGGGCATCATGGGGCCATCACGCCAAGGAAAGCCCCCATGCCGACAATCCCCACCATCGCTCCCGAACGCCTGCCGGCTCTGCTGGCCGCCATGCCAAAGGCCGAGCTGCACATCCACATCGAGGGCTCGCTGGAGCCCGAGATGATCTTTGCCCTGGCCCGGCGCAATGGCGTGGACCTGCCCTATGCCAACGTCGAGGCGCTGCGCCGCGCCTACGCCTTTACCGACCTGCAGAGTTTTCTGGACATCTACTACGCCGGCGCCAGCGTGCTTTTGAAGGAACAGGATTTTTACGATATGGCCAGCGCCTACCTTGCGCGGGCAGCTATGGATAACGTAGTGCACGCGGAAATCTTCTTCGACCCGCAGACGCATACCGCGCGCGGCGTGGCGATCGACACGGTGATCCAGGGCCTGCACCGCGCCTGCGTGGATGCGCGCGCCGAGCTGGGCATATCCGCCAGCCTGATCCTGAGCTTTCTGCGCCACCTGAGCGAGGAAGACGCCTTCGCCACGCTGGAGCAGGCACTGCCCTGGATGGACAAATTCATAGGCGTGGGCCTGGACAGCAGCGAGCTGGGCCACCCGCCAGAGAAATTTGCCCGCGTGTTCGCACGCTGCCGCGAGTTGGGCCTGCATGTGGTGGCCCATGCGGGCGAGGAGGGGCCGCCGGCCTATATCTGGGGCGCGCTCGATGTGCTCAAGGCCGAGCGCATAGACCATGGCGTGCAGGCTGTGCATGACGCGGCGCTGATGCGCCGCCTGGCAGCGGAGCGCATACCGCTCACCGTGTGCCCGCTGTCCAACCTCAAGCTGTGCGTGTTCCCCAGCCTCGCGGCGCACAACCTGCCGGCGCTGCTGGAAGCGGGCCTGGTGGCCACGGTGAATTCCGATGACCCGGCCTACTTTGGCGGCTACATCAACGCCAACTTCATCCAGACCTTTGCGGCCCTGCCCATCCTCACGGCGCGCCATGCCTGGCAGCTGGCGCACAACAGTTTCGAGGCCAGTTTCGCCCCGCAGGCCGAAAAGCGCGCCTGGGGCGACAGGCTGCAGGCATGCTTTGAGCATCATGCCTCGGCGTGAACGCTTCTTTTTTAATAGCTACTGGCGCTTTATGGGTAAGCTCTAGAGCCATAAATCCCTTGAAATTTGTAGTCCTCACGCCAGCGCCCGCAGCACGGCGCGCACCGGCGAGGCATCGGCCGTGGTCAGCTTGAGCGGCAGGGCGATGAGCTCGTAGTCGCCCTCGGGCACGGCGTCCAGCACCAGGTTCTCCAGCACGCGCAGGCCGCGCCGGCGCAGCACCTGGTGGCTGGGCAGCTCCCGGCTGTCAGCCGGGTCCACGCTGGCCGTGTCTATGCCCACCAGCAGCACGCCGGCGTCGGCCAGGCGCTCCAGGGTCTCGGGTGCGACGGCGCTCAGCTGCGCATCCCAACGATCGACGGGCGCGCTCGCATAGGTGCGCAGCAGCACGCGTGGCGGCAGGTCCGCGCTGACGGCGTGGGCGATGTGGCGCCATTCGACCAGCGGGCCGCAGCCCAGGGCGTGGATCACGCGGCAGGGGCCGATGAAGGCCTGTAGCGCCACGGCGCCTATGGCGACGCCTGCGTTGTCGTAGTGCAGCGGCGCGTCGGCATGCGTGCCTATATGGGGCGACAGGGTCAGGGTGCTCAGGTTCACCGCGCTGTCCGGACCGATGCGGGCGTCCCAGCGCTGCTCGTAGGGCGTGTCGCCGGGATAGACCGGGCTGCTGGCATGCAGCGGCGCCGAGATGTCCCACAGCAGGGGCTGGTAGCTCATGGCACCAGGCCTTCCAGCGGCGCCAGGCCGTGGCGCTGGCGCGCGCGGTTGCAGGCTGCGCTGCCGGCTTCGAACTCACGGCAGGGCGAGGGCCGCCATTCGTAGATGCCGCAGGCCGCGCGCTGGCCCACCTGGCCGGTCAGCGCAGCGCAGCGTGGCCGGGCATGGTCGGTGCCGCGCATGCGGGCGGTGTGGCCGGTCACCTCCACCACCAGGCCCTGGGGTACGCTGCCGCCCATGTCCTCGGTCTCGTGGACGGAGAAGTCGACGCGGAAACTGGCGCAGCAGGCGCCGCAGCTCAGGCAGGGATGGGTGCTCATGGGGTGACAGGAAGAAAGATGGGGATTGTGCAGTGCCTGCCAGGCGCTGAGCTGGATCAAGCCCAGGGCGCGCCGATGCATTAAAATGAGAACCATTTTTATTTGCAACACCCATAGAACATGCAACTCCAGGGCGATACCCAGGCAACCCAGCAAACCCAGGGACTCGACAGCCTGCCGCGTGGCGTGCCCGCCGTGGTGGCCGGCCTGCGCCAGGCCGAGGATGGGCGCGCCAGCGCCATGGCGCTGCGCCTGATGGAGATCGGCTTCCTGCCCGGCGAGCCGGTGCGCGTCATCGCCAAGGGCTTTCCCACGGCCGATCCACTGGCCGTGCGCGTGGGCCAGGCCACGTTTGCGCTGCGCCGCCATGAGGCCGCGCAGGTGCTGGTGCATGTGCCGAGGGGCGCGGCATGAGCGCGGGCCAGGCTGCGGCGGCAGCGTTTACCCATATCGCCCTGCTGGGCAACCCCAACTGCGGCAAGACGGCGCTGTTCAACCTGCTGACCGGCGCGCGCCAGAAGGTGGCCAACTACGCCGGCGTGACCGTGGAGCGCAAGGAGGGCGTGTTTGCCACCGCCAGCGGCCGGCGCGTGCGCGTGCTGGATCTGCCCGGCGCCTACAGCCTGCATGCGCAAAGCCTGGATGAGGCCGTGACGCGCGACGTGGTCACGGGCCGGCGCCCCGGCGAGGCCGTGCCCGAGCTGCTGGTCTGCGTCACCGACGCCACGCACCTGCGCCTGAACCTGCGCCTGGTGCTGGAGGCGCGCGAGCTGGGCCTGCCCATGGTGCTGGTGCTGAACATGAGCGACATGGCCCAGCGCCAGGGCATCGCCATAGACCGTGCGCTGCTGGCGCGCGAGCTGGGCATGCCGGTGCTGGCCACCGTGGGCGTGCGCACCGATGGCGCGCAGGAGCTGCTGCACTGGCTGGATCAGGCCAGGCCAGATGGCCCGGTACAACCACGGCCGCCGACCGATGCGCCGGCCCCGGCCCTGAACGCGCTGGAGCAGGATCAGCCGCAGCGCGTGCAGCGCCTGCACCAGGAGGTACGCCGCATCATGGGCCTGGCCGTGCGCGAGCCGGCGCAGCGCCTGGAGCAGGATGACCGCATCGACGCCGTGGTGCTGCACCCGCTGTGGGGCACGCTGCTGCTGGCGGTGACGCTGTTCTTGATGTTCCAGGCGGTGTTCAGCTGGGCCGAGCTGCCCATGGGCTGGATCGAGGGCGCCACGGCGCTGGCCGCCGAATGGCTCAATGCCCACATGGCCGACGGCCCGCTGCGCAGCCTGCTGGCCGACGGGGTGATTGCCGGCGTCGGCGGGGTGGTGGTGTTTTTGCCGCAGATCCTGATCCTGTTCTTCTTCATCCTGGCGCTGGAAGAGTCGGGCTACCTGCCGCGCGCGGCCTTTCTGCTGGACCGCATCATGGGCGTGGTGGGCCTGTCGGGGCGCTCCTTCATCCCGCTCTTGTCCAGCTTTGCCTGCGCCGTGCCGGGCATCATGGCCACGCGCTCCATCCCTGACTGGCGCGACCGGCTGGTGACCATCCTGATAGCGCCGCTGATGACCTGCTCGGCGCGCCTGCCGGTGTATGCGCTGCTCATCGCGGCCTTCATCCCCGAGCGCGAGGTGGCCGGCCTGTTCAACCTGCAGGGCCTGGTGCTGTTTGCTCTGTACCTGGGGGGCATCCTGAGCGCCATGGCCGTGGCGGCGGTGGCCCGGCTGGCGCGGCGCAGTGCCGGCGTGGCGCCGCTGCTGATGGAGCTGCCCAGCTACCGCTGGCCCAGCCCGCGCAACCTGGCGCTCGGCCTGTGGGAGCGCGCCGGCATCTTTCTGCGCCGCGTGGGCGGCATCATCCTGGCCGTCACGGTGCTGCTGTGGTTTCTCTCGACCTACCCGGCGCCGCCCGAGGGTGCCACCGGAGCGGCCATCGAATACAGCCTGGCCGGCCGCCTGGGCGCCGTGCTGGAAATGATCTTCGCCCCCATAGGCTTCAACTGGCAGATCAGCATTGCCCTGGTGCCCGGCATGGCCGCGCGCGAGGTGGCGGTGAGCGCCCTGGGCACGGTGTACGCCATTGCCGCCTCGGCCGACGACACGGCGGCGCAGCTGGCGCCGCTGCTGGCCGGCCAATGGTCGCTGGCCACGGCGCTGTCGCTGCTGGTGTGGTTCATCTTCGCGCCGCAATGCGTCTCGACCATCGCCGCCGTGCGGCGCGAGACCAACGGCTGGCGCTGGCCATTGGTGATGACGGCCTATCTGTTCGCGCTGGCCTATGGCGCCAGCTTCGTGACCTATCGCTTGGCCCTGGCATGGGGCGGAGGTTGAAGCATGTTGCAAGAACTCATCGTCGCCCTGATCGTTGTCGTTGCCGTGGCCTATATGGCCTGGCGCTATCTGCCTGCCGCCTGGCGCCAGCGCCTGGGCCGCGTGCACCCCGGGCTGGCTGCGGGGCCGGGTGGCTGCGGCAGTGGCGGTGGTGGTGGTTGCAGCAGCTGCGGCGGCTGCGGTACGCGGGCCAAGGCCGGGGTGCAGCAGCAGAGCGTGGCGCCGCCCGCGCCAGTGGCACGCAACGCCGATAGTTTGCAATCAAATCAATAGCTGTAGGCACTTGATGGACGGGTGTTAGAACCCATTTTTGCCCTATAAATTGGCATCAGGCCGCGAGCGGAAAATCTTCCCGGGGCGCATAAAGCGGCGGCAGGCCGTGGCGTGCACGCGCTTCGTTGCAGCGCTCTGTGCCCATCTGGAACTGGTCGCAGGTCGAAGGTCGTCGTTCGTAGATGCTGCAGATCGACTGCTTGCCGCAGCGTCCTGTCAGCGCCACGCAGCGCACCGGATGGCGCTCCGTGCCATCCATGCGCCAGCGGTTGCCATGCACCTCATGGGCCAGCGCATCGGGCACGCTGCCGCCCATGGATTGCAGTTCGTAGACGGGAAATTCGACACGGTATTCGTGGCAGCAGGCGCCACAGGTCAGGCAGGGATGGACGGAATCGGACATGGTTTCGGGCCAGGCGGACAGCCCGAAGGAGCGCGAGGCGCCTGTCAGGAGGGGGCTGCCGGCGGGCGTAGAGGAGGAAACGCGCCCGCGGACAAGCCACCGGGCGATCAGATCGGGGCGTGCATGCGATGCGGCGGGCGCATCATGTGGTGGCGGTAGGCGTCGGTCATGGGCGCGCGCCGCGTGCAGGAGGAAAAACCATGGGGCAGGATTTTCGCATCGGCGAGCATGTGCGCTGGAATTCCGAGGCCGGTTTCGTGACCGGGCGCATCATCGCCGTGCACACGCAGGATTTTGACTACAAGGGCCACCGGCACCGCGCGACGCCCGAGAACCCGCAGTACGAAATCCAGAGCGACAAGACCGAGCACATCGCCGCGCACCGCGGCGCGGTGCTGCAGCGCATCCCATGATGCCGACCGTCTACACCGTCGGCCATTCCAACCACAGCCTGGCGGATTTTCTGGCGCTGCTGGCGCAGGTCGATGTGCAGTGCCTGGTGGATATTCGCAAGCTGACCGGCTCGCGCGCGCAGCCGCAGTTCAACGCCGACGCGCTGGCCGCCGCGTTGGCCACGCAGGGCGTGGGCTATCTGCATTTGGCGGCGCTGGGCGGCCTGCGCGGACGCAGCCCAGGAATGGACGGCCAGCGCAATGGCTGGTGGAGCAACGCCAGCTTTCACCGCTATGCGGACTACGCCTGCACAGAGGCGTTTGCCCAGGGCCTGCAGCAGCTGCTGATGCTGAGCGAGCAAAAACGCTGCGCGCTGATGTGTGCCGAGGCCGTCTGGTGGCGCTGCCATCGGCGCATCGTCGCCGACCACCTGCTCGCGCACGGCTGCCAGGTGCTGCACATCATGGGACTTGGCAAGGTGGAGCCCGCGCACCTGAGCGCTGGAGCTGTCGTGGGGGAGCAAGGGATGGTGAGCTACCCGGGGGGTGATTGCAACCGCGTTGGCCTCACGCCACCCGGCCGAGCAGAAGGTACTCCATGAGTGCTTTCTGCACGTGCATGCGGTTTTGGCTTCGGCGCGCGGCCTGCGGCCGCTTCACATCCGCTGCGCGGATATGAGCCTGCGCCGGAATCGAATGCCTGCGCTGCGCGCAGCCGTGTGGCTTACGCCACCCGGCCGAGCAGAAGGTACTCCATGAGTGCCTTCTGCACGTGCATTCGATTCTCTGCCTCGTCCCAGACGACGGATTGGGGGCCGTCGATGACGTCAGCCATGACCTCCTCGCCGCGGTGCGCGGGTAGGCAGTGCATGAACAGGGCGTCACTCTTGGCCACGGCCATCATCTCGGCGTCCACGCACCAGTCGGCAAAGGCCTTTTTGCGCGCCTCGTTCTCGGCCTCGTAGCCCATGCTGGTCCAGACGTCGGTGGTGACCAGGTCGGCGCCGCGGCAGGCGTCCATCGGGTTGCTAAAAACTTTGTAGCAGTCTGCGCGCGGCTGGCGGGCGCCGAAGGCCAATTTTTCATCTACTTCATAGCCGCCGGGGGTGCTCACATGGACGGTGAAGCCAAGCAGGTCGGCGGCCTGCAGCCAGGTGTTGGCCATGTTGTTGCCGTCGCCCACCCAGGCCACCACCTTGCCGGCGATGGATCCGCGGTGCTCGATGAAGGTGAAGATGTCGGCCAGGATCTGGCAGGGGTGGAATTCGTTGGTCAGGCCGTTGATGACGGGCACGCGCGAATATTCGGCAAAGCGCGCGATCTTGTCCTGGCCGAAGGTGCGGATCATCACCAGGTCGGTCATGCGGCTGATGACGCGGGCGCTGTCCTCGATGGGCTCGGCGCGCCCGAGCTGGCTGTCGCCCGTGGTCAGGTGCACCACCGAGCCGCCCAGCTGGTACATGCCGGCCTCGAACGAGACGCGGGTGCGCGTGCTGGCCTTCTCGAAGATCATGGCCAGGGTGCGGTCGGCCAGCGGGTGGTACTTTTCGTAGCTCTTGAACTTGCCCTTGATGATGGCGGCGCGCGAGAACAGGTAGTTGTACTCGTCGGCGGTGAAATCGGTGAATTGCAGGTAGTGCTTCATGCGCGGGCTTTCATTCGGCCAGGAAGGCCTGGACCAGGGGCTTGAGCAGGGCGACGATCTCGTCGGCCTCGGCGGTCGTGAGGATCAGCGGCGGCACCAGGCGGATCACGCGCTCGGCCGTCACCGACAGCAGCAGGCCGGCGTCCGCCGCGCGGTCTATGAGCGCCCCGCAGGGGCGGTCCAGCTCCACGCCGATGATCAGGCCCTGGCCGCGCACCTCGTTCACACCGGCCATCCCGCCCAGCGCCTGCTGCAGCGCGGCCTTCAGGTGCGCGCCCACGGCGGTGGCGTTGTCCAGCAGCCGGTCTTCTTCCATGATGCGGATCGTCTCCACGCCGGCGCGCATGGCCAGCGGGTTGCCGCCGAAGGTGGAGCCATGGTTGCCGGGCTTGAGCACCTCGGCCGCCGCGCCATGCGCCAGCACCGCGCCCACCGGCACGCCCGAGCCCAGGCCCTTGGCCAGCGTCATCACGTCAGGAACGATGCCGGCCCACTGGTGGGCAAACCACTTGCCGGTGCGGCCCATGCCGGCCTGCACCTCGTCGAGCATCAAGAGCCAGCCGTTGGCGTCGCACAGCTGGCGCACCTGCTGCAGGTAGTCCACGCGCATGGGGTGCAGGCCGCCTTCGCCCTGGATGGGCTCCATCAGCACGGCAACGATGTTGGCGTTGCCCTCGGTGGCCTCCTGCAGCGCCTCGATGTCGTTGGGCGCCACGCGGATGAAGCCGTCGAGCAGCGGGCCGAAGCCGTTCCGCACCTTGGGGTTGCCCGTGGCCGTCATGGTGGCGATGGAGCGGCCGTGGAAGGCGTGGTCGTAGACCACGATCACAGGCTTTTCAATACCCTTGTCCACGCCGTACTTGCGCGCGATCTTGATGGCGGCCTCGTTGGCCTCCAGGCCGGTGTTGCAGAAGAACACGTTGGTCATCTGGGCGCGTTCGGTCAGCAGCGCAGCGAGCTGTTCCTGCCCGGGCACATGGTAGTAGTTCGACGTGTGGATCAGTTTGGCGAGCTGCTCCTGCAGCGCCGGCACCAGACGGGGGTGGTTGTGCCCCAGCGTGTTCACCGCGATGCCGCCCAGGCCGTCGAGGTACTGCTTGCCGTTCACGTCCCACACGCGCACACCCTGGCCGCGCTCGAGTGCGATGGGCACGCGGCCATAGGTGTTCATCACGTGGGGCGAGGCAGCCTCGATAAATGCGGTCATGCGGACTTCTCCTGCGGTACGGTCATGGCCCTTGTGGGCCGACAAAAGGGAAGCGCGATTCTAGGCGCTGGCCCCAGGCGCATCATTGAAGAATGCGCATCGCAGTCATGCGTACATCAACCATGCAGGGTTGGCAGCGGCTGGTATTAGGGTTAGCTCTTATATAAGAGTTAGAATCGGCGCCACGCTGACATACCAGGCCAGCGGCCTTTATTACGACCGGAACCCGATGGTTGCTCCCACCTCCAAAGAAGTCTTCATCCAAGGCATTACCCATGAAGGGCGAACCTTCCGACCCAGCGACTGGGCCGAGCGGCTGGCGGGAGTGATGAGCCAGTTCCGCCCTGGTGGCGCCCGGCCCGGCAGCCACCTGAGCTATTCCCCCTGGTGCATTCCGACGACGATGGGCGGCGTGAAATGCGTGGTGGTGAATCGCGAGCTACAGGACTTCGAGCCCATGGCCTGGGACTTTGTGCTCAACTTTGCCAAAGACAACAACCTGCAGATTGTCGAGGCTTGCCTGCTGCCCGATCCGCCGCGTTGACTGCGGGGCGCCATGCTCCAGACACAAAAAAACCGCCCTTGGGCGGTTTTTTGCTTTGCTGACAGCGCACCCGTTACAAACGGCGGGTGACTGCAATCACCCGGGCTGTTTGCCTGAGAGGGTCAGGCGGCCAGTGCCAAGGCCTTGACCTTGGCGGACAGGCGGCTCTTGTCGCGAGCGGCCTTGTTCTTGTGGAAGATGCCCTTGTCGGCAATGGTGTCGAGCACGGACTGGGCCTTGGCGAACAGCTCGGTGGCCTTGGTCTTGTCGCCGGCCAGGACGGCCTTCTCGACGTTCTTGACGGCAGTGCGGTATTTGGAGCGCAGCGAGGTGTTGGCTGCGTTGAGCTTCAGGCCTTGGCGGGCGCGCTTGCGGCCCGATGCCAGGCGGGGGTTCTTTTTCTTTGGCTTGGTAGATGCCATGGTATGTATTCCTTAGTGTCTGAGGATGTTGTCAGCAAAGCCGGCCATTATAGCCCGTGCGTTGCTTCGCGGCTAGCGCGGCGTCAAACGCATACACTTGCGCCGGTGTCACTGTTCAAAGCCGCTTCCACCGTATCCCTGCTGACCCTGGCCTCGCGCGTGACGGGGCTGGTGCGCGACCTGCTCATGGCCTCGATCTTCGGGGCGAATGTGTTGACCGACGCGTTCAACGTCGCATTCCGCATCCCGAATCTGTTTCGCCGCCTGTTTGCCGAAGGGGCTTTCAGCCAGGCCTTTGTGCCCGTGCTGGCGGCGCACAGGACGCAGCATGGCGAGGAAGCCACACACCAGCTGATCGACGCCGTGGCCACGGCCCTGTTCTGGGTGTTGCTGTTGACCTGCGCACTGGGCGTGGTGGGCGCGCCGCTGCTGGTGTGGGCCCTGGCGAGCGGGCTGCACCAGGATGCGGCGGGTTTCGAGGCCGCGATCTTCATGACGCGCTGGATGTTTCCCTACATCGGCTTCATGTCGCTGGTGGCGCTGTCGGCGGGCGTGCTCAACACCTGGAAACGCTTTGCCGTGCCGGCCGCCACACCCGTGCTGCTGAACCTGTGCATGATTGCCGCCGCCTGGCTGGGTGCGCCGCAGCTGGCGGCGCGTGGCATCGAGCCCATTTACGCCATGGTCGGCGGTGTGATGCTGGGGGGCGTGCTGCAGCTTGCGGTGCAGCTGCCGGTGCTGTACCGCCTGGGCCTGCTGCCGCGCATAGGGATGAGCTGGGCCAGCGTGCGCAGCGCCTGGCAGAACCCGGGCGTGCGCCGCATCCTCACGCTGATGGCGCCGGCCTTGCTGGGCGTGGGGGTGGCGCAGATCTCGCTGATGATCAACACCCAGATCGCGTCCTATCTCACACCGGGCAGCGTGACCTGGCTGTTCTATGCCGATCGGCTGATGGAGTTTCCGACGGCCCTGCTGGGCGTGGCCCTCGGCGTGGTGCTCACGCCGCAGCTGTCGGCGGCCAGGGCCGCGGGCGACGAGGAGCGCTATTCCGGCATGCTCGACTGGGGCCTGCGCCTGGTGGTGCTGCTGGCCGTGCCCTGTGCCGTGGGCCTGCTGACCTTTGCCACGCCGCTGGTGGCCACGCTGTTCCACCATGGCGCCCTGCAGGCCAGCGACGTGGGCCAGATCGCCGTGGCCCTGGCCGGCTATGGCGTGGGCCTGCTGGGCCTGGTGGCCATCAAGGTGCTGGCGCCGGGCTACTACGCCAGCCAGGACATTCGCACGCCCGTGCGCATCGCCATCGTGGTGCTGGTGTTCACGCAGCTCATGAATGCCGCACTGGTGCCGCTGTTGGCGCATGCCGGCCTGGCCTTGTCGATCGGCCTGGGGGCCATCATCAATGCGCTGTGGCTGCTCTCGGGCCTGCTGCGCCGCGGCAGCTTCCGTCCCCGGCCGGGCTGGGGGCGCCTGGGGCTGCAGGTGGTGGCGGCGAGTGCGTTGCTGGCGGTGTTTCTGGCCTGGGGCTCGCTGCATTTCGACTGGCTGGCGCTGCGCGCTCACAGCCTGGAGCGTGCAGGCTTGCTGGCGCTGCTGCTGGGCGTCGCGATCGTGCTTTATTTTGGTGCGCTGTGGGCCTGCGGGCTGAAGCCGCGCGAATTCCTGCGCCGGTAGGCCTGCGGATATTGGCGAGCAGCCCATGCCATCGAACTACTCTGTACCCACACCGCTGGAATATTTTGCTGCACTGGTGCAAGTGGGGCAGGGTGATGCCATTGCCCTGCTGGAGGCTGCGGCCTGCATTGCCCATGACACCTATCCAGACCTGGACGTGCAGCAGTTTCTGGACGAGATGGACAGGCTGCAGGAGCGCCTGCAGCGCCGCATGCCGCAAGACGCGCAGCCGCTGCAGCGGCTCAATGTTCTGAATCGCTTTTTCTATGGTGAGCTGGGGTTTAGCGCCAATCTGAACGACTACTACGCGCCCGACAACAGCTACCTGCATGTGGTGTTGAGCACCCGGCGTGGTATTCCGATATCGCTGGCCTTGTTGTGGCTGGAGCTGGCACAGGCTGTGGGACTGAAGGCGTATGGGGTGTCCTTCCCCGGGCATTTTCTGGTCAAGGTGCTGTTGCCGGGCGGGCAGGCGGTGCTCGATCCGGTTTCGGGCCACGCCCTCTCGCGCGAGGCATTGACTGAGCGCCTGGAGCCTTTTCGCCAGCGTCAGGGCGCGGTCCAGGAGGAGGTGCCCCTGGGCCTGTACCTGCAGGCCGCCAGCGCGCGCGACATGTTGGCGCGGATGCTGCGCAACCTCAAGGAAATTCACCGCACGCGCCTGGACTGGCAGCATGCCGTGGCCGTGCAGGACAGGCTGATCACCCTGCTGCCCGACGCCTGGGAAGAATGGCGCGACCGCGGCCTGGCACAGGCGGAACTGGGGCGGCCGCTGCAGGCGGCGCAGGATTTGGAGGTCTATCTGGCGCACGCCCAGGGCG
>JAGPIX010000202.1 GCA_018054745.1 Alicycliphilus sp.
TCTAATTGACCCTCTCATCGCCATCGGTTACGACTATCAAATAGGCGCTGGCGATCCAAATTTTGCGAGCGTAACCCTACCAAATATTGGGGATGGTCTTTTTGATCTGTATCTTTGGGACGGAACGGATTGGCTGTTCTCCACGGTTCTGCAAGACGGCATTCAGCACTTTTTTGGCGGAAATGGTGTTGACCGGTTCCGCATCTTGGGCATAGAAACCAGTGCCGGCATCAACCCTTTGTCAACAACCGCTTTCATTACGGGGTTGTCGTTCGTCGGAGACGGACGCTTCACTGGCACGATGACTCCAATCACCACAGAAGTGCCTGAGCCTTCGACGCTGGCGTTGGTTGGGTTGGCACTGGCAGCATTCGGCTTCAGACAAGCCTCACACAACCGCCGCCGCCGGGGCGCCGTTCAGTAACCCATCCAAGACGCGCCGCACACTGCGTTCATGATGCGGTAAGGATCGCCGGTTGCTGTGCTGAACTGGAGCCGCTGACCACAGCGGCGTCCAGGCTTCTGCCGGCGTCGCCGCTATTGCGGCGCTGAGCGCGCACGCCAAGCGCCGTCGGCGTTCAAGCCCTCCAGCACCGCCCGGGTGTGCGCGCCGCTGGCGCATATCTCGCCCGGCGCGTAGGCCGCGCCATCAAAGCGTGGCGCCGGCGCCGCCTGCAGCACGCCGCCCTGCTCGCCGTACACGCCGCGTGCGCGCAGGTGCGGGTGCTGCGCGGCCTCCAGGGGGCTGAGCACGGAGCCAAAGCACACGTCCGTGGGCTCCAGCAATGCCTGCCAGTGCGCGCGCGGCTGGCGCAGGAACAGCGCGGCCAGGCGCGCGCGGCGCTGCGGCCAGGCGGCCTTGTCCCATTGCGCGCCGGAAAAGTCGGCGTCCTCGGCCAGGCCCAGCGTCTGCAGCAGCAGCGCGTAGAACTGCGGCTCCAGGGAGCCTATGGTGATGTGCTCGCCGTCGGCGCAGACATAGGTCTCGTAGAACGGCGCGCTGTCGTGGATGCTGTGGCCGCGCTGGTCGGCCACCAGGCCCTTCTCGCGCGCGCTCAGGTTCAGGTTCAGCATGTGCGCCGCGCCATCAACGATGGCGGCGTCCACCACCGTGCCGCGCCCCGTGGCGCGCGCCTGCACGATGCCCGCGAGCAGCCCCGTCATCAGGTAGAGCGCGCCGCCGCCTATGTCGCCCAGCACCGCAAACGGCGACACCGGCCGCGCGCCCGCCGGGCTGCTGCCCCACAGCGCACCGCTGACGGCCGCGTAGTTGTTGTCATGCCCGGCGCGCGGCGCCAGCGGGCCGCTCTGGCCCCAGCCCGTCATGCGGCCATAGACCAAGCGCGGGTTGACGGCGTGGCAGTCGGCGGGCCCCAGGCCCAGGCGCTCCATGACGCCGGGACGCATGCCTTCGATCAGCGCGTCGGCGTCCTTGACCAGATCCAGCACCAGGCGGCGGCCGTCGTCGGTCTTCAAATCGGCAAACACCGAGCGCTTGCCGCGGTTGAGCAGGTTGCCGGTGGGGCCTGCGTTGGGCGCCTCGCGCACCACCGAGATCACGTCGGCGCCCAGGTCCGCCAGATGCATGGCGCAAAACGGCCCCGGCCCCAGGCCACCGATCTCGAGCACGCGAACGCTGTCCAATACCTTCATAAGGTCTCGTGTCTAAACACCAAGTACGCTTTCCACCGACCGCACCAGGGTGCGCAGGCGCGGCCCCAGGTCGGCTTCCAGTTTGGCGTAGAGCGGGCTGTACACCGGCACCGACACGGCAAACACCCACAGCTCGCCGTCCTGCGGCGCGCTCATGGGCACGGCGATGGATTCGATCTCGCTGTGC
This sequence comes from Alicycliphilus sp., assembly GCA_018054745.1. Classification (GTDB taxonomy): domain Bacteria; phylum Pseudomonadota; class Gammaproteobacteria; order Burkholderiales; family Burkholderiaceae_C; genus Alicycliphilus; species Alicycliphilus limosus. The sequence continues at coordinate 1,841 of JAGPIX010000202.1, forward strand.
AGGTCACCATGGCTGCGGCAGAAGCCGTGGCGCGCCAGGTCGTCGCGCGCGTCCGCCAGGCGCTGCTCCAGCGCGCTAGCGCGCTGTGGGTCGCTGGCCTGCAGATCGCGCACGTAGGCGCGGCGCTCGTCCTCGGCCATGGCCAGCAGGTAGGCACGGCCAGTGGCCGTGCGCGACAGCGACATCCGCACTCCGACCTCGGGGCGGAACACGGTGTTGCCCATGCCATTGGCCAGCTCCACCAGGCACAGCTCTCGCCGGTGGCCCACGGCCAGCTGCACCTGGCCCTCGGTCAGGTCGGCCAGGGCCTGCATGTGCGGGCGCGCAAACTGGCGCAGGGCCATGCGCGCCAGCACCGGCGACGACAGCTGCAGCAGGCCCAGCGCAGGCACGTACTTGGACAGGCGCTCCGAAAAACGCAGCAAACCCAATTCACACAGGGTCTCGGTCAGGCGGAACAGGGTGGGCTTGGGCAGGCCGGTCAGCTCCATCAGCTCCCGGGCGCTGAGCTCCTGGCGCTTGCTGGAAAAGCAGCGCAGTATGGAGACGCCACGCACCAGGGCGCTGACCAGTTTGGCATCTGCTTCCATGTTCATGGGGGGTCTTGGGAAAAGTCGGGGATTCTCGCCTACGCGCCGCGCGGCTGGTAAGACGCGCGCATGTCGCGCCCGCCGCCCAGCGCGGCGCCGCCATCGACCGGAATCACGGCGCCGGTCACATAGCCGGCCTGGGGCGAGGCCAGGAACAGCGCCATGTGGGCAACATCCTGCAGCGTGCCCATGCGCTGCAGCGGCACGCTGGCCACCGCCTTCGCCAGCGCCTCGGGCGATGGGGCAAGCCGGCGCATGCCCTCGGTATCGGCGATCGGGCCGGGCGCGATGGCATTCACGCGCACGCCCGCCCCGCCCCATTCCATGGCCAGCACCCGCGTCATCATGTCGATGCCGGCCTTGGCGGCGCAGGCGTGCACCTGGTACATGGTGGGGTTCACGCCCTGAGGGGCCGAGATGTTGATGATGCTGGCGCCCGGTTTTTTCAGCAGCGGATAGGCCAGGCGCAGCACATGGAAGGTGCCGTTGAGGTCGATGTCCACCACCGTCTTGAAGCCATTGGGCGACAGCTCGGCCGCGGGCGCGATGAAGTTGCCGGCCGCGCCGGAGATCAGCACATCGATATCGCCAAAACGCGCATGGGCCTGGCGCAGCGCGGCCTCCACCGCCGCCGGGTCGCGCACGTCGGCGCTGATGCCGAGCGCCTGGGCGCCCAGGGCACGCAGGCCATCGGCAGCCGCCTGTACCTTGTCCGGCGAGCGGCTGATGACCGTGACATGGGCACCGGCGCGCGCAAACGCCTGGGCCAACCCCAAGTTGATGCCGCTGGTGCCGCCGGCAACGAAGACATGGCGGCCGCTGAAGTAAGGAGATGCAGACATGGGTAGCTTCTTTCCGCGCCGCTTGCTGTCGGCAGAACTATAAAAACGATAGCTTATTGCGATTGATAGTTAAGCGCTAGATCCGTTTTTTGCCTGACTATGCACATATCGCAGAGGCCCCTCACCCCTCCCTCTCCCCAAAGGGGCGAGGGCGACCGGTTGCGCCGGCTTTACTCCCTCTCCCTCTGGGAGAGGGTTGGGGTGAGGGCTCGCGGCACAGTCTGAGGTATGTGCCTAATCAGGG
>JAGPIX010000203.1 GCA_018054745.1 Alicycliphilus sp.
TGGCGGCGGTGGTGGACACGGTGGCCACGCTCAGCGTGTAGCCGTCGGGCGCGGCGCGCGCGGCCTCGGTGGCGCCAATGGCACCGCCGGCGCCGCCCTTGTTGTCGACCACCACGGTTTGGCCCAGGGCCTTGCCCAGCGGCTCGGAGATCACGCGCGCGATGATATCGGTGGTGCCGCCGGCAGCGAAGGGCACGATCAGGCGAATCGGCTTGTTGGGATAGGCCTGGGCAAAGGCGGTGCCGGCTGTCAGGCTGGCGACGGCGGCAGCCAACGCGATCACGTGGCGACGTTGCATAAGGGCTAAACTCCTGAGAAATTGAATGAACCTCTTGATTCCGTGCAATGCGGCTGAGGCGGGCAATCAACAAGAATACACACATACAACGCCAGTTCGCGGCCCGGAGCGACGGGGATTTCCCCTAGCCTGTGCGCACTGGCGAAGCAACAAGAAGAGAGCTGCCATGACCAACCCGACCGCCCCGGCACCGCGCCGCACCCTGGTGGACCGCTTTCTCGACGGCGTCGAGAAGATCGGCAACAAGCTGCCCGATCCGGTGATGATCTTCATCGCCATCTGCGCGCTGGTATTGATCGCCTCGTGGCTGGCGGCGGCGGCGGGCGTGTCGGTGACCAACCCGGCCACGGGCAAGACGGTGGCTGCGGTCAACCTGCTCAGCGCCGACGGGCTGCGCCGCATCCTGTCGGAGGCGGTGAAGAACTTCGGTGCCTTCCCGGCGCTGGGCCTGGTGCTGGTGGTGATGCTGGGCATCGGCGTGGCCGAGAAGACGGGCTACTTCGAAGTGGCCATGCGCCGTGTGATCGAACGCGCGCCGCAGGCTTTCATCATTCCGGTGATCATCTTCGTGGCCATCCTGGGCAACGTGGCCGGCGACGCCGCGCCCATCGTGCTGCCGCCGCTGGCGGCCATGGTGTTTCTGCGGCTGGGGCTGCACCCGGTGGCCGGCGTGGCCATGGCGTATGCGGCGGCGCTGGGGGGCTTTGCGGCCAACCTGATCCTGGGCATGTCGGACGCGCTGGTGCTGGCCTTCACCGCACCGGCGGCGGCGCTGGTCGACCCGAGCGTGGAGACCAACACGGCGATGAACTACTACTTCGTCGCCGCCTCCACCTTCATGCTGACGGCCGTGGTGTGGGTGGTGGCCACGCGAGTGGGCATCCCGCGCCTGGGGCGTTACGACAACCCCGAGTTCGTGTCGCAAGAGCAGGCCGCGCTGACGCCGCAGGAGATCAAGGCGCTGCGCGCGGCCAACTGGTCGCTGCTGGCGGTGGTGGGCGTGCTGCTGGCGCTCAGCACTCCGTCCAACGGCCTGCTGCGCAACGCCACCACCGGCAGCCTGATCCAGGATTCGCCACTGATGAACGGCATCGGCCTGATCATCACGCTGTTCTTCTTCGTGCCGGGGCTGGTGTACGGCCTGGTGGCCGGCAAGATCAGGAGCGGCGGCGACCTGGCGGGGATGATGACCAGTTCGATGGCGTCGATGGGCGGCTTCATCGTCATCGTGTTCTTCGCCGCGCAGATGCTGGCCTTCTTCAACTGGAGCAACCTGGGCACCATCATCGCGGTGAAGGGCGCCGAACTGCTGCAGAACCAGCACGGCATGGTGCTGATCGTCGGCGTGGTCATCCTGTCGTCCATCGTCAACATCTTCATCGGCAGCGCCTCGGCCAAGTGGGCCATCCTGGCGCCGATCTTCGTGCCCATGATGATGCTGCTGGGCTTTCACCCGGCGTTCACGCAGATGATCTACCGCGTGGGCGATTCCATCACCAACCCCATCACGCCGATGCTGCCGTACTTTCCGCTGGTGCTGGGGCTGGCGCAGAAGTACGACAGGAAGATGGGCATCGGCACGCTGATCGCCGCGCTGCTGCCCTACTCCATCGCCATCGGCGTGTGCTGGACGATCTTCCTGCTGGTGTGGTTCTGGCTCGGCTGGCCGGTCGGCCCCGGCGGCCCGATCTACCTGAACACGCCCGTGGGCGGCTGAGCGGCGCGGCACGGGGCGCCCGCGGGCGGCCCCGGTGCGGGTTCAAGCAAGATAAAGGGGGGACCTTGCCTGTTTTTTGCATGGTCAAAAACGCCTTCAGCGCCTGAATAACGGGCGCAAGCAGCTATTTTTTTCAAACTGCCGTGTGGCGCCAAATGGCTATCGCCTGTTTTGGCCGGCCGGGGCGTTGATACGAACCCGCTTTCAAGAAATGACGAATGACGAATGACTTCGCTGCGCTTCAATGACAAATGGCGCCTTGGTCATTCGTCATGCGGCGCCAGGCGCGGTCATTGGTCTTTGCCTTGAACGCCAAACCCGTATGAAACCGCGCTTAACGGCCCGCCTCCCGCCCGCGCCAGACCTTGCCATCCCCCATAATCGCCGCGCCCGGGCGCAGCGCGCCCTTCCTCGCCGCACCCGCGGCCCAGCCAGCCCGTCACCCGCGTGTACTACGCCCAGCTTCTCTTCCCCGATTTCTCGCTGATCGTCATCGGCTACCTGCTGTGCCGGCACACGGCGCTCAACCGGCCGGTGTGGCAGGCGGTGGAGGGGCTGGTGTATTACTTCCTGTTCCCGGTGCTGCTGTTCCAGTCCATCGTGCGCACGCCGCTGGATCTGCAGGCCGCCTCGGGCCTGATGGGCGCCGGCCTGGCGCTGGGCATCACCGGCATCGCGCTGGCCTATGCGCTGCCCCATGTGCCGCTGCTGGGCCGCTGGATCGACCGGCGCGACCACGCGGCCAGCGCGCAGGTCGCCTTCCGCTTCAACTCCTTCATCGGCCTGGCGCTGGCCGAGCGGCTGCTGGGCGCGCAAGGCCTGCAGCTGATCGCGGTGCTGATCGGCGTGTGCGTGCCACTGTTCAACGTGGGCGCCGTGTGGCCGATGACGCGGCACGCGCAGCGCGGCTTCATGGGCGAGATCGTGCGCAACCCGCTCATCATCGCCACCGCGTCGGGGCTGGTGGCCAATCTGCTGGGTTTTTCGATCCCCGAATTCCTGGCGCCCACGGTCACGCGCATCGGCGCGGCCTCGATCGCGCTGGGGCTGATGGCCGCCGGCGCGGGCATGCAGTTCCAGAGCCTGGCGCGCGGCAAGCTGCTGGGCGCAAGCGTGCTGACCATCCGGCACCTGCTGTCGCCCGTCATCGCCTGGCTGCTGGCGCGCGCCTTCCGCCTGGGCGCGGCCGAGACCACCATCCTGCTCACCTTCGCCGCGCTGCCCACCGCATCGAGCTGCTACGTGCTGGCCGCGCGCATGGGCTACAACGGGCCGTACGTGGCCGGGTTGGTCACCCTGTCGACCGTGCTGGGCGTGGCCAGCCTGCCGTTCGCGCTCGGCGTGCTGGGCGGCTTTGCTCCTTGATTCATAGCTGCTTGCGCTTGTCAGACAAGCGCTGGCGGCCGATTTGATCAATAAATACGGCCGCCCCCAGCGCATCAACGCGCGTCGCGCTTGGCCGTCTCGACCTTCTGGCGGCCGCGTGCCGAGGCGT
>JAGPIX010000204.1 GCA_018054745.1 Alicycliphilus sp.
ATGGTCATGCGCAGGCTGCTGTGCGCCAGTTCGTCGCTGCGGCCCAGGGCGCGCAGCACGTAGCTGGGCTCCAGGCTGGCCGAGGTGCAGGCCGAGCCGCTGGACACCGCCAGGCCCTTGATGCCCATGATCAGCGACTCACCCTCGACGTAGTTGAAGCTCATGTTCAGGTTCTGCGGCACGCGCTGCTCCAGGCTGCCGTTGATGAATACCTGTTCGATGTCCTTCAGGCCGTCGAGCAGGCGCTGCTGCAGCACGCGCGCCTTGGCGTTCACCTCGTGCATCTCTTGTTTGATGATGCGAAAGGCCTCGCCCATGCCCACGATCTGGTGCGTGGGCAGGGTGCCCGAACGCATGCCGCGCTCATGGCCGCCGCCGTGGATCTGCGCTTCCAGGCGCACGCGGGGCTTGCGGCGCACATACAGCGCACCCACGCCCTTGGGGCCGTAGGTCTTGTGCGCCGTCATGCTCATCAGGTCGACGGGCAGGCTGGCCATGTCGATCTCGACCCGGCCGGTGGCCTGGGCCGCATCCACATGCAGCAGGATGCCCCTTTCGCGGCACAGGGCGCCGATGGCGGGAATGTCCTGGATCACGCCGATCTCGTTGTTCACGAACAGCACGCTGATCAGGATGGTGTCAGGACGGATCGCGGCCTTGAGGGCATCCAGATCCAGCAGGCCGTCTTCCTTGACATCCAGGTAAGTCACCTCGAAGCCCTGGCGCTCGAGCTCACGCATGGTGTCGAGCACGGCCTTGTGCTCGGTCTTCAGGGTGATCAGGTGCTTGCCCTTGGTCTTGTAGAACTGGGCGGCACCCTTCAAGGCCAGGTTGATGGACTCGGTGGCGCCGCTGGTCCAGACGATCTCGCGCGGGTCAGCGCCTATCAGGTCGGCCACCTGGCCGCGCGCCTTCTCGATGGCCTCCTCGGCCTCCCAGCCCCAGGCGTGGCTGCGCGAAGCGGCGTTGCCAAAATGTTCACGCAGCCAGGGAACCATGGCGTCCACGACGCGAGGATCGACGGGCGTGGTGGCGCCGTAGTCTAGGTAAATGGGGAAATGCGGTGTCATATCCATGGCTGGCTCAAGTACAGGGCTCTGGCTGGCGCGAGTCAGAAGTCAAACAAGGTAATACGGGTCACGGCCCGGCGCAGGCCTGGGCCTGCCAACGGCCGGCTCAGGCTCTCAGGACTTGGCGAATGCGTTGCCCAGGGCAAACACCGAGTTGGGCGCATTCACGCGGATCGGCTTGACCACCGGCGTGGTGGAAATCGCGCGGCGCGTAACGGGCCTGTCCTCGATCTGGATGCCCTTGGCGAGTTGGTCGTCCACCAGCTTTTGCAGCGTGACCGAATCCAGAAACTCGACCATGCGCTGGTTCAGCGTGGCCCACAGGTCGTGCGTCATGCAGCGGCCGGCCTCGCCCAGGCAGTTTTCCTTGCCGCCGCACTGGGTGGCATCAATCGGCTCGTCCACCGAGACGATGATGTCGGCCACGGTGATGTCGCCAGCCTTGCGCGCCAGCGTATATCCGCCACCGGGACCGCGCGTGGACTCCACCAGCTCGTGGCGGCGCAGCTTGCCAAACAGCTGCTCCAGGTACGACAGCGAGATCTGCTGACGCTGGCTGATGGCAGCCAGCGTGACGGGGCCGTTGTTCTGGCGCAGGGCCAAATCAATCATGGCGGTGACCGCAAAACGGCCTTTCGTGGTGAGTCGCATTCCAAGCTCCTTGCCTAGGGTCTAGGCGTGTTCGTTTTAGAGAAACGCACAAGGCGCGCCATGAGGCCACGCCTGGGCACCCTCCGCGCCCTCCTCCAGAGGCATGCGGCCGAAACCGCCACCCCGAGGCCCCCGTGCGTAATGGGCTGATTAGTTGAGTAGTTTGTGGGAGTATAACACAAACCCAAGTAATTCTGTCGGGTAAATAGACTGGAAAGTCGCGTAATCACCCGCCAGGTCACTACGCCGGCACCTGGTCGCCGCCATGGGCGCCGAACACCCTGTCCTTCAGATGCGCCAGCTCGTCGCGCACGCGCGCCGCCTGCTCGAACTCCAGGTTGCGCGCATGCTCCAACATGCGTTTTTCCAGCCGCTTGATCTCGCGCGCAATGTCCTTTTCGGACATCTCGTCGAGCTCGGCGTGGCGCTGAGCCTCCTGTTCCAGGCGCAGCGCCTCCTGACCGGCCTTGTCGCTGTAAACGCCGTCGATCAGGTCGCGCACCTGCTTGACGATGCCACGCGGCGTGATGCCATGCGCCTGGTTGTAGGCCAGTTGCCGCGCACGCCGACGCTCGGTCTCGCCAATGGCCTTCTTCATGGAGTCGGTCACGCGGTCTGCATACAGGATGGCCCTTCCGTGCAAATTGCGCGCCGCCCGGCCTATGGTCTGGATCAGGCTGCGCTCGGCGCGCAAAAAGCCTTCCTTGTCGGCATCCAGAATCGCCACCAGCGACACCTCGGGGATATCCAGGCCTTCGCGCAGCAGATTGATGCCCACCAGCACGTCGAACGCCCCCAGGCGCAGGTCGCGAATGATCTCCACGCGCTCCACCGTGTCCACATCCGAGTGCAGGTAGCGCACCTTGACACCGTTGTCGGACAGATAGTCGGTCAGCTGCTCGGCCATGCGCTTGGTCAGGGTGGTGATGAGCACGCGCTGGCGCTGCTGCACGCACAGGCGAATCTCCTGCAATACGTCATCCACCTGGTGGGTGGCCGGGCGTACCTCCACCTCGGGATCGACCAGCCCCGTGGGCCGTACCACCTGATCCACCACCTGGCCGGAATGCTGCTTCTCGTAGTCGGCCGGCGTGGCCGAGACAAAAATCACCTGGCGCATGCGGCCTTCGAATTCCTCGAATTTGAGCGGCCGGTTGTCCAGCGCCGAGGGCAGGCGAAAGCCATATTCGACCAGCGTGGTCTTGCGCGAGCGGTCGCCGTTGTACATGGCGTTGAGCTGGCCGATCATCTGGTGGCTCTCGTCGAGGAACATCAGCGCATCCGGCGGCAGGTAGTCGGTGAGCGTGCTCGGCGGCTCGCCCGGCTGCGCTCCGGACAGGTGGCGCGAGTAGTTCTCGATGCCCTTGCAGTGCCCCACCTCGCTGAGCATCTCCAGGTCGAAGCGGGTGCGCTGCTCCAGCCGCTGGGCCTCGACCAGCTTGCCCTCCCCGGCAAAGAAAGCCAGGCGCTCGCGCAGCTCCTCCTTGATGGTCTCCACCGCCCCCAGCACCACGTCGCGCGGCGTCACATAGTGGCTGCTGGGGTAGACCGTGAAGCGCGGAATCTTCTGTTGCACGCGCCCAGTGAGCGGATCGAACAGCTGCAGACTCTCCACCTCGTCGTCAAACAGCTCGATGCGCACGGCCAGCTCTGAGTGCTCGGCCGGAAAAACGTCGATGGTGTCTCCGCGCACACGAAACTTGCCACGCGAAAAGTCCTGTTCATTGCGCTGGTACTGCATGCGTATCAGCTGGCCTATGGCATCGCGCTGGCTCAACCTGT
>JAGPIX010000205.1 GCA_018054745.1 Alicycliphilus sp.
AGGTGATAGGGGTGGAGTTTTCAGAAAATCTTCACTTGCTGGCCAAGAAAAACATTGAGGCGGCAGCGAATTCATGGCCGAATACAGACCGCATGGAAGTTATTCATGGTGATGCAAGAGATTATGCGCCTCCTGATGCTGCAACCGTCCTCTATCTTTACAATCCATTTGATGCACAAATTATGTCTCCGGTCTTAAAGACTTGGGAGAGGTCCATGTCAACACGTGTTCACGATGTCTGGATTGTGTATGGAAACCCGACCGAAGCCGCTTTATTCAAGCACAGCCCCTCGCTTGAGCACATTTCATCAATCGCCGGGTTTGCCGTGTTTCGACGAAAGAATTTAAGACGCGCTGAATAACCCACCCAACAAGCACTTCACAGCACGAAGACGGTAGTTATTACAGGCCTGTGTTTTTACCGATATCTTCGGCGGTAGGCCTGTTCCGCCATACGCATGCCGGTGCGCCAGATGGGAGATCGCAACAAAGGTGGGGGCTGAACCGCCACTTCAGGTTGCATACCCTGAAATCCACGCATGCGAAATGAATCCCGGTTTTTTTCCATGAAGGCGCAAAACTTCCTGAACCGGTTGATGGTCACAGGATCGGAGCGGTCTCTGCTCCCGCCATTGAGTAGTTCAAAACTGTGTGACAGCATCACGAAAGACTGGTGTCCTGCCTCCAGTGCCGTCCACAGCAGTTTCTCAATCTCAGCGAAAGAACAGGCGGTCAGCTGAACGTGGCGCAATTTGCCCGTGCCATCGTCAAAAACAGTCATCGGGTATTCATAAACTCCGGCGCATTCAAAAGGCCACCAGACGGTTTCTCCTGGCCTGACACCGCTGCTCTGCCCGAACAGGGTGGTGTTGTAACTGCAGTCGTATGCGATGCCATTGGCTGCCAATGCTTCAAGCGTATCGCGATTGAAACCAAAACTACCGGCCCGAAACGCATTGATATTCGGGGCACCGGCTCGCTCCAGCATTTGCAATCCGCTTGCAATCAGCGACGTTTGCTCGGCCACGGTGTAGTCGCGCATGTTGGGTCGCTTGCCTTGCATACCCTCCAGCAGCGGGGTGCGGGCTTCATCCACCCATTCGGGGTGCATGTGCAGTTGCGGTTCATGACCCGCCTCGCACACCAGCGCGACGATTTCATCAAGGGGTTGCTGCCCAAATCGTGCAGAAAACAAGGGTTCAATGAAGCACACGCTGGTCAGGCCATGGTCGTTCATTACCTTCATCTGGTATGGCAATCCAAACTGCCCTTGCGGAGTGGTGCCATAGATGTATCTATCGAACGCATTGGCAAATCGCTCATCGATGTTCTTCCAACCATTGCACCAGACCTCAACGTCAATGGTGAAAAATACGTCCAGCATGTCGGTTTGCCCTCGAAGCAATGGGCGTGTCCATTGCCTGTTCTGAATAACGGTGGTTCAACGGAGCCCGTTGTCCGCCGGATCGATTCTATAAGGCTATTTCTTGCGTTCGCCATGCTCCGCATGGCGCACAGGTGTAATTTAGAGGTAACCGAACCATGCACAAGTACCAGTTGCGCGATAGCACCCGGTGGCCTGGCCGCGTCGTTGCGCGGCAGGTTACAGCTCGCCCATGGTCATCAGCGACAGCACGTCGGGCTGCAGCAGCTCGTCCATGCCGGCGTCCGGCCTCACCCAGGGCTTGACCAGCAGCAGGCCGGCCACGGTCAGCGCCAGCAGCGCGCTCTTGCACAGCAGCGGGTGCTGGCGCCAGCCGGCCTGCAGCACGGCCAGCGGGCCATGCGGGGCGGGGGCGGCGGCCTGCTGCTGGCGCCACTGTGCCAGCAGGCGCGCCTGCAGCGCCTGCTGGCCCTCATCGGGCGCCTGCTCCAGCGCCTGGCGCAGACTGTGGCGCAGCCGGCGGTCGGCGTTGGCAGGGGGCGTGTCGGGGCGTGGGGCGGTCATGGTGCTGGCTCCTTGAGGTGCTGGCGCAGGGCGGCCTTGGCACGGTGCAACAGTTGGTGCGCGGCGTTGGCGTCAAGTTCCAGCGCGCGGGCGATGGCGGGCACGTCGGCGTCGGCATAGGCCCACATGGCCAGGGCCATGCGCTGGCGCGGGCTCAGGCGCGCCATGGCCGCCGCCAGCGCCGCCGTGCTGATGGGTGGCAGGGCGTCGGCGCCGGGCGGCTCGGCGCCCTGGCTGGCGTCGGCCAGCTCCAGCAGCTGCTCGGGGTCGGTGCTCAGCTCGCGCCGGCGCGCCAGCCAGCTCTTGCAGCGGTTGATGACGATGGTGTTGAAGTAGGTCGCCAGGCTGGCGCCATGCGCGTCGCTGGCGCGCGCGCGCCACAGGCGCAGAAAGGCCTCCTGCACCATGTCCTCGGCGTCCTCGCGCCGGCCCAGCAGCTGCATGGCCAGGGCGTAGGCCTGGGGGCTCAAGCGGCGCACCAGCGCGCTGGCGCTGGCCTGGTCGCCGGCGCGGGCGGCCTGCCACAGCGCCCAGGGGTCGGCCGCGGGCGGCTGGCGTCCGCGCCCGCCCAGCGCCTGCCCGACCCATTGCCCCAGGCTGCTGATGGAGCGGCCCAGGGCGCCGCTGGCGGGAGCGTCGCGCATGGGTCAACGTGCCGGCAGCCGGTCGCGCAGGGCGGTGCGCTCCTCGGGGCTCAAGCGGCGCAGCATCTCGCGGCGCTGGCGCAGCAGCTCGCGCCGCTCGGCCGGCGACATGGCCTCGATCTGCTCGCGGCGCTCGTCGATCAGGCGCTGGCGCTCGTCGGCCGACAGGTTGTACCAGCCCTTGCGCGTCTGCTGGATCAGTGCCTGGCGCTGCGCGGGCGTCAGCGCTTCGATCTGCTGGCGCAGCTGCTGGCGAAAGGCCTTGCGCTCGGCCGGCGAGGCCTGGTCGAGCTGGCGCCGGATCTCGGCCTTGCGCGCCTGGCGCTCGGCGGGCGTGAGGCGCGCCCAGTCCTGCGCGTCGGGCACGGCCACCGGGGCCGCCTGGGCCACAACACAGGCCAGCAGCGCGCTGGCGGCGGCGCAGCGCAGCCAGCAGCGGATGCCTTGCGCAATGGGGAAGAGGGGCATGGTGATTGCTGAGGGGCCATCGGGCTGTCTGGCTTGAACCCGCCAGGCGCCAGTCTCTTACGCAATGTCCCCATGTTGTACCCGGATTTGCCGGCGCCGCCGTAAGCGCGCCGCCGGTCGCGGGTTCAAACAGCGCGCGGATCGGCCGATCCGTTGCCAACCACCCTCACCGGAGCCGAGCATGAACCACTTCCTGAAACCCCTGCGCGCCGCGGTCGTCGCCGCCCTTGGCCTGGCTGTGCTGGCCGGCGCCGCCCTGGCCCAGGCGCCGGCCTCGCTGGCCGAGCACCAGGCCGGGCGCGTGGACAACCGGCAGGCGCGCCAGTCCGATCGCATCACCCACGGCGTGGAGCAGGGCCAGATCACGCCGCGCGAGCAGCTGCGGCTGGAGCGCCAGCAGCGCCACATCAACCGCCTGGAGCGCCGCACCAACGCGGACGG
>JAGPIX010000015.1 GCA_018054745.1 Alicycliphilus sp.
TACGCGGGCGGCGCCATGTTCCCTCCCGGCGCCCAGGTGCGGCTGGGGCTTGCGCCCACGCAGCTGCGCTATCTGCATCGCTGAGCCTGCGCCCTGCACGGGCGGGGGCGAATCCGTACACTGCGGCGCTTGTTTCCTGAAGAAGAGCCCATGAATACGATTCCCCTTGGTCAAAGCGATTTGCAGGTCACCCCCATCTGCCTGGGCACCATGACCTTTGGCGAGCAGGTGAGCGAGCAGGACGCCCACGCCATCCTCGACCGCGCCCTGGAGCGCGGCCTGAACTTCATCGACACGGCCGAGATGTACGCCGTGCCCGCGCGCGCGGCCACCTACGGCGCCACAGAATCCATCATCGGCCGCTGGCTTGCCAGCCGCCCCGGCGCGCGCAGCCGCATCGTGCTGGCCAGCAAGGTGGCCGGCCCCTCGCGCGGCATGCCCTGGATACGCGCCGGCAGTGGCATGACGGCGGCCGACATCCAGGCATCTTGCGAGGCCAGCCTGCGCCGCCTGCAGACCGATTGCATAGACCTCTACCAGATCCACTGGCCCGAGCGCCATGTGCCGGTGTTCGGCCAGCTGTACTACGAGCCCGCCCAGGAGACCTCGCAAACCTCCATCCGCGAGCAGCTGCAGGCGCTGGCCGCCCTGGTGCAGGCCGGCAAGGTGCGCCACATCGGCCTGTCCAACGAGACACCCTACGGCGTGCATGAATTCGTGCGCCTGGCCGAGCAGCATGGCCTGCCGCGGGTGGTGTCGGTGCAAAACCCGTACGGCCTGGTGAACCGCAGCTGGGACAACGCCATGGACGAGAGCTGCCACCGCCTGGGGGTGTCGCTGCTGGCCTATTCGCCGCTCGGCTTTGGCCTGCTCACCGGCAAGTACGACCGGCATGCGCCGCATGAACCCGGCGCGCCCCAGCAGGCGCGCATCGCCCGCTACGAGTCGGTGCGCAAGCAGCGCTGGGGCCGGCCCGAGGCCCTGGCCGCCGCGCGCCGCTACAACCAGCTGGCGCGCGACCATGGCCTGACGCCGGTGCAGCTGGCGCTGGCCTTCTGCTACCAGAGCTGGCGCGTGGCCAGCACCATCATCGGCGTGACCACGCTGGCACAGCTGGACGAAAACCTGGACGCCTGGGGCACGGTGCTGTCCCCCGAGCTGCTGGCCGCCGTGGACGCGCTGCGCTGGCAGCTGCGCGACCCCGGGCAATGATTTGAATAAAAAAACGGCTGTAGCGCTTATCCATAAAGCGCAAGCAGCTATGATTTTTGAATATGGCCAAGAAAGACAAGAACGCCCATGTGAGCGAAACCCCCGCCACACAGCTGTTGCGCGCGCAGGGCGTGGAGTTCACCGAGCACCCCTACGACTACGTGGAGCATGGCGGCAGCGCCGAGTCCGCGCGCCAGCTGGGCCTGGATGAGCACATGGTGGTCAAGACCCTGGTGATGCAGGACCAGGACGCCAGGCCGCTGATCGTGCTCATGCATGGCGACCGCAAGGTCTCCACCAAGAACCTGGCGCGCCAGATCGGCGCCAAGCATGTACAGCCCTGCAAGCCCGAGGTGGCGAATCGCCACAGCGGCTATCTGGTGGGCGGCACCTCGCCCTTCGGCACCAAAAAGGACATGCCGGTGTTCATCGAGGAAAGCATCTTGAGCCTGCCGCGCATCGCCATCAACGGCGGGCGGCGCGGCTATCTGTTGCAGCTCGACCCACAGGTGTGCGTGCGGCTGCTGCAGGCGAAAACCGTGCAGTGCGCGCTGGCAGAATAGGGCGCTTCGTTTCCTCCTTCCTTGTCTGCCGTGAGCATCCTCCTGTCCCTTGCCGCCACCCTGGCTGCCTATTTGCTCGGTTCCCTGTCGTTCGCCGTCATCGTCAGCCGCGCCATGGGCCTGTCCGATCCGCGCAGCTATGGCAGCAAGAACCCCGGCGCTACGAATGTGCTGCGCTCTGGCTCCAAGGCGGCGGCCGTCGTCACGCTGCTGCTGGACGCCGCCAAAGGCTGGCTGCCGGTGGCCCTGGTGCGCTGGTTTGGCGCGCCCTTCGGGTTGGAGGAGGGCACTATGGCCATGGTCGGCCTGGCGGCGTTTGCCGGCCATCTGTGGCCGGTGTTCTTCCGCTTCGAGGGCGGCAAGGGCGTGGCCACGGCGTTGGGCGTGCTGCTGGGCGTAAGCGGCTGGCTGGGCCTGGCCACGCTGCTGACCTGGGTCATCGTTGCGTTCTTCTTCCGCTATTCCTCGCTGGCGTCGCTGGTGGCGGCGGCTTTTGCGCCGTTCTTTTACTTTCTGGGCGCCGGCATGGTCTGGTACAGCGATGCGCGGCTGGGCGTGGCCATGGTGGTCATGGCGGGCCTGCTGGCCTGGCGCCACAAGGCGAACATTCAGCGGCTCATCCAGGGCAAGGAGTCGCGCCTGGGGGCAAAAAAGAAGGCCTGAAAAAGAAGGCCTGATCAGCCCGAGACGCTGGCGCTGCGCTGCGCCGCGTACAGCCCCAGGCGCACCATGGTGCGGTAGGGCAGCTCCACGGTGACCGCCGAGCGCGCCAGCGCCGCCTGAATGCGCTGCTGGCCGCGCTCCGTGTGGTACAGCCGGGGTTCTGATTGCGGCTCCCCCTTGGCATCGACGACGCTGGCCACCAGCGGAAAGTTGGCGCGCTCGCCGCGGCGCAGCACGATGGCCGTCTCGCCATTGTCAAGCCGCACGAAGGTGCCGGGCGGGCACAGGCCCACGGTGCGCACCAGGGTCAGGCCGACCTCGTCGCGCACGTCGGCATCCTGGCCGACGATGGCCCGCACCGAATCGGTGGCGCTGCGGCCGGCGCGCGACTTGCGCGGGCTGATCATGGCCGCGTAGCGGTCTATGGCGCCAAGGATGCGTGTCAGCCGCTCCAGCGCCGACAGGCCGGCCAGGGCGTCGGCTTCGGGCTGTGGCGTGTGGTGCTGGCCCACCACCTCCAGCCACAGCTCGTCGCTGATGCCCAGCTCCTCCAGCAAGTCCAGGCCCGCGCGCGGGTGCTGATCGACGGCGCTGCGCTGCGCGGGCGTGAGCGGCTCGCGCTGCTGGGCCAGTTCGTCCTGCAGCGCCGTCATGGCCAGGTTCATGGTGAAGGCCGCGCGCACCAGGCTGTCGCGCTCCTGCACGGGCAGGCGCAGCTCGTGTCCAAGTATGTGGCACAGCGTGGCGCACACCAGGGCGTGCGCGGCGCTGTAGCCCACGCTGGAGGTGGCGGCGAGCTGGAACATCAGGTACAGGGCGGCGTCTATGTCGTGCGCCACCAGGTCCTGCAGCCAGCGGTCGCACTGGCGCAGCTTGAACGCAAAGTCCTGCACGCTGCGCGGGCGCGCCAGCAGCACCGACAGCGCGGACTCCAGATCCGACCACTGGCCCAGCAAGTCTTCGTACTCGCTATCGACCGTATCCGGGGCGTTGGCGGGTGACTGTGCGGTCATGGGCGGGGTGGTTTGTGTGGGGTGGTTCAGCGCCGCTTGAGCAGCATCATTTCGTCGCCGTTGCGGCTCATCTCGAATTCGCGCAGAAAGCTGTTGCCCAGCAGCACATAGGGCATGGGCTGGGGGGTGACGATGGCGTCCACGCCGCGCAGCTCCACGTCGCCCACGCGCACCGAATCGAGCCGCATGCGCCAGCCCTGGGCCACGCCGTTGGCGGTGTTCATCCGCACGCTCTGGCCCTGTTCCTCAAACTTGAGGCCCATGCGCTGCGCGTCGGGCCGGCCTATGGCGACCGTGGAGGCGCCGGTGTCCACCATGTACTGCATGATGCGGCCGTTGATCTGGCCATTGCTGACGAAATGCCCGCGCGCATCGGCCTTCAGCACCACGCGCTGGCCCGTGCCGCTGCCGCCGACGCGCACCGGCGCCTCGCCCAGGCGCAGGCTGCGCCGGCCGCCGGCACTGTCCACCACGGCATCCTCGCGGCCCACAGAGACAACCTGCACCCCCATGTGGGACTCGCCCGGCGCCACGCCGCGCGGCGCGCTGCCATTGACGACGAGCAGCGCCTTGCCACCCAGAATGCCGGCCAGGGCCACGTCCTGCGCCTGCGCCGGCAGGCAAAACGCCAGCGCGGTGCTCAGGCAGACAAACAGGGGGCGCATGGTGCGGGGAAGGTCAGTCGCGGAAGTTGTCGAATGTGAGCGGCAGGTCGGCCACTTCCTTGCGGATCAGCGCCATGGCCGCCTGCAGGTCGTCGCGCTTGGCGCCGGTCACGCGCACCTTTTCTTCCTGAATGGCGGCCTGCAGCTTGAGCTTGCTTTCCTTGATGAGCTTCTGGATCTTCTTGGCCTGCTCGCTGTCGATGCCGTTACGCACCTTGACCACCTGCTTGAGCTTGTCGCCGCCGATCTTCTGCGGCTTTTGCACGTCGAGGAAGCGCACGTCCACGCTGCGCTTGCTGAGCTTGCCGCGCAGAATGTCCTCGACCTGCTGCAGCTGAAATTCGGCGTCGCCAAACAGCGTGATCTCCTTGTCCTTGAGCTCCACGCCGGCCGACGTGCCCTTGAAGTCAAAGCGCGTGCCTATCTCCTTGGCCGTGTTCTCCACGGCATTCTTCACTTCGACGAAGTTGGCTTCACAAACGGTATCAAAAGACGGCATGGCAATACTCTCTGGTCAAACCTGGGGCAAACCCGCAGCCCAGTGGGGCGGGTGCGACAATCCGGCCGATGTTAGTCGAGAAAAACGTCCCCCTGCAGCCCTACAACAGCTTCGGCATTGCCGCGCGCGCCCATACGTTGGTGCGCGTGCGCTCGGCGCAGGATGTGCATGAGCTGCTGGCCGACCACCGCCTGGCGCGCCAGCCGCTGTTTGTGCTGGGCGGGGGCAGCAACATCGTGCTCACGGGCGATGTGAAGCCCGTGGTGCTGAAGATGGAGATCAAGGGCCGGCGCCTGCTGGAAGAAACCGACAAGGCCTGGATCGTCGAGGCCGGCGCCGGCGAGCCCTGGCACGACACCGTGGACTGGACTTTGACCCAAGGCTGGCCGGGGCTGGAGAACCTGGCCCTGATCCCCGGCACCGTGGGCGCGGCGCCGGTGCAGAACATTGGCGCCTATGGCGTGGAGCTGCAGGACCGCTTTCATTCGCTGGTCGCGATCGACCTGGCCACGGGCCAGCCCTTCACGCTGGACGCCGCGCAATGCGCCTTCGGCTACCGCGACTCGGTGTTCAAGCATGCCGCGCCGCTGGCCGAGCAGGAGGGCGCCGGCCTGCCTGGCCACTGGGGCCGGGGCATGGGGTTGGCGGGGCGGGCGGTGATCACCCATGTGCGCTTTCTGCTGCGCAAGGACTGGGCGCCTGAACTGGGCTACCTGGATCTGGAGAGGAAGCGTATCGAGGCCGGTGTGGCGCGGCCCACGGCGCGGCAGATCTTCGACTGGGTGTGCGAGATACGCCGCGCCAAGCTGCCCGACCCGGCCGTCATCGGCAACGCCGGCAGCTTCTTCAAGAACCCCACGGTGTCGCCCGAGCAGTGCCAGGACATCATCGCGCGCGACCCGAAGATCGTGCACTACCCCATGGCGGACGGCAGCATCAAGCTGGCGGCGGGCTGGCTCATAGACGCCTGCGGCTGGAAGGGCAAGAGCGTGGGCAAGGCGGGGGTGTACGACAAGCAGGCCCTGGTGCTGGTGAACCGCGGCACGCCGGATGACAGCGTGACCGGCGGTGAGGTGATGACGCTGGCGCGCGCGATACAGACCAGCGTCTATGAGCGCTTTGGCATCCGGCTGGAGCCGGAGCCGGTGGTGGTGTAATTTTTACTCATATTTAAATAGCTGTTGACGATTGATGGATAAGCGTTATGGCCGAAAAATACCCAAAAGAAAACCGCCCGAGGGCGGTTTTCTCGTGACGCATGGCGTCAATGGGCTGGGCCGTGGTGCATCCAGGCGCTGTACTCCTTGTCGGTCAGCAACACCCACAGGGCCAGGGCCAGCACGACGATGCCCGAGGCGACGGCCACGCGCATGACATCCATCTGGGCGCTGAAGCCCAGCAGCCAGGGCGAGGCAATCATCCACAGTCCCAGCACGGCCTGGCTCCATTCCTCCCAGGCGCGCGGCACGAACATGGCGCCCAGCGATGCAGCGATCAGGGCCAAGCCGACGACCACGCTGCTGGCTGTGGGTGCCATCTGGGCCTCAAAGCCCATGGCCCAGGGCGATAGCACCAACCAGGCGCCGACCAGCGCATTGAGCGGATCCTGCCAATGTTTCATGTTCCTCATGGCTGCAACCTCCTGCCGCAATACCCATTCGATTGTGGCAATTTGTTAGAGCGCGGGCGGGGGCCAAGGTTCCACTGCTGCGCGCCGCGCCGCCTATAATCGCGCCCCTCGATTTCGTCAACATGGGTTCCCTCGCCCCCATCCACAAAAAAGGACTGCCATGACCTCGCTGCAGGCACCGCCGTCGCGCGCGCCGCTCTATCTCTCCCTCCTGGTGGCATTCCATATCGCCATCGTCATCGCCAGCAACTACCTGGTGCAGCTGCCGATCAACCTGCTGGGCTTTCACAGCACCTGGGGGGCGTTCAGCTTTCCCTTCATCTTTCTGGCCACCGACCTCACGGTGCGGCTCATCGGCAAGGTCAGCGCGCGCCGCGTGATCACGCGCGCCATGCTGCCGGCGCTGGTGGCCTCGTACATCGTCGGGGTGCTGTTCCATGAGGGCGGTTTCAATGGCTGGGGCGCCCTGGCTGACTTCAACAGCTTTGTCTTTCGCATTGCCTTTGCCAGCTTTGCCGCCTATGTGCTCGGGCAGTTGCTGGACATCCAGGTGTTCGACCGCATCCGGCAACAAAGCCGCGTCTGGTGGCTGGCGCCGGCCGCGGCCTCGGTGGTGGGCCAGGCACTGGATACGGCGGCCTTTTTTGCGATCGCGTTCTGGCACAGCTCCAACGCCTTCATGGCGGCCAACTGGGTGGAGATTGCCTGGGTGGACTATGTCATCAAGCTCGCGGTGAGTCTGCTGTTGTTCGTGCCCGCCTATGGCGTGCTGCTGGCCGCCGTGGTGCGCTGGCTGCGCCAGGATCCGCTGCCGCTGGCCGCCGCGCGATGAGCGCCGTGCAGCCGCGCCGCGCACTGGTGCTGCTGTCGGGCGGGCAGGATTCCGCCACCTGCCTGGCCTGGGCGCTGACGCGCTATGCCGAGGTGGAGACCCTGGGCTTTGACTACGGCCAGCGCCACCGTGTCGAGCTCGACTGCCGCGAGCGGCTGTGCACCGGCCTGCAGGCCATGGCCTGGCCGGGCCGGCTGGGGCCGGATCATCTGCTCACCGTGGATGTGCTGGCGCAACTGGGCGGCAGCGCCATGACCGACGAGGTGACGATTGCCATGCAGGCAGACGGCCTGCCCAACACCTTTGTGCCAGGGCGCAACCTGCTGTTCTTCACCCTGGCGGCGGCGCTGGCCTACCGGCGCGGGCTGGATGTGCTGGTGGGCGGCATGTCCGAGACCGACTATTCCGGCTACCCCGACTGTCGCGACAACACGCTGAAGGCGCTGCAGGTGGCGCTGAGTCTGGGCGTGGACAGGCGTTTGACGCTGGAGACGCCGTTGATGTGGCTCGATAAGGCCGCCACCTGGCAGATGGCGCAGGATCTGGGCGGCGCGGCGCTGGTGGAGCTGATCCGGCGCGACTCGCACAGCTGCTACCTGGGCGAGCGCGGCCGGCTGCATGCCTGGGGCCATGGCTGCGGCCACTGCCCGGCCTGCGTGCTGCGCGCCCAGGGCTGGGCACAGTGGGCGGCGCGTCAGGCATGAAAAAACCGCCCGGCTTGGGCCAGCGGGGCGGTTCTTTTTTGATAGCTGCCAGCGTTTGATGGATAAGCGCTGCAGCCTTGTTTAACCATTATTTCTTGGCGCCATCTTCCAGCTGCGCCAACGCGGCATTGCCGCCCAGCGACAGCAGGCCGGCGCGCGAGTACACGCCCAGCTTGTCGCGCGTGTCCGAAATATCCAGGTTGCGCATGGTCAGCTGGCCGATGCGGTCCAGCGGGCTGAACGGCGCGTCTTCCACCTTCTCCATCGACAGGCGCTCGGGAGCGTAGGTCAGGTTGGGCGATTCGGTGTTCAGCAGCGAGTAGTCGTTGCCGCGGCGCAGCTCCAGCGTGACGGTGCCGGTGACGGCGCGCGCCACCCAGCGTTGGGCGGTCTCGCGCAGCATGATGGCCTGGGGGTCGAACCAGCGGCCCTGGTACAGCAGGCGGCCCAGTTTCAGGCCGTTCAGGCGGTACTGCTCTATGGTGTCTTCGTTGTGGATGCCGGTGACCAGGCGCTCATAGGCGATGTGCAGCAGCGCCATGCCGGGGGCCTCGTAGATGCCGCGGCTCTTGGCCTCGATGATGCGGTTCTCGATCTGGTCGCTCATGCCCAGGCCGTGGCGCCCGCCGATGCGGTTGGCCTCCAGGAATAGCTCGACGGGGTCGTCAATTTCGCGGCCGTTGATGGCCACGGGCTGGCCTTCGTTGAAGGTGACGGAGACTTCCTCGGCCAACACCTGCACATCGTCGCGCCAGAACGCCACGCCCATGATGGGGTTGACGATGCGGATGCCGCTGTTCAGAAACTCCAGGTCCTTGGCCTCGTGCGTCGCGCCCAGCATGTTGCTGTCGGTGCTGTAGGCCTTCTCGGCGCTCATCTTGTAGCCAAAGCCTTCCTTCGTCATGAAGGCCGACATCTCGGCGCGCCCGCCCAGCTCGTCGATGAACTGCTGATCCAGCCAGGGCTTGTAAATCTTGAGCGAGGGGTTGGTCAGCAGGCCGTAGCGGTAAAAGCGCTCGATGTCGTTGCCCTTGAAGGTGGAGCCATCGCCCCAGATGTGCACATCGTCCTCCTTCATCGCGGCGACCAGCATGGTGCCCGTGACGGCGCGGCCCAGCGGCGTGGTGTTGAAGTAGCTGATGCCGCCTGTAGAGATGTGAAACGCCCCGGCCTGGATGGCGGCAATGCCCTCGTGCGCCAGCTGGGTGCGGCAGTCGATCAGGCGCGCCTTCTCGGCGCCGTATTCCATGGCCTTGCGCGGGATGGCGTCGTAGTCGTCCTCGTCGGGCTGGCCCAGGTTGGCGGTGTAGGCGTAGGGCAGGGCGCCCTTGTTCTTCATCCAGCGCAGCGCGGCGCTGGTGTCGAGGCCGCCGGAGAAGGCGATGCCGACCTTTTGGCCGACGGGCAGGGATTGCAAAATGGTTGCCATGGAGGTTCTCTCAAAAATGATAGCTGTTAGCGCTTTATAGATAAGCGCTACAGGCTAAAAATGCTCATGCGAAATGGCAGATGTAGTGATAGGCCTGATCGACCCGGATGTCGAAGCTGGAGTTGGCGGGGATGCTGAACTTGTCGCCAGGGCCGGATGTCTGCCAGGCATCGCTGCCGGCCAGCTTGTATTCGCAGCCGCCGGCCACGCATTCCATGACCTCGGCCGCGCCGGTGTTGAAGGTGAGCGTGGACGGCAATACCACGCCCACCGACTTCTTCGTGCCATCGGCCAGCGTCAGGCTGTGGCTCACGCATTTGCCGTCAAAGTACACATTGGCCTGGGTGCTGACCGTGGCGCCAGCAATCGTTGAGGTGGTCATGGGTGGTGACTGAAGAGGGGTGGACAAACCGGCAATTCTAGGCCGGCCGCGCGCGCCGCTGCCCCCCTGGCGTGCGCTGCGCCATGAAAAAAGGAGCCCTGGAGGGCTCCTGTGGTGGCTGCGGATCTTCAGTAGTTGTAGCGCGGCTGGCGATAGGGGTAGTGGCCGTAATAGGGGTAGCGGTGCTCGTAGACCGCCGGTGGCGGCACCACATAGGCCGGCGGGCCCGGCGGGGTGCCGTAGACCGCGCCGGGGTGACCGTAGCCGGGATCGCCGGCGTTCTGCGCTGCGTAGCCGGGCGGCGTGTAGCCGGACATGCCCGGCACGGCCGGCTGCACGGTAATCGGAATCCACTGCCCGGGATCGGACTGGGTCCGTGTGGTGTAGCTGCGGCCGGCGTATTCGTAGGTCACGTCGTAGCCGATCACGCGCTGGTCGTAGTAGGTCTCGGTGGTGCAGCGCTGCACGTTCTGGTAGCCGGGGCGGCCGCTCTCGATCTGGTTGCCCAGCAGCGCGCCGCCAATCACGCCCAGGGCCGTGGCTGCGGCGCGGCCGCCGCCGCTGCCAATGGCATTGCCCGCGGCGCCACCGGCAATGGCGCCCAGCACTGCGCCACCGCCGGTCGTCGGGCGCGCCCCGTTGTAAATGGTCTCGTTGCCGCACACCTGCTGCGGCACGGCCACCTGCTGGGTGATGGGGGTGGCCGACAGCACGCGGCCCAGATCCTGGGCCTGGCTGGCCATGGCCGCCATGGTGAGGGTGGCAAGGACGATGATCTTGTTCATGGACTGAAAGCTCCTTTCGGTCAGCCTGTAACGCACCAGGGTCGCAGGCAGTTTCACCCGGGTGTGCTTTTCTGCCATGGCGGCCAGGTAAATCTGGCGTAAAGACCTATGTTTTGGAGCCGGCGGCCAGCAATTCGTTCCAGGTCTCGGGCTTGAAGCCCACGGTCACGCGGCCCGTGGCTGTGCCGTTCCACTCGACCACCGGGCGTTTGATGACCGAGGCATGTTCGCGCATCAGCGCGGCGGCACTGGCGGCGTCCTGCACGCTGGACTGCACTGCAGCGTCCAGCCTGCGCCAGCTCGTGCCCTGGCGGTTGAGCAGCCTGTCCCAGCCCACGGCGGCCATCCAGGCGCTCAGGCGTTCCGCGGGCACGCCCTGCTTCTTGAAGTCGTGGAACTGGTAGGCCAGGCTCTGCCCGGCGAGCCAGGCGCGCGCCTTCTTCACCGTGTCGCAATTGGGAATGCCGTAGAGGATGATCGTGGTGGGGGTACTCATGGGCGCGCATCATCGCCCATGGCCGGCTCGGCGACAATCGCGGGCTCTATGCAAACCTATCCCCAGACACTGCAAGGCTGGCTCGAGCATTGCGAGCGGCTGCATGCCAAGAATATCGACATGGGCCTGGCCCGCGTGGGCGAGGTGGCGCGCCGGCTGGCGTTGCGCTTTGACTGCCCGGTGATCACCGTCGCCGGCACCAACGGCAAGGGCTCCACCTGCGCCCTGCTGGAGGCCGTGGCCATGGAGGCCGGCTACCGCACCGGGGTGTATTCATCGCCGCATCTGGTGCATTTCGAGGAGCGCTGCCGCGTGCGCGGCGACAGCGTCGCTGCCGCAGCGCTGCTGCCGCATTTCGAGGCCGTGGAGCGCGCCCGGACGGAAGCCGGGACCGAGGTGTCGCTGACCTACTTCGAGTTCACCACTCTGGCCATCCTGCGGTTCATGAGCCAGGCGGGCCTGGATGTGGCCATTCTGGAGGTCGGCCTGGGCGGGCGGCTGGACGCCACCAACATCATCGACGCCGACTGCGCCGTGATCACCAGCGTGGACATCGACCATGTGGAGTTTCTCGGGTCAGACCGTGAATCGATCGGGCGCGAGAAGGCCGGCATCATGCGTGCCGGCCGACCGGTGGTGGTCAGCGACCCGTTGCCGCCGCAAAGCGTGATCGATCAGGCGCAGCAAATCGGCGCCGACCTGTGGCGCTTCGGGCAGGACTTCAACTATTCGGGCGACAAGCAGCAATGGTCCTGGGCCGGGCGCGGGCGGCGTTATGCCGGCCTGGCCTATCCGGCGCTGCGCGGGGCCAATCAGCTCATCAACGCCTCGGGCGCGCTGGCAGCGCTGGAGGCGCTGCGCCAGCGCCTGCCGGTCACGGCGCAGGCGGTGCGCCTGGGGCTGGCGCGGGTGGAGCTGCCCGGGCGCTTCCAGGTCGTGCCCGGCCAGCCGGCCCTGGTGCTGGATGTGGCGCACAACCCGCATTCGGTGGCGGCGCTGACGGCGAACCTGGACGCCATGGGCTACTTTCCGACCACGCACGCCGTGTTTGGCGCCATGGCCGACAAGGATCTGGCGCCCATGCTGGAGAAGATCGCCCCCCTCATCGACCGCTGGTATTTCACCGACCTGCCCACGCCGCGCGCCGAGAGCGCGGCCGGCCTGCAGCAGAAGTGGAGTACATTGCCAGCGGCTTCGGCCACCGGCCGCAAGGCTGGAACCAGCCTGCACGCCAGTCCCGAAGAGGCGCTGCGTGCGGCCGTCGAGGCGGCCGACCCCACTGATAGAATTGTGGTCTTTGGTTCGTTCTACACGGTGGGCGGCGTGCTCAAAAACGGAGTGCCCCGACTGCACGCCAAGCATCTGGACGCCTAACCAGTCCACACTCCATGGCATTTTTCAAGTTTCGTTGGCCCGGCGGTGCCGAGCCGCAGGCCGACAGCAACAAGGGCGCACGGCGCTCGCGCGCAGCCGCACAGGCCGAGAGCATCGACGACATGCGCCGCCGGGCGCGCCATCGCCTGATCGGCGCGGCCGTGCTGGTGCTGGCGGGCGTGGTCGGCTTTCCGCTGGTTTTCGACACCCAGCCGCGCCCGGTGGCGGTGGACGTGGCCATCGACATTCCCGATCGCAACAAGGTCGCCCCGCTGGCGGTACCAGGCAAGGGCGCCAGCCAGGACGAGCCCAGGGCCAAGCCAGAGCCGGCTGCGGCCGGGTTGGACGCTGGCGAGGAAGTGATCGGTACCAGCAGTCGCGCAGAACCCGCCGCGCAGGTCGAGGCCAAACCTGAAGCCAGGACTGAGCCCAAGCCCGCTCCCCGGCCGGAACCGAAAGCCGAGCCGAAACCCGAGCCCAAGGTGGAGCACAAGCCCGAACCCAAGCCCGACGCCAAGCCGGCACGCCCGGATGACGCGGCCCGCGCCCGGGCCCTGCTCGAAGGTCGGGGCCAGCAGCCGGCGCAGGCCGCCAGCGCGGCTGCGGCCGATCAGGGCCGTTTCATCGTCCAGGTGGGTGCCTTTGCCGATGCCGACAAGGTGCGCGAGGTGCGCGAGAAGCTGGAACGCTCGGGCCTCAAGACCTATACCCAGGTGGTGGACACCAAGGACGGCAAGCGCACGCGCGTGCGTCTGGGGCCGTTTGACAGCCGTGCCGAGGCCGACAAGGCCGTGGGGCGCGTCAAGAGCGCTGGCCTGTCGGCTTCCGTGCTGGCGTTGTAACAAGCCACCGGCTCTGGATGGATGGCGATGGCAGCGCTGGACTGGGTGTTTCTGACGGTGCTGGCCGCGTCGCTGTTGATTGGCGCGTGGCGCGGCCTGGTGTTCGAATTGTTGTCGCTGGCTGGCTGGGTCGTTGCATTCTTTGCTGCGCAGTGGTTTGCCGATGCCGCCGGGGCCTGGTTGCCCATGGGCGAGGCGGATGCCGCATGGCGCCATGTGGCCGGTTTTGTGGTGGTGTTTGTTGCCGCGGTGTTTGCCTGCGGCCTGCTGGCCTGGCTGCTCAAGAAGCTTGTCGATGCCGTCGGCCTGCGGCCGGCCGACCGGGCGCTGGGGGCGCTGTTTGGCGTGCTGCGTGGCCTGCTGCTGCTGCTGGTCGTGGCGCTGGTCGCCGGCTGGCTGCAGGTGCAAGATGCGCCCTGGTGGCGGCAGTCGCAGCTGGCGCCCTGGCTGCAGGTGGCGCTCAAGGGCATGCGGCCCGTGCTGCCCGAGGAGCTGGGGCGGCATCTGCCGTCGTAGCGAGGGCGCTGCTGCCAGCGGGCAGTCAATGGTTGTCGGCGGGAAGTCTCCCGCCATTGAAAATGGAACGCGAACTATGTGTGGAATCGTCGGCGTCGTCAGCACCGCCCCTGTGAATCAGCTGATCTATGACGCCTTGCTGCTGCTGCAGCACCGGGGGCAGGATGCCGCTGGCATAGTCACCCAGGAGGGGCGCAAGTTCTTCATGCACAAGGCCAAGGGCATGGTGCGCGACGTGTTCCGCACGCGCAATATGCGCGCGCTGCCCGGCAGCATAGGCCTGGGCCAGGTGCGCTACCCCACCGCGGGCAGCGCGGCCAGCGAGGAGGAGGCACAGCCGTTCTACGTGAACGCGCCGTTCGGCATCGTCATGGTGCACAACGGCAACCTGACCAACGCCAAGCAGCTGCGCCGCGAGCTGGCCGAGACTGACCACCGCCATACCAACACCGAGAGCGACTCCGAGGTGCTGCTCAACGTGCTGGCCCACGAGTTGGCGCGCGCCAGCAGCGGCGCATCGCTGACCACGGACGACGTGTTTGCCGCCGTGCGCGCCGTGCACCAGCGCATCAAGGGCTCGTATGCGGTGGTGGCACTGATTGCCGGCTATGGCCTGCTGGCCTTTCGCGATCCGTTCGGCATTCGTCCGCTGTGCATGGGCCGGGGCGCTGACGGCACGGTGATGCTGGCCAGCGAGTCGGTGGCCCTGGAAGGCACGTTGCACCGGCTCGAGCGCGACATCGCGCCGGGTGAGGCCGTATTCGTGCAGTTGGACGGCACCGTGCAAACCCGGCAGTGCGCGCAGCAACCGCGCCTCTATCCCTGTGTGTTCGAGTATGTCTACCTGGCACGTCCGGACTCGATCATGGACGGCATCTCGGTCTACCAGGCGCGCCTGAACATGGGCGAGACGCTGGCCAAGCGTGTGGTCTCCACCGTGCCACCGAGCCAGATCGACGCCATCATCCCCATCCCCGAATCCAGCCGCCCCAGCGCCATGCAGCTGGCGCAGCTCTTGGGCCTGCCCTACCGCGAAGGTTTTGTGAAGAACCGCTATGTCGGCCGCACCTTCATCATGCCGGGCCAGGGCACGCGCAAGAAGTCGGTGCGCCAGAAGTTGAACGCCATCGCCAGCGAGTTCAAGGGCAAGCGCGTGCTGTTGGTGGACGACTCCATCGTGCGCGGCACCACCTCCAAGGAGATCGTGCAGATGGCGCGCGACGCCGGCGCGGTCAAGGTGTATCTGGCCTCGGCCGCTCCGCCGGTGCGCCACCCCAACGTGTACGGCATCGACATGCCCACGCGCGCCGAACTGGTGGCGCACGACCGCACCGAGGAAGAAATCCGCCAGGTGATAGGCGCCGACGCGCTGATCTACCAGGACGTGGCGGCCATGAAGCAGGCCGTGGGCAAGATCAACCCGGGCGTGCAGGGCTTCGAGGCCTCCTGCTTCGACGGCCTGTACATCACCGGCGACATCTCCGACGAGGAAGTGACGGCCCTGAACGAGGGGCGCCAGCGCGGCGGCGAGGATGACGAGGAAGACACCTCGCGCCTGTCGCTGCCCAACGCCCAGGAGTAGCCTGCCGGCGCAGACGGAAAAAAGTGAGCGCCTTGCGCCTGTCAATGGGCGGTTTCATAAGAGAAGTTGATTCAAACCACCGTGCAACAAGCGCACGCAGCTCCTATTCTTGAATAAGGATTGTCACCGTGACCGAGAAATCCCTGCCCCCGGGCCTGCACCCCGACACCCTGGCCGTGCGTGAGGCCGTGGAGCGCAGCCAGTGGGGCGAGCACAGCGAAGCCCTGTACCTGAGCAGTAGCTTCGTGCAGAGCGACTGCGCCAGCTCCGCGCGCCGCTTTGCCAATGAGGAGGCGGGCTACACCTACAGCCGCACGGCCAATCCCACCGTCACCAGTTTCGAGCGCCGCCTGGCCGCCATGGAGGGCACCGAATGCGCCGTGGCCACCAGCACCGGCATGTCGGCCATCCTGCTGGTGGCGCTCACGGTCCTCAAGGCCGGCGACCATGTGGTCTGCTCGCAGTCCATGTTCGGCTCCACCATCAAGCTGCTGGGCACCGAGATGGCGCGCTTTGGCGTGGAGACCAGCTTTGTCTCGCAGACCGATGTGGCGGCCTGGCAGGCTGCGATCCGCCCGAACACGCGCTTGCTGTTCGCCGAAACGCCCACCAACCCGCTCACCGACCTGTGCGACATCGCCGCGCTGGCTGAAATTGCCCACGCCCACGGCGCGTTGCTGGCGGTGGACAACAGTTTTGCCTCGCCCGTGCTGCAGCAGCCGGCCAGGTTTGGCGCCGACATCGTCGTGCACTCGGGCACCAAGCTGCTCGACGGCCAGGGCCGCGTCATGGCCGGCGCCGTGTGCGGCACGGTGGCACTGGTGGACAAGGTCATGGGCACCTTTTTGCGCAGCGGCGGGCTGAACCTGGCACCGTTCAATGCCTGGGTGGTCTTGAAGGGTCTGGAGACCCTGGCCCTGCGCGTCAAGGCCGAGAGCGCCGCCGCGCTGGAACTGGCCGCCTGGCTGGAGCAGCAGCCCAAGGTGGCGCGCGTCTACTACCCCGGCCTGAAGAGCCACCCGCAGCATGAGCTGGCCATGCGCCAGCAAAACGGCATGGGTGGCACGGTGCTGGCATTCGACGTGGCGGGGCAGGGCGCCGAGCAGCTGCGCGCCAACGCCTTCCACGTGATTGACAGCACGCGCGTGTGCTCCATCACCGCCAACCTGGGCGACGTGAAGACCACCATCACCCACCCGGCCAGCACCTCGCACGGGCGCCTGACGGAAGAACAGCGCCAGGCCGCTGGCATAGGCCAGGGGCTGGTGCGCATCTCCGTGGGCCTGGAACATCTCGACGACCTGAAGGCCGACCTCTTGCGCGGCCTGGACACTCTGGCATGACACAAGCAAAAGTACGCACGCGTTTCGCCCCGTCGCCGACGGGCTTCATCCACCTGGGCAACATCCGCTCGGCGCTCTACCCCTGGGCCTTTGCGCGCGCCATGGGTGGCGACTTCATCCTGCGCATCGAGGACACCGACGTCGAGCGCTCCACCCAGGCCAGCGTCGATGTGATCCTGGAGGGCATGGCCTGGCTGCGGCTGGATCACGATGAAGGCCCGTACTACCAGATGCAGCGCATGGCGCGTTACAGGGAAGTGCTGGCCCAGCTGCAGGCCAGCGGCCATGTCTACCCCTGCTATATGAGCATGGCCGAGCTGGACGCGCTGCGCGAGCGCCAGACCGCCGCCAAGGAAAAGCCGCGCTACGACGGTACCTGGCGCCCCGAGCCTGGCAAGCAGCTGCCGCCCGTGCCCGAGGGCGTACAGCCGGTGCTGCGCTTCAAGACGCCCAAGGATGGCGTGGTGGCATGGGATGACAAGTGCAAGGGCCGCATCGAATTTCAAAATAGCGAGCTCGACGACCTGGTCATCGCCCGCCCGGCACAGAACGGCGAAGCCGTGGGCACGCCCACCTACAACTTCTGCGTCTGTGTCGATGACATCGACATGCGCATCACCCATGTGATCCGCGGCGACGACCATGTGAACAACACGCCGCGCCAGATCCACATCTTCGAGGCACTTGGAGCGCAGGTGCCGGTGTTTGCCCACTTGCCCACCGTCTTGAACGAGCAGGGCGAGAAGATGAGCAAGCGCAATGGCGCCAAGGCTGTCACGCAGTACCGCGACGAGGGCTACCTGCCCGACGCCATGGTCAACTACCTGGCGCGCCTGGGCTGGAGCCACGGCGACGACGAAATCTTCTCGCGCGCGCAGTTCCTGGAGTGGTTCAACCTCGACCACCTGGGCCGTAGCGCCGGCCAGTTCGACGAGGCCAAGCTGCGCTGGGTCAACGCCCAGCATATGAAGGCACTCGACGACTTTGAGCTCGCGCGCCTGGTGGCCCCCTTCGTCGAGAACGAAGGCGTGGCCCCGGCGGCGCTGGACGAGCGTCTGCCGCGCATCTGCGCGCTGTTCAAGGATCGCTGCGAGACCCTGGTCGATCTGGCACGCTGGGTGCGTGTGTTCTATCTGGACCGCGTGGAGCGCAACGCCGAAGACTATGCCAGGCATGTCACGCCCGAGGCCGGTCCGCTGCTGGACGCCTTTGCCACAGCGATGGCCACGGTGGAGTGGAACAAGGAGGCGATCGCCGCCGCCATCAAGCAACTGCTGAAGGAGCAGGGCGCGAAGATGCCGCAACTGGCCATGCCCGTGCGCGTGCTGACCGTGGGCCAGGCACACACGCCGTCGGTCGATGCGGTGCTGGAACTCCTGGGGCGCGAAAAAATCCTCACACGTTTGAAAAGTCGTTAAAAACCTGTCTATAATTCAAGGCTCAGCAGATGACGGATACGAAAGTTTCTGAAATCTGAGTGGGGGTATAGCTCAGCTGGGAGAGCGCTTGCATGGCATGCAAGAGGTCATCGGTTCGATCCCGTTTACCTCCACCACACTGAATCTAGGTTTTGACCCTATCGTCTAGAGGCCTAGGACATCACCCTTTCACGGTGAGTACCGGGGTTCGAATCCCCGTAGGGTCGCCAAGTTTGGCTGCACTTGGACTCGCAAGAGTCGCAACGCAGCTACCGACGCGGAGTGGTAGTTCAGTCGGTTAGAATACCGGCCTGTCACGCCGGGGGTCGCGGGTTCGAGTCCCGTCCACTCCGCCAAAGTTTTCGCAAGGTTCGGGGGTATAGCTCAGCTGGGAGAGCGCTTGCATGGCATGCAAGAGGTCATCGGTTCGATCCCGTTTACCTCCACCAACCTGCACAGTTTCTAGGTTTGACCCTATCGTCTAGAGGCCTAGGACATCACCCTTTCACGGTGAGTACCGGGGTTCGAATCCCCGTAGGGTCGCCAAGTTTTGTCGCACTTGGGCTCGCAAGAGCCGAACGCGGCACCGACGCGGAGTGGTAGTTCAGTCGGTTAGAATACCGGCCTGTCACGCCGGGGGTCGCGGGTTCGAGTCCCGTCCACTCCGCCAAGTCTCTCAAAACGGGCTGCATCGCAAGTTGCAGCCCGTTTGCTTTTGCTGCTGCTTCGTTTCAAAAGAAAAACGCCTGCAGGGCAGGCGTGACAAGCGTTTGCAGCTCTTAAAAATACATCACTTCGGTGCCATGCGTATGGCGCCATCAAGGCGGATCACCTCGCCGTTGAGCATGTCGTTTTCAAAAATGTGACGCGCCAGCTTGGCGTAGTCTTCCGGTGTGCCCAGGCGGCTGGGGAAGGGTACGCCGGCAGCCAGCGCGTCCTGCACTTCCTTAGGCATGCCGAACAGCATGGGCGTGCCGAAGATGCCTGGCGCGATCGTCATGTTGCGTATGCCGCTCTTGGCCAGGTCGCGCGCAATCGGCAGCGTCATGCCGACCACGCCACCCTTGGATGCGGAATAGGCCGCCTGGCCAATTTGCCCGTCGTAGGCTGCCACGCTGGCGGTGGAGATCAGCACGCCTCGCTCGCCGGTGGCCTCGGGCTCGTTTTTGCTCATGGCCTCGGCCGCCAGGCGGATCATGTTGAAGCTGCCGATCAGGTTCACGGTGATGGTCTTGCTGAAGCTGGCCAGGCCGTGCGCGCCGTTCTTGCCCACGGTTTTTTCCGCCGGGGCGATGCCGGCGCAGTTCACCAGGCCCATGAGCTTGCCCATAGAGACGGCCTTGGCGACCACCGCCTGGCCGTCGGCCTCGCTGGCCACATCGCACTTGACGAAGGCGCCGCCAATATCGCGTGCCACGGCCTCACCCCTGTCTTGCTGCATGTCGGCAATCACCACCAGCCCGCCGGCGGCGGCCAGCATGCGCGCCGTGCCTTCGCCCAGGCCGGATGCGCCGCCCGTGACGATGAATACCTTGCCCTTGATTTCCATTCCTGGTCTCCTGCAAATAACGTTGACGTAAACGTCAATTATGACGTCGTCGCAATTCATCGGATGAAAAAAACCCGGCCGGGCCGGGTTCGGTGAAGGCTTGCCCCGGAGCGGATCAGCGGAAACCGACGCGATCGAGCATCTGCTGCACCTTGGTGGTGTTGGCGCCCACGGCCCCGATGGGAATGGTCTCGCTCTTGAAAGGCTTGCCGTCGGTCATGGCTTTCAGCGCCGGGTTGTCCAGTTCCACGCCCTTGGCTGCGGGCCATTCGTTGTTGCCGTTGGCAAAATAGTTTTGCGCCTCCGGGCTGGCCAGGTACTCCAGGAACTTGATGGCATTCGCCTGGTTCTTGGTGTGGCGCGCCACGGCGCCGCCGGCGATGTTCAGGTGGGTGCCCCAGGACTGCTGGTTCGGGAAGACCACGGCCACCTTGTCCACGACGGCCTTGTCCTCGGGCTTGGCCGAGCGCATCAGGCGTGCCAGGTAGTAGCTGTTGCTGACGGCGATATCGCACTCGCCGGCGGCAACGGCCTTGATCTGATCGGTGTCGCCTCCCTTGGGCGCGCGGGCCAGGTTGGCGACCACGCCCTTGAGCCAGGCCTCGGCCTTTTGTTCGCCCATGTGTTCGGTCACGGCGCCGAACAGGCTCAGGTTGTAGGGGTGCGAGCCCGAGCGAATGCACAGCTTGCCCTTGTTCTTGGGGTCGCCGAGCTCCTCGTAGGTGTCCACGTCGTCCTTGTTGACCTTGGCCTTGTTGTAGACGATGACGCGGGCACGGGTGGACAGGCCGAACCAGGGGATGCCGCCGTCGGCTGTGGGGGTTGCGCGCAGGTTGGCGGGAATGGCGTCCTCGAGCACCTTGGAGCGCACCGGCAGAAACAGGCCGTCGGCCTCGCCGCGGTACAGGCGGGCGGCGTCCACCAGCAGGATCACGTCCGCGGGCGAAGCCGAGCCCTCGGCCTTCAGGCGGGCCATGATGCCGGCGTCGTCCGAGTCCACGCGCTGGATCTTGATCCCCGTGGCCTTGGTAAAGCCGCTGTACAAGGCCTCGTCCGTCGGATAGTGGCGTGCCGAATACAGGTTGACGACCTGCTCCTGGGCGCTGGCGATGCCGGCTGCAGCGAGTGCACAGATGACCAACAGTGACTTGATGGGCTTGGACATGGGGTATCAGTTCCTTCTCGGTGATGTGATGCCGGGATCATAAGGCAAACGAGAATCGTTCTTAAATAAACCGTGATTCCAGCGGGCCATCATCGAGCACGCAAAAAAAAGCCCAGTCAGAAGACCGGGCTTGAAGGGATCCCAGAAACGCGGAGTTTCGAGAGGATCCAAGGAGACAACTGGAGAACCTTGTTATTAAAAAGAACAACAAGATCGAAGTTGAGATTTTAGGTGTTAACCCTGAACTGCGCACATGGGCATGTGCGCAGCCGGGCTATCAGCGCTTGCGGGCAGCGACTTCAACCGTCTTGGCAGCGTTGGCGGCCGAGTTGGCAACGGCGTTGAAGTTGGCTTCGGCCACGTCGCTGGCTTGCTTCACGGCCTTTTGCACGGACTCGAAAGCGTTGTTGGCGGCGGAGACGGCGCTCTTGAACACGGCAACGGTGGTTTCGGAACCGGCGGGTGCGCTCTTGGCAGCGGTGTCCACCAGGTTGCTGAAGCTACGCTGGGCTTCTGCGGTCTGGCTTTCAAAGGCCTTGCCGAACTCGGCGTTGGTGCCGGAGGCGATTTCGTACACGTGGCGGCTGTAAGCGGCAGCCTTCTCAGCCATGGGCTGGAACAGGCCGGCTTGCAGGGCCAGCAGCTCTTGTGCGTCCTTGACCGACAGCACGGCCTGGGTGTGGGCAGCGGCTTCCGTCAGGGCGGCGCGCGAGGCGGCAACGTTCAGTTGCACCAGCTTTTCCACGCCTTCGAAGGCCTTGTTGGTCAGGCCGAACAGGGTTTCGATGTTGGCTTTTTGGGAAGCGAGGATTTGCTCGGGGGTCATGGTCATGTCATTACTCCAATTGAAATGCCCTTGCGGACGGGTTAAGAGGTCTGCCCTGACTGACCGTTGAGTCATGTTGCAGTGCAGCATGGGACGAATTTTAGGCATCCTGGCGAGACTTGCAAGTCTTTTTTGTTGCGGTGCAACATTTTTAGGGTCATTGCCCCAATGTTCCGTTGGTTACGGCTGCGCCGATGCGCGGCGCCTGGCTGGCAGAATCACCCTTCCATGAATGCGTCGCATGTTTCTTCCCCTTCGCAGGCCGGTCGCGCCCCTGAGCGCCCCGCGCCGCAGGCCAGACAAACCTACCCCGTGCTGCGGCCGATCACGACCCGCTGGCTGGACAACGACATCTATGGCCATGTGAACAATGTCGTGTACTACAGTTGGTTCGACACCGCCGTGAATGCCTATCTGATAGAGCAGGGCGCGCTGGACATTCACCAGGGCGAGACCATAGGCCTGGTGATCGAGACCCAGTGCAACTACTTTGCGCCGCTGGCCTTTCCGCAGACGATTGAGGCCGGCATCCGCGTGGCGCGGCTGGGCGGCAGCAGCGTGCGCTATGAGGTCGGCCTGTTCGCCCAGGGCCAGGAGTTGAGCGCCGCCTGCGGCCATTTCGTGCATGTCTATGTGGGGCGGGGTGATCGCCGTCCGCGCCCCTTGCCCCAGCGGCTGCGCCAGGTGCTTGAACCCCTGTGCCTGGCGCCATAGGGCAGGGTGGCAATGGGTATTGCCATGGGTGCCAGACATTGATGCCAGAATCACCGCAGAGACAAACACCCTGCGGTGCCCGCCACCGCCCCTGACCAGCACCGGCCCGCAGGGCTGGCGCGCGCATCCATGATCATCACCAGCCTGCTCGACACCGACCTGTACAAGTTCACCATGATGCAGGTGGTGCTGCACCAGTTTCCGGGCGCGCAGGTCGAATACCGCTTCAAATGCCGCAACCCGGGCGTGCAGCTGGCGCCCCATGTGGATCAGATTCGCGACGAGATCCGCGCCCTGTGCACCCTGCGCTTTCAGGATGCGGAGCTGGCCTATCTGCGCTCGCTGCGCTTCATCAAGAGCGATTTCGTGGACTTTCTGGCGCTGTTTCGGCTGAACGAAAAGTACATACAGGTCAGCGCCCTGCCCACAGGCGAGATCGACATTTGCATCACCGGCCCCTGGCTGCACACCATCCTGTTCGAGATCCCGGTGCTGGCCATCGTCAACGAGGTGTACTTTCGCAACACGCAAAAGCAGCCCAACTTCCCCGAGGGGCGCAGGCGGCTGGACGCCAAGATCGCGCAGCTGCAGGCCGACGGCCTGGAGAGCCTGAAGATTGCCGACTATGGCACCCGCCGGCGCTTTTCGCGCGCCTGGCATGAGGAGGTGCTGCGCGTGCTGTGCGCGCGCCTGGGCACCGACGACCGTGGCAACGGCGGCGCCGGGCAGTTGGCCGGCACCAGCAATGTGCTGTATGCGATGCAGCTGGGCCTGACACCGCTGGGCACCATGGCGCACGAATACCTGCAGGCCTGCCAGTCGCTGGGCCCGCGCCTGCGCGATACCCAGGTGTTCGGCTTCGAGATGTGGGCCAAGGAGTACCGCGGTGACCTGGGCATTGCACTGTCCGATGTATACGGCATGAACGCCTTTTTGCGCGACTTCGACCTGTACTTCTGCAAGCTGTTCGACGGTGCACGCCACGACAGCGGCGACCCCTTTGCCTGGGGCGAACGGCTCTTGCAGCATTACCGCAACCACCGCGTTGACCCGCTGACCAAGACGCTGATCTTCAGCGACGCGCTCACCGTGCCGCGCATCATCGAGCTGCACCAGCGCTTTCATGGCCGCTGCCAGCTGGCCTTTGGCATTGGCACCAACCTGACCAATGATCTGGGCCATGAGCCGCTGCAGATCGTCATCAAGATGACGCGCTGCAACGACCAGCCGGTGGCCAAGCTGTCGGACGCGCCGGGCAAGAACATGTGCGACGACGAGAAATACCTGGCCTACCTGCGCCAGGTGTTCGACATTCCCAGCCCGCCATGAGCGCTGCTGCGCAGCATCAGAACAAGAACCCAGGAGAGACTGTCCCATGAAGCTTTTTCGCACCCTGACCCTGACCGCCCTCAGCCTGGCGCCGGCCCTGGCCGCTGCCGCGGACATCGATGGCGGCCAGCTGTCGCTGCTGTGGGGCGTGCCCTTTGCCGGCATCCTGCTGTCGATCGCGCTCCTGCCCATGGTGGCGCCGCTGTTCTGGCACCACCATTTCGGCAAGCTGGTGGTGGGTTGGTCACTGGCATTTCTGCTGCCATTTGCGGTCGTCTTTGGGCCGCAGGCGGCGGGCGCCCAGTTTGTGCATGCCCTGGCGGCCGAATACCTGCCCTTCGTCATCCTGCTGTCGGCGCTGTTCACCGTCGCCGGTGGCATCTACATACGCGGCAACCTGCGCGGCAGCCCGGTGCTCAACACCGGCATCCTGTTGGTGGGCGCGGTGCTGGCCAGCTTCATGGGCACCACAGGGGCATCCATGCTGCTGATACGCCCGTTGATACGCGCCAATGACAACCGCAGGCATGTCGCCCATGTGGTGGTGTTCTTCATCTTCGTCGTCTCCAACGCGGGCGGCTCGCTCACGCCACTGGGCGATCCGCCCTTGTTCCTGGGCTTTCTGAAGGGTGTGGATTTTTTCTGGACGCTGCGCCACATCTTCCCCGAGACGCTGTTCCTGATCGCCGTGCTGCTGGTGCTGTTCTTTGCCATTGACTCCTGGTACTTCCGCCAGGACGGCGAGCTGCGGCGTACCGACCCCACGCCCGACTCAGGCGGCGCCGCGCTGGGCTTTGACGGCAAGATCAACTTCGTGCTGCTCCTGGGCGTGGTGGCCCTGGTGCTGATGAGCGGCATGTGGAAGTCCAGCGTGCAATGGACGATAGCCGGCACCCCGGTGGGCCTGCCCGGCCTGCTGCGCGACCTGGGGCTGATCGCCATCACGCTGGTGTCGCTGGTGCTCACGCCGCGCCAGGTGCACAGCGACAACCAGTTCGGCTGGGGCCCGATGCAGGAGGTGGCCAAGCTGTTTGCCGGTATCTTCCTGACCATCATCCCGGTCATCGCCATGCTCAAGGCGGGTGTCAACGGGCCGTTTGGCGCCATCGTTTCCGCGGTCACGCGGGCCGATGGCCAGCCCGACCCGGCCATGTACTTCTGGGCCACCGGGTTGCTGTCCTCCTTCCTGGACAACGCGCCCACCTATCTGGTGTTCTTCAACACCGCCGGCGGCGACCCGGCCACGCTGATGACCACCTACGCCACGACTCTGGCGGCCATCTCCGCCGGCTCGGTGTTCATGGGCGCCAACACCTATATCGGCAACGCGCCCAATCTCATGGTCAAGGCCATTGCCGAGGATAGGGGCGTGAAGATGCCCAGCTTCTTCGGCTACATGCTCTGGTCCTGCGGCATCCTGGTGCCGCTGTTCATCGCCATGACCTTCATCTGGCTGCGCTGACTACAGAAAGGAAACGCCCCATGTCCAAGCCCCGCATCCTGGTCACACGCCATATCTTTCCCGAGATCACTGACTACCTGGCGCAGCATTTCGCGCTCGAATCCAACCCCGATGATGTGCTGTGGAGCCAGGCAGAACTCGCCCAGCGTCTGGCCGACAAGGACGGCGTCTTCATCACCGGCAGCCACCGCATAGACGCGGCCCTGCTGGCCGCCTGCCCGCGTCTGAAAATCGCCGCCAACATGGCCGTGGGCTACAACAATTTCGACGTGCAGGCCATGACCGCCGCCGGCGTGCAGGGCACGAACACGCCCGACGTGCTGACCGAAACCACGGCCGATTTCGGTTTTGCACTGCTCATGGCCACGGCGCGGCGCATGACAGAGTCCGAGCATTACCTGCGCGCCGGCCTGTGGAACAGCTGGCGCTACGACATGTTCGCCGGCGCCGAGGTGCATGGCAGCACCCTGGGCATTCTGGGCATGGGCCGCATCGGCCAGGGCATTGCCCGGCGCGGCGCGCATGGCTTTGGCATGCAGGTGATCTACCACAACCGCTCGCGCCTGGCGCCCGAGCTGGAAGCCGAATGCAAGGCGCGCTATGTCAGCAAGGACGAGTTGCTGGCCCAGGCCGACCACCTGGTGCTGGTGCTGCCCTACAGCGCCGAGTCGCACCACGCCATTGGTGCGGCAGAGCTCGCGCGCATGAAGCCCACGGCCACGCTGGTGAATATTGCGCGCGGCGGCATCGTCGATGACGCGGCGCTGGCCCAGGCCCTGAAGGAGGGGCGCATCGCCGCCGCCGGCCTGGATGTGTTCGAGGGCGAGCCCGCCGTACACCCCGGCCTGCTGGAGCGCTCCAACGTGGTGCTCACCCCGCATATCGCCAGCGCCACCGTACCCACGCGCCTGGCCATGGCGCGGCTGGCGGCGGACAACCTGGTGGCCTTCTTCGACGGGCGCGGCGCGCTGACGCCGGTGAATACCCCCAATCAGTAATAAGCAAAAACAGGCTGTAGCGCTTATCCACAAAGCGCAAACAGCTATTGAATCGATAGTATTCCATGGCCCTTGAAATGATGATCGCGCTGGCCCTGCTGGTGCTGGTCGTGCTGCTGCTGTGCGCCCTGTTACTGCGCCGCCCCCGTGTTGCGCTGCCGCCCGAGTGGCCGCAGCGCCTGCAGGCGCTGGAGTCGGCAGTGCAGGCCACGCAACTGGCGGTGGCCAAGAACGATGGCGCGCTGGACGCCATGGGCCAGCAGCTGCGCGGCTTCACGCACAGCACGCAGGTGCTGCTGGACGAGCGCCTGCAGCTGGCGGCGCAGGAGTCGCGCACCAGCCGCGCCGAGCTGCAGGCAGCCTTTGGCGCGCTGCAGCAGCGGCTGGAGCAGCAACTGGTGCAGGGCCGCAGCGATGAGGCCCAGGCGCGCCATGAGCAGCTGCAGGCGCTGGCCGCCTTCCGCGCCGAGCTCACGCAGACCGCCCAGGCCTTGAAGGGCGATGTGCAGGCGCAGCTGGAGGCGCATACGCAGCAGCTGCGCCACCAGTTCGCCGGCCTGCAGGAGGCGGTGGGCCAGCAGCTCACGGGCCTGGCGGCCAGCAGCCAGCAGGGCGCCGAGGCGCTGCGCGCTGCGCTCAACGAACGCCTGGCCGCCATCCAGCAGGACAACGCCGCCAAGCTGGAGGAAATGCGCCGCACCGTGGACGAGAAGCTGCACGCCACGCTGGAGCAGCGCCTGGGCGACTCCTTCAAGCTGGTCAGCGAGCGCCTGGAGCTGGTGCACAAGGGCCTGGGCGAAATGCAGACCCTGGCCGCCGGCGTGGGCGACCTGAAGCGCGTGATGACCAACGTGAAGACGCGCGGCACCTGGGGCGAGCTGCAGCTGGGCGCCATCATCGACAACGTGCTCACGCCCGCGCAGTACGAGAAGAACGTCAAGACCCAGCCCGGCAGCGACGAGCTGGTGGAATTTGCCATCCGCCTGCCGGGCCGCAGCGAGGAGCAGCCGGTGTGGCTGCCGATCGACTCCAAGTACCCCGTGGAGCATTACCAGCGCCTGGTGGACGCGCAAGACCAGGCCGACAAGGGGGCGATCGCCGCCGCCGGCAATGCCTTCGAGGCCTCCATCAAACTGGAGGCCAAGAAAATCTTCAGCAAATACGTGGCGCCGCCCTACACCACCGACTTCGCCGTGCTCTACCTGCCCACCGAGGGCCTGTTTGCCGAGGTCATGCGCCGCCCCGGCCTGGTGGAGGCGGTGCAGAACGACTGCCGCGTGATGATCACCGGCCCGGCCAACCTGGCGGCCATGCTCAGCAGCCTGCAGATGGGCTTCAAGACCCTGGCGATCGAGAAGCGCTCGTCCGAGGTCTGGGGCGTACTGGGGCAGGTGAAGAGTGAATTCGCCAAGTTTGGCGTCATCGTGGATCAGACGCGCAAGTCCATCGACGCGGCGGCCAGGAAGTTCGAGCAGGTCGATGTGCGCACGCGCGCCATACAGCGGCGCCTGCGCGACGTGCAGGAACTGCCGGCGCCCGGGCAGCAGGCGCTGGACGATGCCGGCGCGAGTGCTGAGGACTTATTGATAGGGGACGAAGGCGATTAGGAACACGGCCACCGGGCAGCGGCCAGCTGGGCTCACAGCTCGTAGAACGCGCGCACGATGGCCCAGGCCTCGGCCGGGTCGTCGCAGTAGTGGAACAGCTTCAGGTCGCCCTGCGAGATCGTGCCTTGCTCCACCAGGGCGTCGAAGTTGATCAGGCGCTTCCAGAACTCGGAGCCGAACAGCACGATGGGCGCGGCCTTGGCCTTGCCGGTCTGCACCAGGGTCAGCACCTCGAACAGCTCGTCCAGCGTGCCAAAGCCGCCGGGGAACAGCACCAGGGCCTTGGCGCGCATCATGAAATGCATCTTGCGCAGCGCGAAGTAGTGGAACTTGAACGACAGCGAGGGCGTGATGTATTTGTTGCCGCTTTGCTCGTGCGGCAGCGTGATGTTCAGGCCGATGTTGGGCGCGCCGGCCTCGTGCGCGCCGCGGTTGGCCGCCTCCATGATGCCGGGGCCGCCGCCGGTGCAGATGTACAGGCGCTCGGCCGGCGGACGCGTCTGGCTGTATTCGGCCACATGGCGCGCAAAGCGGCGCGCCTGGTCGTAGTAGTAGGCGTTCTTCACGGCGCGCTCGGCGCGCGCGATGCGCTCGGCATCGCCGCTGGCCTGGGCCTCGGCCAGCTGCTCGGCCGCGTCCTCGGGCGCAACAAAGCGCGCGCTGCCATACACCACCACCGTGTGTTCAATACCCTGGTCGGCCTGCTCCAGCTCGGGTTTCAGCAGCTCCAGCTGAAAGCGGATGCCGCGTGTCTCGCGGCGCAGCATGAATTCGGGGTCGGCAAAGGCCAGGCGATAGGAGTCGGCGTGCAGCGGATTGCCGGCCACGGCGTAGTTGTGCAGCTCGGCCCAGGCGTTGGCCAGGCGGCTGTCTTGAAGGTCGGTGTTGGCTTGCATGATTCTTGGTATCGGAAAAAGGGCCGTCGGCTTGAGCGGTGGAGTAGCGTCAGTGGGCGGTTTGATTGTTGGATTAATTGGCTTGAAACGCTTATATGGCAAGCGCTAACAGCTATGTAAATGATAGTTTAAAACCGGCTTTCAAGGCGCAGCAGCGCCGCGCTTTGCAGTCCGGCCCAGGTCATGCACAGCGAGCCCGCCACATGCAGGGTAGCCAGGCCCAGGGCCAGCGCCAGGCGCTGCTGCTGCAGCAGGCCCAGCACCTCGGCCGAGAAGGTGGAAAAGGTGGTCAGGGCGCCGAGAAAGCCGGTCACGAGCAGCAGGCGCCAGGCAGGGTCGAGCTGCGGCAGGGCCTGGAACAGCGCCAGACACAGGCCGATGAGATAGCCGCCAATCAGGTTCGCCGCCAGCGTGCCCCAGGGCAGCAGCGCACCCTGGGTGTTGAGCCATAGCGACAGCCGCCAGCGCGCCAGGGCGCCGGCGCAGGCGCCGAGGCAGATGGCAAGAGCGTGCAGCATCGCGGCATTGTAGGCAGGCCGGCGCGCGTCACAGCTCGATCTGCTGCCAGGCCTGCACCGCCGCGAGCACGGTGTGCATCTGCACCAGGTGTGCAAAGCGGAAGGCGTCGCCATGCACGGTTTCGTCGGGGAACTCGGTCACCAGCGTCACTGGCGCGTCGTGCGTGGTCTGTGCCTGCGTGCAGGCGATGCCGTCGATGAGCTCGAACGGCATCGGGCCGGCATGCTGCTCGTACAGCGCGCGCTGGCGCGCATTGAATTCGGCCAGGCCCGGCACTGCCTTGAGGCGCGCGCACACGGCCTCGAGCAGCGTGCGCGCCGGCTGCTGCCAGCCGGCGTGGTAGCGCAGGATCAGGAAGAAGCCCTTGGGACACATCCACTGCTCGAAGCCGCGCGGCACATAGCCCGACAGCGGGCGCGTCCACTCGTGCGCCGGGTAGCCGTGCAGGTTCACATGCAGCTGCGCGCCCGACAGGGCCAGCGCCTGCTGGCGTGCCGCGCGCTCGAACAGTGGCGCGCCCTCGCGGTATTCGACATCGTCGCCCAGGGCGGTATAGCGCGCCGCATGGTGCATATGGCCGCTGTGCTGGCAGCACAGCTCGCGGTGCAGGGCGTAGCCGTCGGGGTTCTCCAGCGCGATGAGCGCGAAATGGGCCCTGCCGTCATGGCGCAGCGTGTCGGCGGCGCGCAGCGCGCCCACCACGCCCGAGGTCTCGTTGGCATGCTGGCCACCGCTGATGAACACCGGCCGTTGCGTGCCGGCCTGGTAATAGCCCCACACGCTGCGTCCCTGGCGCGTGGGCGCCTCAAAGCGCTGGCCGGGCCAGCCCTGCAGGATCTGGGCGATATAGGCCGGCGCCGGGGCGCTGCCCAGACTCTCCAGCGCCGCTGCTGCCGCCTGCGGCAGTTGTGCGGCGGCCAGCGCGTCCTGCGCCTGCGCATCAAAGGGCTGCAGGCTGACCCGCACGCGCGGCGTGGTGGCGCCCAGGCGTATGTCGGGCACGATCTGGCCGGGCTGCAGCCGCCGGTCGCCCAGCGGGCGGCCGCTGTGCTGCTGGAAGAATTCGAGCAGCGAGAAGTACAAGTCCTCGTGCAGCGCCTCGGCCGTGCTGATGCTCTCGCCCGCCCAGGCAATGGGCTGCTCGTAGCCGGGCAGGTCGATGCGCAGCTGCAGGCGCTCGAAATACGGCTCCGCATCCGGCCAGGGATGGGCGC
Source organism: Alicycliphilus sp. (assembly GCA_018054745.1). Classification (GTDB taxonomy): domain Bacteria; phylum Pseudomonadota; class Gammaproteobacteria; order Burkholderiales; family Burkholderiaceae_C; genus Alicycliphilus; species Alicycliphilus limosus. The sequence continues at coordinate 30,228 of JAGPIX010000015.1, forward strand.
GCACGGCGTGTAGCGCCTGGGCAAAGGCCTGCTCGTAGTCGGTGCTGACGGCGCAGTCCAGCAGGTTGGCCGCGCCGGCCATGGTGCCCACGCGCAGCCAGCCCGTGGGCGACAGCGCCGGGGCGCCGCTGGCGTCGGCGTGGCGGCGGTTGGGTGCGTGCACGCGTTGCGTCAGGCGCTTGCCGCCCTGCAGCTCAAGCTCGACGTCGTAGTGCAGCAGGGCGTCGGCGCGTGGCTCCAGCGTCAGCCCGCCTTCGGGCAGCAGGGCGGCGAGCGGGTAGGCCTCCAGCCTGAAGCGCTGCGCTGGGCCGATCTGCGGCACCGGGTAGCGCACATGGGCCGCCACCAGCTGCGCGCGGCCGACGTTGTCGATGAAATGCTGCACCAGCGGCTTGTAGGCGCTGTGAAAGCGCGCCTGCACGCCCACGGCCGCCAGCCGCTGCTCGGCCGCGCGGCGCTCGGCCTGGCCCTCGAACAGCCAGCCCTCGACATGCCGGCCGCGCCATTGCGGCTGTGAGAAGCGGCGCAGCCACAGATCCAGGGTGCGGTCTAGGTTCAGGTCGAGCAGCGTGGTGCCGGTGTCGGTATCGGTCATGGCGGTGGGGGTGAATGGCAAGGGGGCTGTGCGGCCGGCATGTCATTATCTGCAGGTCATGACCCGGCCGGGCCATGCGGCGCGGATCGTGCAGATCCGCGGGAATGTGAGTAAAAAAGGCCTCCAGCGCTTGTGTAGCAAGCGCAGGGTGCTCTGGTTTTTATACTTTTCCTTTCTCTGGAGATGATTGCTATGACCCTCGACTTCCAAGGCCGCGTGGCCATCGTGACGGGCGCCGGTGGTGGCCTGGGGCGCCAGCATGCGCTGGCGCTGGCGGCGCGCGGCGCCAGGGTGCTGGTCAACGACCTGGGTGGCGCCGTGGACGGCAGCGGTGGCAGCGTGGGCGCGGCGCAGGCCGTGGCCGACGAGATCCGCGCCGCCGGCGGCCAGGCGCTGGCCAATGGCGCCTCGGTGACCGACTTTGCCGCCGTGCAGGCCATGGTGCAGCAGGCGCAGGACGCCTGGGGGCGCGTGGACATCCTGGTCAACAACGCCGGCATCCTGCGTGACAAGAGCTTTGCCAAGATGGACATGGCCGACTTCGCCCTGGTGGTGCAGGTGCACCTGATGGGCGCGGCGCATTGCTGCAAGGCCGTGTGGCCGCTGATGCAGGCGCAGAACTATGGGCGCATCGTCATGACCACCTCCTCCACCGGCCTGTACGGCAACTTTGGCCAGGCCAACTACGGCGCGGCCAAGCTGGCCCAGGCGGGGCTGATGCAGACCCTGGCCATCGAGGGCGCCAAGTACGGCATCCATGTGAACGCGCTGGCGCCCACGGCCGCCACGCGCATGACCGCGGGCCTGCTGCCCGACGAGGTCATGGCCGCCATCCGGCCCGAGGCCGTGGTGCCGGCCATGCTGGTGCTGGCGCACGAGAGCGCGCCCACGCGCACCATCCTGTGCGCCGGCGCGGGCACCTTCGAGGCCGCGCATATCACCCTGACCCAGGGCCTGTACCTGGGCGTGGGTGACGACGTACCCGAACAACTGGCCGCCCGCCTGGCCGAGGTCTGCGAGCGCCACGGTGAGCAGGTGCCCGCCAGCGGCGCCGCCCAGGGCCAGAACGAGATCCGCCTGGCCATGGCGGCGGCAGAGGCCGGGGTAAGCGCGTAGGCCTTGTACAGCAACACGGAAATATCGAAACATGAAAGCGCGCCTTCGCCCCCATGGCGGCGTTGCAAATCCTCGCGATAGCTACGGCTATCGCTGCGGTTTGCGCCTTGCCCTGGGCGCGAATCCATCACTTTCATCTTGTTCCGATACCTCCGTGTCGCTGTACTAGTGCCCATGCTGGGCCGTGGCGCTTGGCGGTCCTGTCAGGCAGGCGCGGGCCCGGCGTGCTAAGTTCCGGCCCCTCGCAGAAAAAAGCAACAGCACACAATGAACAATTGGCAACAGCGAATCGCAGCCCTGCCGGCCGAGCGCCTAGCGGGTATGCGCCGCGGCATAGAAAAAGAGGGGCTGCGCGTGCTGCCGGAGGGCGGTCTGGCACTCACGCCGCACCCGCAGGCGCTGGGCTCGGCCCTGACGCACGCCAGCATCACCACCGACTACAGCGAGTCGCAGATCGAGCTCATCACTGGCGCGCACCAAAGCGTCTCTGGCTGCCTGGACGAGCTGATCCACATCCACCAATATGTGCTGCGCACGCTGGCCGGCGCGGGTGGCGAGATGCTCTGGGTCTCCAGCATGCCCTGCGGCCTGCCCACGGACGAGACCATCCCCATAGGCCGCTATGGCAACTCGCATATCGGCCGCGCCAAGAGCATCTACCGCATGGGCCTGGCGCACCGCTACGGGCGGCGCATGCAGACGATTTCGGGCATCCACTACAACTGGTCGCTGCCGGGCGTGACGAGCGAGGAATACTTTGCGCTGATCCGCAACTTCCGCCGCCACGCCTTCGTGCTGCTCTACCTGTTTGGCGCCTCGCCCGCGCTGTGCCCCTGCTTTGTCGAGGGGCGCGCGCACAGCCTGCAGCCCATGGGCGACGGCAGCCAGGCCCTGCACCTGCCGCATGCCACCTCGCTGCGCATGGGCCGCCTGGGCTACCAGAGCGACGCCCAGGCCAGCCTGGCCGTGAGCTACAACGGCCTGTCGGGCTATGCCGACTCGCTGTACGAGGCGCTCACGCGGCCGTACCCGGCCTATGAGGCGATCGGCATACGCAACATCGGTGGCGACTACAACCAGCTGGGCACCAGCCTGCTGCAGATCGAGAACGAGTTCTACGGCACCATCCGCCCCAAGCGCACCGTGCAGCGCGGCGAGCGCCCGCTGCATGCGCTGCGCGAGCGCGGCGTGGAATATGTCGAGGTGCGGCTGATGGACCTGGATCCGTTCGAGAACGTGGGCATCACCGCCCCCACCATGCGCCTGCTGGACATATTCTTGCTGCACTGCCTGCTGTCCGACAGTCCGCCGGACACGCCGCAGGAGATTGCCGAGATCAAGCACAACCAGCACCAGACGGCGGAGCGCGGGCGCGAACCGGGCCTGCAGCTGCTGCGTGCGGGCCAGGCGGTGCCGCTGGCCGACTGGGCCGCGCAGCTGCTGGGCGAATGCACCCCCATCGCCACGGCGCTGGATGCCGCCCAGGGCGGCGGCGACTACGCCGCCGCGCTGCAGCAGGCCCAGGCCCGGCTGGCCGACAGCAGCCTGACCCCGTCGGCACGGGTGCTGGCCGCCATGCGGGGCCAGCATGGCTGCAGCTACGAGGCGTTTTCCTTTGCGCAATCGCAGCAGGCGCGCGAGCGGCTACTGGCCCTGCCCTGGGACGCGGCGCAGCAGCAGCACTACGAAGCCCTGGCCGCGCAGTCCCTGGCGGCGCAAAAGGCCATCGAGGATGCGGACACCCTGCCGTTCGAGGACTGGCGCCAGCAGTACATGGATCCGCGCCAGCTCGGCTGAACCTGGCTGAGCCCATTCGGTCGTAGGATGGGGCGCCATGACCATGCCCCTTGAGATCCGGCTGCGCGGCGCCCTGCGGGTGCTGCTGTCGCATTACGTCGCCAATGGCGTGGCCGGTGCGCTCGGGCTGCTGCTCATTTCCTCGCTGGTGCATGTGCTGCTGGGCAGCGCGGCGGGGTCGGCGGCGGCGGTGGGGGCCATCGTCGCCATTCCGCCCGACATTCCAGCGCCGCGGCGCGGCAAGTTCCTGCACATGCTGCCCGCGCCGCTGCTGGCGCTGCCGCTGTTCTTTGTCGTGCAGCTGCTGCACGAGCAGCCCTGGTTGCTGGGTCTGCTCATCGTGCCGGCGAGTTTTTTTGCCTTCCTGGCCATGGCCTGGGGCAAGCGCGGCGCGCCCGTGGCCATCGCCGCCGTGCTGGCGCTGGTGTTCTCCATGGCCGTGCCGGTGCACACCGGGGCCGAGGGCTGGCGCGCGGCCCTCACCACCAGCTTTTACTTTGGCCTGGGCTCGCTGCTGTTCGTTCCCTGGTCGGTGCTGGTCAACCGGCTGCTCAATGGCCGCTACCGCGCGCAGGTGCTGGCCGATGTGCTGCTCTCGCAGGCCGCTCTGATGCGGCTGCAGGCGCTGCAGTTCACGCCCGTGCTGGCCCTGGGCGAGCGCGCCAACCCGCTCATGGGCCAGCTCTTGCTGCGCCAGGCGACGCTGGCCGATCAGCTGCAGTCGGCGCGCGACATCGTGCTGGAGTCGCCCGGAAGCGCGCGCCAGCAGCGGCTGGCCGGCATGCTGCTGTGCGCGCTGGAGATGCGCGACCATCTGCTGGCCAGCGCGCTGGATCTGGAGGAACTGCGCCGGCAGCCCGAGCAGGCCGGGGCGCTGACACGCCAGCATGGCGTGCTGCTGGCGCTGGCCGCGCAGATGGAGCAGCTGGCCGATGCCCTGCTGCGCGGGCAGGTGCCGGCGGCTTTTGAGGATCTGCGCGCGCAACTGCAGCTGGCGGTGCCGCAGGACGAGACCGGCTTTACCCCCGCGCGGCTGGCGCAGGCGCTGTCGCACCGCATAGGCCATATCCATGACGAGGTGGCGCGCCTGGTCGCCCTGGCGCGCGGCGAGGCCGCGCCCGACCTGGCCCTGGTGCGCGTGAGCTGGCAGATGTTCGTCAGCCCCACGGGCTGGGGCTGGCGGCCATTGCTGGGCCTGTGGCGCTGGAGCGCGGCGCCGCTGCGCCACGCCATGCGCGCGGCCCTGGCCATCGGCGTGGGCTATGCGCTGTCGCAGCTGCTGCCCTGGCGCGAGCATGCCTACTGGATCGTGCTGACCATCGTCGTCGTGCTGCGCGGCAGCCTGGCGCAGACGCTGGAGCGGCGCAACGAGCGCGTGGCCGGCACGCTGCTGGGCTGCATGCTGGCCTCGATCGTGTTGCTGGCCAACCTGCCGCACTGGGCGCTGCTGGCCTGTGTGACCCTGGCCCAGGCCGTGGCCCATGCCTTCACGCTGCGCCGCTACCTGTTCACGGCCGTGGCGGCCACCGTGCTCGGACTGGTGCAGGCGCATCTGCTGGGCGCGGG
>JAGPIX010000206.1 GCA_018054745.1 Alicycliphilus sp.
TGGCGCCGGAAGTCTGCCGGCGACTGCCCCGTCCAGCCGCGAAAGGCGCGCATGAAGCTCTTTTCGCTGGCAAAGCCCACGGCCTGGGCCACCTGCTTGATGGCTTGTGGCGAGCGCAGCAGCAGCTCGGTCGCGCGGCGCTTGCGCACCTCGTCCTTGAGCGCCTGCAGCGAGCTGCCTTCCTCCTGCAGCTGGCGGTGCAGCGTGCGCGTCGACACATGCAGCCGCGCGGCCAGCGTGCCGGCGTTGTGCGCGGCCTCGGGGGCGGCGGCCAGCAGCTGGCGCACGCGCTGCAGCAGCAGGCGGTCGCGCCGGTACTGGTGCACGATGAGGGGCAGGGCGTGCTGCAGCATCTGGTGCATGGCGGCCTCGTCGCGTGTGACGGGCAGGGCCAGGTAGCGCGCATCGAAATGCACCGCGGCTTGATGGGCGTCAAAGCGCGTCGGGCCGCTGAACAGCACGGCGTAGGCGCCGGCGTGTGGCGGTGCGGCGAACGGGAATTCGGCCGCCAGCACCGGCAGGCGCGAATCGACGAACCAGCTGGACACGCCCAGCGCGTTGCGCAGCGTGGTCACCAGGCAGAACTCGCGCAGGCGGCCCAGGTCGCGCCGCTCGCTGATCACCAGCCGGGCATGCTCGCCCTCTACCTGCAGCTGCAGCAGGATGTCGTCGGTCAGCAGCGCGTGGTGTCGGCACCAGCGCGCCAGCGCCAGCCCGAGGGTGGGCGCGCTCAGCGAGGCGCGCGCCAGCATCCCATAGCTGCCCCAGGGCAGGCGCCGGCTGAACCAGCCCAGGGCCTCATCGTCGAGCTCGCGCATCGCGGCGGCGGACAGGGCCTCCAGCTGCCCGCTGCTGATGCGCGCGTCGGAGTCGCGCAATTGTGTTGGCGTGATTTGTGCCTGCTCCAGAGCCCGTGCGGGATCCATGGCGCGCGCCTGGTAGGCCTGCACGATGGCCTGTGCAAAGGCCATGGGCGTGGCGGCTGTGGGGCTGGACTGCCGAGCGGTTGGGGGGGCGATGCTGGCCATGGTCTTAGTCTGCGTTGTCCTGGCGTGATTTGCAACCTTCCTGGCCTGATCAAAGGTTGCCAACGGCGGCCTGCGGCGTATGCTGTGGGCCCATTGCGGGACGGGCGGCCATGCCTGCCCCGTGGCACAGGAGATGAATACATGGAACTCGCCAACCCATTGGCCAGCTATGCGCGTGGCAGCACCGATACCCCGCTGATCGAGGCCACGATAGGCGATTTTTTCGCCGACATGGCGCGGCGCCAGCCCGACAGCGAGGCCCTGGTCAGCCGCCACCAGGGCCTGCGCTACAGCTACGCCCAGCTGCACCAGCAGGCGCGCCGCCTGGCCAGCGCCCTGCTGGGCCTGGGCCTCACGCCGGGCGACCGCATAGGCATCTGGTCGCACAACAACGCCGAATGGGTGCTGATGCAGCTGGCCACGGCCCAGGTGGGCTTGATTCTGGTCAACATCAATCCGGCCTATCGCACGGCCGAGGTGGAATACGCCATGAACAAGGTCGGCTGCAAGGCGCTGGTGACCATGGCGCAGTTCAAGACCAGCGACTATCTGGGCATGCTGCGCGAGCTGGCGCCCGAGCTGGCCCTGTGCCGCCCCGGCCTGCTGGCATCCAAGTGCATGCCCGAGCTGCGCACGGTGGTCTGGATCGATGTGGCGGGCGAGGGCGAGGAGCAGCCCGGCATGTTGCGCTTTTCCGATCTGATGGCGCGTGGCGACGCGCAGGATGCGCGCATAGCCGCGATCGCCCCCAGCCTGAAGAACACCGACCCTATCAACATCCAGTTCACCAGCGGCACCACGGGCTTCCCCAAGGGCGCGACGCTGACGCACCGCAACATCCTGAACAACGGCTTCTTCATTGGCGAGTGCATGCGCCTGACCCCGGCCGACCGGCTGTGCATTCCCGTGCCGCTGTACCACTGCTTTGGCATGGTGCTGGGCAACTTGGCTTGCATCACGCATGGCAGCACCATCGTCTATCCGAACGACGGCTTTGACCCCTTGAGCGTGCTCGAGACCGTGCAGGCCGAGCGCTGCACCGGCCTGCATGGCGTGCCCACCATGTTCATCGCCGAGCTGGACCACCCGCGCTTCAAGGAGTTCGACCTGAGCAGCCTGCGCACCGGCATCATGGCTGGCAGCCCCTGCCCGATCGAGGTCATGAAGCGCGTGCAGGCGGACATGCACATGACCGAGGTGACCATTGCCTACGGCATGACGGAGACCAGCCCCGTCAGCTGCCAGAGCGACGCCGACACGCCCCTGGAAAAGCGCGTCTCCACCGTCGGCCGGGTGCAGCCGCATCTGGAGGTGAAGATCGTCGACCCGGAGACCGGCGCAGTCGTGGCGCGCGGCGAGCGCGGCGAGCTGTGCACGCGCGGCTACTCGGTCATGCATGGCTATTGGGGCGACGTGGAGAAAACGCGCGAGGCCATAGACCCCGAGGCCTGGATGCACACCGGCGACCTGGCCACCATGGACGATGAGGGCTATGTGAACATCGTCGGCCGCATCAAGGACATGGTGATACGCGGCGGCGAGAACCTCTACCCCCGCGAGATCGAAGAATTTTTGTACCGCCACCCCCAGGTGCAGGATGTGCAGGTGGTCGGCGTGCCGGACGAGAAATACGGCGAGGAGCTGTGCGCCTGGATCATCGCCAAGCCCGGCAGCAGCCCGACCGAGGACGACATCCGCGCCTTCTGCAAGGGCCAGATCGCGCACTACAAGGTGCCGCGCTACATCCGTTTTGTGCAAGCCTTCCCGATGACCGTGACCGGCAAGATCCAGAAGTTCAAGATCCGCGACGTGATGAAGGATGAGCTGGGCCTGCAGGAAAGCAAGACGGCATAAATCCAAACCTTTCGGAGCAACCATGATTCTCGAATCCCAGATCAATCCGCGCTCGGCGGAATTCCAGGCCAACGCCGCCGCCATGCGCGCCGTGGTCGATGACCTGCGCGCCCATGTCGAGCGCGTGGCCCAGGGCGGCGGCGAGACCGCGCGCGCCAAGCATGTGGCGCGCGGCAAGCTGCTGCCGCGCGAGCGCGTGGAGATGCTGCTCGACCCCGGCACGCCCTTTCTGGAGATCGCGCCGCTGGCCGCGCTCAACATGTATGGCAACGATGCGCCCGGCGCCGGCCTGATCGCCGGCATAGGCCGCGTCTCGGGCGTGGACTGCATGATCGTCTGCAACGACGCCACGGTGAAGGGCGGCACCTACTATCCCGTCACCGTGAAGAAGCATTTGCGCGCGCAGGAGATCGCGCAGCAGAACTGCCTGCCCTGCATCTACCTGGTGGACTCGGGCGGCGCCAATCTGCCCAACCAGGATGAGGTCTTCCCGGACCGCGACCACTTCGGCCGCATCTTCTACAACCAGGCCAACATGAGCGCCCAGGGCCTGGCGCAGATCGCCGTGGTCATGGGCAGCTGCACGGCCGGCGGCGCC
>JAGPIX010000016.1:0-23563 GCA_018054745.1 Alicycliphilus sp.
CTACATGTGAGGGCGGGACTGCTCGTCCAGGGCCGAATTGTCTCTACGGCTGTGGGCGCCACGGTGATGTTTTCCAGCCGCATGGCGGGGTGATTGGCGCGACGTGAGGGGATCGAACCCCCGACCTGCGGTTTAGAAGACCGCTGCTCTATCCAACTGAGCTAACGTCGCTTAGGTGCCCCTGAGGTTCCGCCGGGGTGGGCGTGTGGTTCAAAACGCCTTGTCGTGCAACCGATTCCAGCTTGCCGACCAAAGGCTTTGCAGGCATGCGCACCGTGGCCGGTTGAGCCACCGGCGGTTAGCGTCGCCAAGGGGCTGAATCATAGCGGGTTGTACTGCCCGCTCAGGCGGATTGGCGTGCGCTTTGATGGGTATCGCGAGGCCATGATCCTGTGGCAATCAAATATCAGAGAAAACCTGCTCAAAGGCAATGCAGTAAAGCGCAAGCAGCTATATTTATCATAGTAAATTAACCTGGTGTGCGGTGACTTTCACTCGGTTTCCTCAAATACCAGGGCGGGTGGTGTCATCACGCGTGCCAGGTCGCCCAGGTTGGTGATCAGGTGATTGGCGAAGTAGCTGTTTTGCGTATCGGGCTCCAGTGCGGCCACGGCCAGGTTGGCCAGGGGTTGGTTCAGCGGCACGTAGTAGCTGCCCGCGGGTACGTCGATGGCGCTGCGGGTGGGGGTGACCTGTACGCGGATGATGGGCGCGGCGCCGGCCACGGTGCCGCGCACGTCTTGGCGGTCGGCGCTTTCGCGGCGGGTTTCATGGTAGGTGTCGGCCAGGGTGGAGCCGGCTTCGGCCACGCGCATGACCTGTATGCCCAGCAGCTTCAGGCGCTCGACGGCCTTGTCGTTGTGGCCCGCAAGCCAGTAGCCGCAGGGGCGTGGGCGTTTCTTCAGCGTCTGCAACTGCAGTGACGAATTCCAGTCCACGCGCAGCGGACGATCGGCGCCGGTTTCCGGGTCCAGCATGAGCAGTTCGCGCTGGGTCGGCGTGGGGCCGGCCTCGACCACGATCTCGCCACGGCAGGCCTGGGCGGCGATGTCGCGCGTTTCGTAGGAGCGCACCTGCTCCAGGTTGCCCGCGCGATCGACGGTGCTGCGCAGCGCGCTGGTAACGGCTGTGACATGCGAGTGCACGCGGCGCTGGATATGGCTGCGGCCTATGCCTATGCCGCGCGTTTCCAGCAACATGCTGACGGTGTTCTTCAGGCCGTTCACGTTGCGCCCGGTGTCGGGTTGCGTGCCGCCCATGGACAGGCGCAGATCCTCCGGCTGGGTGGAGGTGGTGTAGTACCACTCCTGTGTCAGCCCCTGGGTGTCCAGTGCCTTGAGCATGGGCTGGCGGTACCACTCCAGCGCGGCCTTGCTCATGAACTCCGGCAGGTTGGCGGTGGTGGCATGTTGCAGCAGCATGTCATAGCGCTGCAGGGCGTGGAACTTCTCCAGGAAGCGCCCGGCCACCGTGTATTCGTGTGCGTCGATGACGGCGATGGGGCGATAGTCGCGCACCAGCCTGGCCAGGGCCTGGGCCTCGGGCGTTTCCAGCAGCAGGTGGTCGCGGTTCATGTCGATGCCGTTGGCGGTGACGCGCTTGCCGGCGTCGGCGCCGTCCGGATTGGCGCGCGGTACGACGATGACGTTGATGCGGTCGAGCATGGGCTCCAGCAGCCCCTGGGCCAGCTCGCGCGCCACGACCAGCAGGGCCTCGCTGCCCGCGGGCTCGTCGCCGTGCTGCTGACCGATGAGTAGCACCGTGGGGCGGCGGCTGGCAGCCAGTGCGGCGGCATCGGTGGCTGCGGTGCGTGTGATCACCAGTGCATGGATGGGCGTGCCGCGCTGCGAAAGACCCAGATCGAGCAGCTGCGTGCGCGTGGCGCCGCGCTGTGCTGTCGCCAGCTGGCGCAGCCATTGCGTGAGCTCGGCATTGGTGGTGAAGGCCCGGCGCCCATCGGCCAGGCCGGGCGTTTCGTAACGCACGGACGGATCGGGAAAGCGTGCCGCCACGGCCGCGCCGTAGGGCTGTTGCGGCATGGGGATTTCTGCCGCAGGGGGCGTGCCAGGCAAGGGCGTAACGGTCACCGGCGAGGCAATGGCCTCGGTGCGCGCAGGCGCCGTGCTGGCGCCCGTGCCAAGCGGCGGCGGGACTTGCCGCTGGGCCTGCGGAGCGGCCGCGGATTGGCTGGTCTCCTGCGCCGGCCAGGGGGGCAGTGGTGTGCTGGAGCATGCGGCCAGCACCAGGGCGAGGAGTGCTGCCGCGCCGCTGCGACAGGCGGGCGCACTGATGCGCAGGGCCGTGGCGGCGCTTGGCCATGTGGTGCTGTGGGTACGGAACTTGTGCGTCATCATGGTTGGCAGAGTGAAATGTGCCGATGTTAGCCGGCACTCATCTGATGCCGGCCAGGGCAGGCAGCGCGCGCGGCCCCAGATGCAAACAAGCCCGGCGTGGGCCGAGCTTGTCAGCGCAGTTTGACAGCGCTGTGTCAGCGGCCAAAACCGCCGCCACCGCGCGGGCCACGTCCGCCACCGCCACCGCCGCCGCGATAGCCGCCACGGCGACCACGGTCGGCCATGCTGTCCACGCTGGTGCGCATCGGGTCGGGCTGGCTGGTGCGACCGCTGCCGCCGTGGCGGGGGTCGAGGCTCACATGCCTGAGCTGGGTGCCCAGATGGGCGTTCTCGCTGCGCGGCTGGCTGTCGTCATGGCGGCGGTTGCCCGGGTTGTTGCCGCTGCGACGCCCGCCGTCAGCGCCGCGGGGCTGTTGCTGCTGGCCGCGAGCCGGGCCTGCGGGTCGGCCGGCATTGCCGCCACGGCCCTGGCCGCCCTGGCCATTGGCCGCGCGCGCGCCTTCGCCCTGAGCACCTTTGCCAGCACCGCCCTGGCGGCCGCCGCGCGGCTGACCCTGGCCCTGGCCCGCCTTGTTGGTGCGGATGCGCTCCATCATCTCGGAGCGTGCGGCCTTGGCTGCCGCCTGCATGACTTCGCGGCTCGGCGGCTTGCCGGCGCCGCCCCAGATGGTCTGGCGGCCCATGGCGATGGGTTCGGCCTTCTCGTCCTCGTCGGGGCCAAAGCCGTCGATGACCTGCACCGGGATCTCCTGCTTGGTGAAGCGCTCGATTTCCATCATGAAGCCTTCTTCGTCCATGCACACCAGGCTCACGGCCTGGCCCTCGCGGCCGGCGCGGCCGGTGCGGCCGATGCGGTGCACGTAGTCCTCGGAGACGTTGGGGATCTCGTAGTTGACGACATGCGGCAGGTCGTCGATGTCGATCCCGCGTGCTGCAATATCTGTAGCTACAAGCGCCCGAATCTGGCCGGTTTTAAAGCCTTCCAATGCCTGGGTGCGGGCGCTCTGGCTCTTGTTGCCGTGCAGCGCCATGGCCGTGACGCCGTTCTTCGTCAGGTAGTCGGCCACGTTGTTGGCGCCGAACTTGGTGCGCGTGAACACCAGCACCTGGCTCCAGTCATGCTGCTGGATGATGTGCAGCAGCACCTGCTTCTTCTTGGCGCGGCCGACCGGGTGGATGATCTGGCTGATGCGTTGCACCGTGGTGTTGCGTGGCGTGACCTGGATGCTTTGCGGGTTCTTCAGCAGGTTGCCGGCCAGATCGCGGATCTCGTCGCTGAAGGTGGCCGAGAACAGCAGGCTTTGCTTGGATGCGGGCAGCAGCGCCAGCACCTTTTTCACGTCGTGGATGAAGCCCATGTCCAGCATGCGGTCGGCTTCGTCCAGCACCAGGATTTCGACCGTGGACAGGTCCATGAAACCCTGTTGCTGCAGGTCCAGCAGGCGCCCGGGCGTGGCGACCAGGATGTCCACGCCGCGCTTCATGCGTTCGATTTGTGGGTTCATGCCCACGCCGCCGAAGATCACGGTGGACTTGAGTGCCAGGTGCTTGCCGTAGGTGCGCACCGATTCCTCGACCTGTGCGGCCAACTCGCGCGTGGGGGTGAGCACCAGGGCGCGCACGCCACGGTTGCCAAACTTGCTCGTGGCGGCCGGGCCGCTGGCCAGGCGATGCAGCATGGGCAGCGTGAAGGCCGCCGTCTTGCCGGTGCCGGTTTGCGCGCCGGCCAGCAAATCATGGCCGGCAAGGACGGCGGGGATGGCCTGGGCCTGGATGGGGGTGGGGTTGTTGTAACCCTGTTCGTGCACGGCCTGCAAAATGGCCGGCGCCAGCTTCAGTTCTTCGAATGTCATTATTCAGGTTGGATGCGCCCATCCTGGGCGCTGGGTATCGACCTGTTGCCGGGCGACCGGGTGGGTCGCCGACCAGTTCTGTAGGCCGATGATTTCAAGGGTGGGAGCCAGAAAAATACTTTCGTCGTCCCCAGCTTGTCTAGGCTGATGTCGGGGCAACTGGAACCCCGAGCGGGCGCTATTGTCGCATGCGCCGATAATCCACGGTTGCGCGCCGCATTTTCGGCGCCTTTCTTTGCTCATTTTTTTAAAGAATCCATGGCCCAGTACGTTTTCTCGATGAACCGTGTCACCAAGACCGTGCCCCCGAAGCGGCAGATCTTGAAAGACATTTCCCTGTCCTTTTTCCCCGGTGCCAAGATCGGCGTGCTGGGCCTGAACGGCTCGGGCAAGTCTTCGCTGCTCAAGATCATGGCCGGCATCGACAAGGAGTTCGAGGGCGAGGCCATCCCCATGCAGGGCCTGTCGATTGGCTACCTGCCGCAGGAGCCGCAGCTCAACCCCGAGCACACGGTGCGTGAGGCCGTGGAAGAGGCCATGGCCGAGGTGAACAACGCCAAGGCGCGCCTGGAGGAGGTCTACGCCGCCTACGCTGAAGAAGACGCCGACTTTGACGCCCTGGCGGCCGAGCAGGGCAAGCTGGAGGCCATCATCGCCGCAGCCGGCACCGACAGCGAGCACCAGCTGGAGATCGCCGCTGACGCGCTGCGCCTGCCGCCCTGGGAGGCAGTGATCGGCCAGCTCTCGGGTGGCGAGAAGCGCCGCGTGGCGCTGTGCCAGCTGCTGCTGTCCAAGCCCGACATGCTGCTGCTCGACGAGCCCACCAACCACCTGGACGCAGAGTCCGTCGAGTGGCTGGAGCAGTTTCTGCACCGCTTCACCGGCACCGTGGTGGCCATTACCCACGACCGTTATTTCCTGGATAACGCCGCCGAGTGGATTCTGGAACTCGACCGTGGCCACGGCATTCCGTACAAGGGCAACTATTCCGACTGGCTGCTGCAGAAGCAAAACCGCCTGGAGGCCGAACAAAAGGGCGAGGAAGCGCGCGCCAAGGCCCTGAAGAAGGAGCTGGAGTGGGTGCGTCAGAACGCCAAGGGGCGCCAGGCCAAGTCCAAGGCGCGTATCGCACGTTTCGAGGAGCTGTCCGACTACGAATACCAGCGCCGCAACGAGACGCAGGAGATCTTCATCCCCGTGGCGGAGCGCCTGGGCAGCAAGGTCATCGAGTTCAACAACGTCTCCAAGGCCTTTGGCGACCGCCTGCTGATCGACAACCTGTCGATGAACATTCCGGCTGGCGCCATCGTCGGCATCATCGGCCCGAACGGCGCTGGTAAATCGACGCTGTTCAAGCTCATCGCCGGCAAGGAGCAACCTGATTCGGGTGGGGTGGAGATCGGCCAGACCGTGAAGATGGCCTTCGTGGATCAGCACCGTGATGCGCTGGCGAATGAAAAGACGGTGTGGGAAGACGTCTCCGGTGGCCTGGACATCATCAACGTGGGCAAATTCCAGATGGCCAGCCGCGCCTACTGCGGGCGCTTCAACTTCAACGGGCAGGATCAGCAGAAGAAGGTCGGCAACCTCTCGGGTGGCGAGCGCGGCCGCCTGCACCTGGCCAAGACGCTGATCCAGGGCGGCAACGTGCTGCTGCTGGACGAGCCCTCCAACGACCTGGACGTGGAAACCCTGCGCGCGCTCGAAGACGCGCTGCTCGAATACGCCGGCACGGTGCTGGTGATCAGCCACGACCGCTGGTTCCTGGACCGTATCGCCACCCATATCCTGGCAGCCGAAGGGGACAGCCAGTGGGTGTTCTTTGACGGCAACTACCAGGAGTACGAGGCCGACAAGAAGCGCCGCCTGGGCGAAGAGGGCGCGGCCCCGAAGCGCATGCGCTACAAGGCGCTCAAATAAGGCGCGAAATGCCGTGACGACCAACGGGCCGAAAGGCCCGTTGTTTTTTGCGCCTGCCGCTGGCGGCAGGAACTATCAGCCCCCGGTGCTGACCATGTCCGCGTGGCAGGGCAGCCGCAGGCCATCGTTCAGACGCAGCGCGCGCGCGGTCAGCACGGCGCGCACGGTGGCGCGGGCCACGGCCTCGGCGGCCATGGTGGCCAGCACCAGCATGCCGGGATGCTGCTCCCGCACGCCGGTGGCCAGGGTGAACAGTGTGTCGCCGTCGCTCATGGTGTGCACGGGGTTGATGGCGCGCGCCAGGCCGTCATGCCCGGCCACGGCCAGGCGCTGGGCCTGTACCTTGGAGAGGGGCGCATCGGTGGCGATGACGCCAATGGTGGTGTTGCTGCCGGCCAGCAGCGGGTGCGGCGGCTCGCCCGCGAGCAGGGCGCGGCGCGTGTCGCGCAGTCGCAGGCCGTCGGCCGTGCGCGCGCCGGCCAGGGGCAGGCCGGTGGCGGGATCGACCACGTCGCCCACGGCGTTGCAGGCGATCAGCGCGCCCACCGTCACACCGGCCACGGTGACCGACGCCGTGCCCAGGCCGCCCTTCATGGCGTGCTGCATGCCGAACATCTTGCCGACCACGGCGCCGCTGCCCGCGCCCACGTTGCCTTCTTCGGGCGCCTGGCGTGAGGCGGCGGCGCAGGCGGCGTAGCCGGCCGCCGCGTCGGGGCGGATCTTCATGTCGCCCACATGCAGATCGAACAGCACGGCGGCCGGCACCAGGGGCAGGCGGCCCACGCCCACGTCCAGGCCCACGCCTTGCTCCTCCAGCCAGCGCACGGCGCCCGTGGCGGCGTCCAGCCCCCAGGCGCTGCCGCCGGCCAGCAGCACGGCGTGCACCTTGTCCACCAGATTGCCGGGGGCCAGCAAATCGGTCTCGCGCGTGCCAGGTGCGGCGCCGCGCACATCCACGCCGGCCACGGCGCCTGCGCGCGCCATGACCACGGTGCAGCCCGTGGGGCGGCGACTGTCGCTGTGGTGGCCTACCTCTATGCCGGCAACATGGGTGATGGCGCCGGGGTCGGATGGATCATGCATGGCTGGGCATCGGGCAGAGAAAACACCACGATAGCCCATCCGGCGGGCCGCTACCCGTTACCCGTTACCGGTAGCTGGTGAACACGCGGGTGGAGACATCCTTGTTCATCAGGTTCTTGGTCACCAGCAGCACGTCGTAGGCGTCCTTGCGGCCCTTGTACTCGGGGCCGTCCATGCCGGGGCTGCCCACGGGCATGCCGGGCACCGTCAGGCCCAGGGCCTTGGGCTTTTCCTTGAGCAGCTTGTGCACGTCGGCGGCGGGCACATGGCCTTCGAGCAGGTAGCCGCCGACCAGGGCCGTGTGGCATGAGCCCAGGCGCTGGGGCAGGCCCAGCTTGGCGCGCACGGCGGCGTTGCCGGTTTCGTGCACGGTGACCTTGAAGCCGTTGGCCTGCATGTGATCGATCCAGTCCTGGCAGCAGCCGCAGCTGGGGTCTTTCCAGACCTCGACGGCGTTGGCGTTGCTGCTGGCCCAGGCGGGCAGGGCGGCGCAGGCGCTGGCGGCGGCGATGGCCGTGAGCCATTGGCGGCGGGTGGTGTTGTGCATGCTGTGTTCTCCGGGCAGGTTGCGATTAGGGCGTGACGGTGAAGCTGCCGCGCATGCCGGCCTCGAAATGGCCGGCGACCAGGCAGGCAAAGTCGAAGCTGCCGGTGCGGTTGAAGTTCCACACCAGATCGTCCTTGCGGCCGGGCTTGACATGGGCCATGTGGGCCTCGCCATGCTCCATGTCCGGGTGCTGGCGCATCATGGCCGCATGCTCGTCCAGGCTGGCCTGCGTGCCCAGCACCACCTCATGCAGCACCTGGCCCTTGTTCTCGACGCGCAGGCGCACGGTCTCGCCTTGCTTGACGCTGAAGTGCGACGGCGTGAAGCGCATGTCGTCCGTCATGCGCAGGGTGATGGTGCGCGTGGCCTTGCCGGCCTGGCCGGCAATGCCCCAGGCCTGCTGCTGCGGCGCGGCGCCCGCGTGGCCGTGGTCGCCGTGGTGGCTGGTGGGCTCATGAGAAAAACTAGCCGTAGCGCTTACCAGTAGGGCGCAAGCAGCTATAAATTGAATAGCTTTCATATGGATTCATTGTTGTTTGAGAGGGATGCATGGGCGCATGCGCCATGCCGCGCACCCGCCACGGAGGGCGGATACGGATGTCTGCGGACGCACTTCGGGCGTCGGGTCTCAGAAAATGGGTGGCTTGATGGCCTGAGCAGCCAGGGCACTGGTAAACCGCGTGCCGGGAGGTGCTTGCGGGCTGTGCTGCGCGCCCGTGCCGGGCACTGCCATCCAGGGGGAAACAGCCAGCGTTGAATGGCAGACGCCGCAGGCGCTGCAGCCGCCCTGGTGCGCCATATGGCTGTCGCTGGCGTGGTCGCAGCAGTCCTGCGCCATGGCGGCGGCATGGTGCGCGTCGGCGTCCATGGCGTGCGCCATCTGCGCCATCTGCGGCGTGGGCTGCACCGGTGCCTGGCCCAGCGCCATGGCGTCGCCCGGCAGGCCGCGCATCAGCAGCAGCATGACCAGGGCAAGGGAGAGAACGCGGCGCATGGGCTGAATGATAGCGGGGCGGGGCAACAAGTTCCTCAGGCCGCCATGTAGCGCCCGGGCCGGTGGTTGATGGCCAGCACCTGGTTCAGCGCCACGGCGCCGATGACGGACCACAGCACGCGCATGGGCTCCACGGTGACCAGGGCGGCGGCGACGATGCAGAAGTCGGCCGCCATCTGCACTGCGCCTGCGCGCCAGCCAAAGCGGCCCTGCAGATACAGCGCCAGAATGCCTATGCCGCCCAGGCTGCAGTGGTGGCGAAACAGCACCAGAAAGCCCATGCCCATGCACAGCCCGCCCACCAGTGCGGCATACAGCGGCTGGATGCTGCCGACCTGCATCAGCAGCGGCTGCACCTCGGTCAGCACGGCCAACAGGGCCACGCCGGCAAAGGTCTTGACCGTGAAGCCCAGCCCCAGCTTGCGCAGCGCCAGCCAGTAAAAGGGCAGGTTGAGTACAAAGAACAGCTTGCCAAAGCCTATGCCGGTGGCGTAGTGCAGCACAAAGGCCAGGCCGGTGATGCCGCCGGTGAGCAAGCCGGCGCTGCCCACCAGCGCCACGCCCACCGAGACCATGGCCACGCCGGTGACGATGGCCACCAGGTCTTCAACGCGGGTGTGGGGAGCGGGGGCCGGGGTGGTGATGGTGGCGGACATGGGGCGCCATTTTCCTTGCTCGGCATGCCCTTTCGACGGACATGGGCCGCCGGGTGGGTCGGCTTTTACGCCGGGTCTCGCGGTACATCACCTCCGACGGCCTGCATGGCTTCACTGATGCAGCTGCGCAGCGCGGCGCTGGGCACCATGGGGTGCAGCGCGGGCACGATGGCGCGGCCGTTGTTGCCGTAGGGCATGCGCCGCACCATGTGGCCCACCGGGGCCATGCACAGATGGCTGAGCTGCCCCCGGGCTTCATGCTGGTCGCCAAGCGCCTGCGCAAAGCGCAGCATCTGCCAGTGCGCGCGCAAGTGCAGGGCCAGGCGGTTCTGGCCCAGCACATGGGCGGCCTCCAGGTAGCGCCAGCGCTGGGCGGCGCTCTGGCCGGCGCTGGCGGCAAATTGCTGCAGCAGATAGTCGAAGGCGGCGCGTTGGCGGGTCTGGCTCATGGTCGTGGCTGGTCGGAAGTGGCGGGCAGGGCGTGGCGCAGGCGCAGGCCGTTGGCCACCACCAGCAGGCTTACGCCCATGTCGGCCAGCACGGCCAGCCACATGGTGGCCAGGCCCAGCAGCGCGAGCATAAAGAAAACCGCCTTCACGCCCAGCGCCAGGGATATGTTCTGCCACAGCACGCGGTGCGTTTTCTGCGCTAGGCGCAGGGTGTCGGGTATGCGGCGCAGGTCGTCGTGCATCAGCACCACGCCCGCCGTCTCCATGGCCATGGCCGTGCTGTGCGCGCCGCCCATGGCAAAGCCCAGGTCGGCGCGCGCCAGGGCCGGCGCGTCGTTGATGCCGTCGCCCGTCATGGCCGTGGGGCCGTGGCGGTGCTGCAGCTCGGCCAGGGCGGCCAGCTTGTCCTCGGGCAGCAGGCCGCCGCGCGCGTCCTCGGCGCTGATGCCGGCCTCCAGCGCAATCGCCTGCACGGTGGCCGGGTTGTCGCCGCTCAGCACCATGGGCTGCACGCCCAGGGCGCGCAGCTGGGCGATGGCCTGGGGCACATGGGCGCGCAGCGGGTCGGCCACGGCAAACCAGGCATGCACGGCGCCGCCGCCTGCCAGCAGGGTGATGCTGCGACCCTGGCGTTCGTGCTCCTCCAGCGTGGCCAGCAGGGCCGCGTCGGCCAGGCCCTGCTCGCGCATCAGGCGCAGGTTGCCGAGCTGCCAGCGCTGGCCGTCGATGTCGGCCTGCACGCCGCGGCCGGGCAGGGCCTGTAGCTGGGTCACGCCGTTGTGCGCCACGGCCGGCAGGCCCGTGGCGATGGCGCGCGAGACCGGGTGCTCAGAGCGGCTGGCCAGCTGCCAGGCGATGGCCGCGGCCTGGGCGCCGTCAAAACCCGCCAGCGCCTGCCACTGCACCAGCGCCGGGTTGCCGGTGGTCAGCGTGCCGGTCTTGTCCAGCGCCACCGCGCGCAGGCCGCGCGCCGCCTCCAGCGCGTTGCCGCCCTTGATCAGAATGCCGCGGCGCGCCGCCGCGGTGAGGGCGCTGACCACCGTCACCGGCGTGGAGATGACCAGCGCGCAGGGGCAGGCGATCACCAGCAGCGCCAGCGCCTGGTAGGCGGCCTGCTGCCAGCTCCAGCCCATGAACTGCGGCGCCGCCAGCGCCAGCAGCACCGCCAGCACGAAGACGATGGGCGTGTAGACGGCGGCAAAGCGATCCACGAAGCGCTGCGCCGGCGCCTTGCTGGCCTGGGCCTGCTCGACGGCACGCACGATGCGCGCCAGCAGCGTGTCGGCCGGCGCGGCGCTGACGCGCATCAGGAGCTCGCCATGCTGGTTCACGCTGCCGGCGTACAGCTCGTCGCCCGGCGCCTTGTCGGCCAGCTGGCTCTCGCCGGTGATGGGGGCCTGGTTCACGGCGCTGCTGCCCTGCGTCACTTGGCCGTCCAGCGGCACGTTGGCGCCAGGGGCGATGCGCAGCGTGGCGCCCAGCGGCACCTGGGCCACGGGCAGGCGCTGCACGCTGCCGTCGGCCTGCAGCACATCAGCCGTGGCCGGGGCGAGCTTGAGCAGGTCGCGGATGGCGTTGCGCGCCCTGTTCATGGCGCCATGCTCCAGGCGCTCGGCGGCCACGTACAGGGCCATGACCATGGCCGCCTCGGGCCACTGGCCGATCAGCACGGCGCCGGTCACGGCCACGGTCATCAGCGCGTTGATGCCCAGGCGCAGCCGCGCCAGGTCCTTGAGCCCGGCGCGGTACACGCCCAGGCCGGACAGGGCGATGGCCGCTACGGCCAGGGCCATGCCGGGCCATGTCCACTGCAGCCAGTGGGCGGCTTCGGCGCCCAGGGCCAACACCAGCGCGGCGGCAATGCGCGGCCAGGGCGGCAGCGTGCCGTGGTCATGGTCGTCGTCGGTGGCGCAGCTGCTGCAGGCGCTGCAGGCGGTGTTGGCGGCGCCGTGTTCATGCGTGTGCGGCCTGTCATGCGCATGGCCATGGTCATGGCCAAGAGGGCTGGTGCTATGGTTCATGCGATGATTGGAAACCTTCAAGCCACTTCAAGGTCAAGCATGCCGCAGCAAAGCCCGCAGCACCGCATAGGCGACGCCGCCCGGCTGTCGGGCGTGTCCGCCGCGAATATCCGCTATTACGAGAAGGAAGGCCTGCTGCGCCCAGGTGTGCGGGGCGACAACAGCTATCGTTTTTATAGTTCGGCAGACCTGCACCGGCTGCGCTTCATACGCCTGTGCCGGGCCATGGACATGTCGCTCGATGAGGTGCGCCGCCTGCTGGCCATAGACGCCGCCAGCGACCAGGCCGACCACCAGGCCTGTGCCACGCTGGACGAGCACCTGGCTCATGTGCGCCAGCGCCTGGCCGAGCTGCGGGTGCTGGAAAAAGAGCTGCGCGGCCTGCGCGGCCGCTGCGATGGCCAGGCCGGCCATTGCCAGGTGATAGAAGCCCTGCACGAGCGTGCCGAGGCGCAGGACCTGCCGCCGCAACCCAGCGCTTCGGCGCTGCGCCATGTTTGACGCCAGCCTCGACCGCCTGTGGCGCGGCGCGCAGCGCTGGGCGCTGGGCTGGTGGCGCATCATCGACCTGGGCGCCGTGGTGCTGGTGCTGCTGCTGTCGCCGTCCAGCTATGGCCGCGGCACGCGCGATCGCCTGGCGCGGCAGATCTGCACCGACACGCTGCCCATACTGCCGGGCTTTACCGCCCTGGCGGCGCTGCTCAGCCTGGTGATCACGCATATCGTCGTCGTCACCGCGCTGAGCTACGGCCTGACGCGCTATGCGCTGGAGATGGTGATACGCGTGCTGGTGCTGGAGCTGATACCGCTCACCGCGGCGCTGTTCGTCGCCATGCGCACCACCATTCCCAGCGGCGCGCAGCTGGCGCGGCTGCGCCAGGCGGGGGTGCTGCAGGCCTGGCGCGCACGCGGCGCCGACCCGCTGCGTGTCGAGTTGCTGCCGCGCGTGCTCGCCGGCGCCTATGCCAGCGTGACGCTGGCGGCGCTGTCCTGCGTGGTGGCGCTGGTCATGGCTTATCTGGGCGTGTACGGCCTGACCACGGCAGGATTGAGCGCGTACACGCGCATGTTCGGCCAGGTCTTCACGCCCTCGATCACGCTGGTGTTCACGCTCAAGACCCTGCTGTTCAGCCTGGCCGTGGCGCTGATCCCCATGGCCGGCGGCCTGCACCCACCACCGCCCGGCGCCCTGCTGGGCCAGGACGGCGCCGCACCGGCCAGCCTGGCGCGCCTGTTTGCCGTGCTGCTGCTCATTGAGGCGCTGTCGCTGATGGGTAATTACTACTGAATCACGAATGAGCCATGCCTGAAACCCTGCCACCTCCACCCCCCGAGGAGCTGCTGCGCCCCGTGGCGCATCTGCGCCTGAAGGCCGCGGCCCTGCTGCTGCTCACGCTGGCGCTGATCGCCGGCTCGGTGCTGTACCTGCTGTATGCGCGCGGCGCCTTCGAGCCCACCCAGCGCCTGGTGCTGATTGCCGACGACTCCGAGGGCGTGTCCGTGGGCATGGACATGACGTTCTCGGGCTTTCCCATAGGCCGCGTGCGCCGCATCGAGCTGGCGGGCGACGGCAATGTGCGCATCGCCGTGGACGTGGCCAGTCGCGACGCCCACTGGCTGCGCGAGTCCAGCGTGTTCACCCTGGTGCGCGGCCTGGTGGGCGGCACGACCATCAAGGCCTACAGCGGCGTGCTGACCGACCCGCCGCTGGCCGCTGGCGCCGCGCGCCCGGTGCTGCGCGGCGACGCCACGGCCGAGATCCCGCAGCTCATGGCCACGGCGCGCCAGCTGCTCGACAACCTGCAGCAGCTCAGCGCCCCGGATTCGGCTTTGAACGACACCCTGGCCCAGGTGCGCCAGCTCACGCAGCGGCTGAACGCGCCGGGCGGCGCGCTGGGCGTGCTCATGGGCAACGAGCAGGATGCGCGCAAGGTGCTACAGACGCTGGACCGCACGCAGCAGCTGCTGGCGCGCATGGACGCCGTGGTGGCCCGGGCCGACCGCCAGGTGTTTGGCGCCGCCGGCCAGCCCGGCCTGGTGGCCGAGCTGCGCGCCACTGTGGCGCAGGCAAGCGGCCTGCTGCAGGACACGCGCCAGAGCCTGACGCGCGTGGACGCGGTGCTGGCCGAGGCCCAGGCCGTGGGCGCCAACGCGCGCGAGGCCAGCGCCGACCTGGGCGCGCTGCGCGCCGAGGTCGAGGCCAACCTGCGCAAGCTGGAGGGCCTGATCAATGACATCAACCGCAAATGGCCTTTTGCGCGCGACCAGGAGCTGAGGCTGCCATGAAACAACACCCCCCTGAGTCGCTCCGCGCCTCCGTGCAGCCGCCAGAGGCGGCAGCTCTTCAGGGCCGTCCAAGCCTGCGCAGGCAGGCTTGGAGCCGCGGCCTTCAGCCCCCGCTCTCGGCTTCGCCGGGCAGGAGGACGCAGCCAGCGCGGCGGGGCGGCCCTTGCGCGGCTGCCCGCGCATGGAGCGCGCCAGTCTCATGCAGGGTTTTTCTGGCCGTCCTGCTGGCGGCGTTATTGGCCGCCTGCGGCAACCAGCCGCCCGTGCCCGACTGGCAGCAGAACGCCCATGGCGCGGCCGAGCGCGCCAGCGCCGCCTACCTGGCGGGCAATGACCGCGTGGCTGCTCAAGAGTGGCAGCGCGCCCGCGCCGAGCTGGCGCGCACCGGCCGCCCCGATGCGCTGGCCCAGCTGGAGCTGCTGCGCTGCGCCGCCCAGGCGACCAGCCTGGTGGCGGCGCCCTGCAGCGCCTTTGACGCGCTGCGCGCCGACGCGACGGCTGCGCAGCTGGCCTATGCCGACTACCTGGCTGGCCGCGCCACGCCTCAGCAGGCGGCGCTGCTACCGGCCGCCCAGCGCGCGGCGGCAACCAGCGCGCAGGCCGTTGCCGGCATCGAAGACCCACTATCGCGCCTGGTGGCCGCCGGCGCTGCGCTGCGCGCCGGCCGCGCCACCGAGGCCACGGCGGATCTGGCAATCAGCACCGCGTCGCAGCAGGGCTGGCGCCGGCCGCTGCTGGCCTGGCTGCTGCTGCGTGCGGCCCAGGCCCAGGCGGCGGGCGATACGGTGCTGGCGGCCGCCTTGCAGCGGCGCATTGCGCTGATCGAGAGCGGCGGCGCGCCCGCCGCTCAGGCGCCAAAGAACTGATTCAGGCGCTGGCCTGGCAGCGCGTCGGCAAAGCCGTCAAAGCGGCCTTCATTGGCCAGCAGGCGCGCGGCGCGGTCAAAGCCGCCCCAGGCGGCGCGCGCCAGACCGCCGCCCACGCTGACGCGGCGCACGCCCAGGGCCGCCAGGTCGGCCATGGTGAGGGTACTGGCCGAGCCCACCAGCACGTTCACCGGCTTGGGCGCTACCGCGGCCACCACGGCGGCGATCTGCTCGGGGGTGTGGATGCCGGGGGCGTACAGGCAGTCGGCACCGGCCTCGGCGTAGGCGCGCAGGCGGCCAATGGCGTCGTCCAGATCCGGGCGGCCGACGAAGAAGTTCTCGGCCCGGCCGATGAGCAGCACATCCTGGCCGCTGGCGTCTATGGCGGCGCGTGCGGCGCGCACGCGCTGCACCGCCTCGTCCAGCGGCAGCAGTGGCGCATCGGGCCGGCCGGTGGAGTCTTCGATGGACAGGCCGGCCACGCCCGTGTCCACGGCCAGCGCCACGTTGCGCGCCACGCCCGCCGCATCGTCGGCAAAGCCATGCTCGAAGTCGGCGTTGACGGGCAGATCGGTTGCCGCCACCAGGCTGCGCAGGTAGTCCAGCACGGCCGGCAGCGGCATGCCGCCGTCGGCATGGCCTTGCGACCAGGCATGGCCCGAGCTGGTGCTGGCCAGCGCCTGAAAGCCCAGGCCGGCGAGCCAGCGCGCCGAGGCCGCGTCCCAGGGATTCGGGATGGCAAAGCAGCCCGCTGCATGCAGCTGGCGGAAGGTGGCGCGCCGGGCGCGGATCTGGTTGCTGTCGGGGTGCATGCTGTTTCCTTATGGGTGCAGGGACTGCGCCAGTCGCGATGCGG
Organism: Alicycliphilus sp.; assembly: GCA_018054745.1. GTDB lineage: Bacteria > Pseudomonadota > Gammaproteobacteria > Burkholderiales > Burkholderiaceae_C > Alicycliphilus > Alicycliphilus limosus. Next base: position 15,886 of record JAGPIX010000016.1, read on the forward strand.
TCAGGGCCTGTGGCGCGCGCCAGTCATCGGCCACGGCGCCATGCTGCCAGCAGGCCTGGGTGGCGGCGTCAAAGGCTGCCGCGGCGCTGGCGGCCGGGCCCGCGGCCAGGCGTGCGCCCACCAGGCCGGCGAGCACGTCGCCCGTGCCGCCGGTGGCCAGCAGCGCATTGCCCGTGGGGTTGATGTGCGGCAGCTGGCCCGGTGCGGCAATGATGCTGCCCGAGCCCTTGAGCAGCACCGTGCACTGGTAGCGATCGGCGAGTGCCTGGGCGGCGGCCAGGCGGTCGGCCTGCACGGCGGCGGCGCTGGTGGCCAGCAGGCGCGCGGCCTCCAGCGGATGCGGGGTGAGCACCGTGGCGCAGTCGGCATGGCGGCCACGTTCGCTCAGCAGGCGCTGCAGCTCTGCGTCGGCAGCTATGGCATTCAGAGCGTCCGCATCCAGCACCAGGCGCTGCGCCTGTTGCAGCACGGCGGGCAGCCGGGCGGCCACGGCAGCGCCGCCGCCGCAACCGCAGACCACGGCGCCCTGTTCCAGGCGCAGGGCCTCCACGCGGCGCAGCATCAGCTCCGGCAGCTCGGGCAGGGCGCTGCTGGCGCCGTCATCGAGCAGTGCCAGCAGCACGCGCCCCGCGCCCGCGTGCAGCGCGGCGCTGGCGGCCAGCAGGGCGGCACCGGTCATGCCCAGGCCGCGCGCGCCCAGGCCTTCGCCACCGATCACCGCCACGTCGCCATGGCTGCCCTTGTGGCTGGCATGGGGGCGCGCGGCAGCGGTCGGCGGGCCGGCCAGCCGGGCGCTGGCGGGGCTGGCATGCGCATCCACGTCCAGATCGTCCAGCCACACCTGGCCCGCGGCATCACGCCCATGGGCGGTGAACAGGCCGGGCTTGAGCGTGAGCAGGCTCAGCGTATGGCGCGCGCTGCGCGCCGGGCCGGCCAGGGCCTCGAAGCCGGGGGCGTACTGGCCGCTGTCGGCGATCAGGCCCGAGGGCAGATCCACGCACAGCGTCGGCGCGGCGCTGGCCTGCATCCGGGCCAGCCACTGCGGCAGACGCGGATCGGGCGCGTGGGCGCGGGCCTGTGCCGAAAGGCCTATGCCCAGCAGCGCGTCCACGCACAGGTCCTGCGCGCCCAGCTCTGGCGGCTCGCCGGCAAAGTGCACGCCGGCGTCCAGCGCGCGTTGCCAGGACTGGCGCGCGTCGGCGGGCAGCGTGGCCGGTGTGCCCAGCCAGGTGACGACGACCGGATGGCCGGCGCGGTGCAGCAGCATGGCTGCCTCCAGCCCGTCGCCGCCGTTGTTGCCGCCGCCGCAGGCGATCCAGATGCGGCGCGCATGTGGCGCCAGGGCCAGCGCCAGGCGCGCCGTGGCGCGGCCGGCGCGCTGCATCAGGGTGTGCTCGGGCAGGGCCGCGGCCGCGGCGGCCTCGATGCGGCGCGTGGCCGCCGTGTCATGTAGGGCGTAAGACTGGTGGGCGGTGATGCGCTGCATGCCGGCATTGTGGCGGCGGCGGGCCGGCATCAAAAGCGGGTCAGGGCAAAGGGCTGCAGATCGACGGCCGGCGCGCGAGCGGCCACGGCATCGGCCAGCGCGCGGGCGCTGCCGCAGGCCTGGGCCCAGCCGCAGGCGCCGTGGCCGGTGTTCAGCCACAGGCCGGCCACGCCGCTGGCGCCCAGCACCGGCGCGCCGTCGGGCAGCATGGGGCGGGCGCCGCGCCAGACCTGCACCTGGGGCGAGGAGGTCAGCGCCCCGCCCGGGAACCAGCCCGACAGCGCCAGGTACAGGGTCTGCAGCGTGGGCGCGTGCTGCGCGCCGCCGCCATGGCCGATCTCGGCGCCGCCCGAGACGCGCACGCGCTGGCCCTGGCGCGTGATGATCAGGCGGTGCAGCGGGTCGATCACGGCGCCCTGCGGCGCGTGCGTGTCCTCGCGCAGCGGTGCGCTGATGGTGTAGCCGTACAGCGCCCGCAGCGGCAGGCGCGGCCCCAGCGGGCGCAGCAGGGCGGCGCTGGCCAGGCCCGCGCACAGCACCACGGCGTCGAAGCGCCGGGGGGCGCTCTCGCCGGTGATCTGCAGGCCCGTGGGGGCGTGGGTGAGGGCGCGCACGGCGCTGCCGAACATGAATTGCGCCCCCAGGTTCTGGGCCGCCTGGCGCAACACCAGGGCAAACAGCCGGCAGTTGCCGGCCTCGCCATCGGGCGCATGCAGGGCACCGGCCAGCGGGGTGTCGGCGGACAGGCCGGGCTCGATGAGGCGGGCGGTGTCGGCATCGATGTCCGTGATGGTGCTGCCCGCCTCGCGCAGCAGCTGCAGCGCCGGCTGCAGGCGCTGCAGGCATTCGGGCCGGCGCAGCAGCACCAGGGCGCCGCGGCTGGTTTCTATGTCCACCTCCAGTTGCTCGGCCAGGCTGCGGGTGCGCGCCAGGCTGTACTGGCCCAGCTGCTGCAGGGCCGACAGCAGGCCACCGGCCGCGGGGCTGCGGCCAGCCTGGGCCCAGCGCCACAGCCAGGCCAGGCCGGAGGGGCCGGCGCCGCGCACCAGGCGCAGCGTGGCTTCGCTGCCCCAGAGCTGGCGCAGGGTGCCAGCGCCCATGGCCGGTTGCGCCCAGGGCGTGAGCAGCGCCGGCGCCAGCAGCCCGGCGCTGGCAAAGCTGGCCTCCTCGGCGGCCGCGCCGCGCTGCTCGAAAACGGTGACCTCATGGCCGTCAGTGGCCAGTTCATAGGCTGTGGCCGCGCCGACGATGCCGGCGCCCACGATGGCAATTCGCATGAATATGGTTAAAAGTGCCTGTAGCGCTTGTGTGGTAAGCGCCAATAGCTATTGTTTTTGTAGTTCCTGCTCGATCAACAGGCCGATGTTCAGCACCGCGTCGTCGCGCAGCGCCGCGTGCCAGACCATCAGGCCCACGGGCAGCTCGCCCGCCTGGTGGCAGGGCAGCGACAGGGCGCAGCCGTCCAGCATGTTGACCACGCTGGTGTTGCGCAGCAGCAGGGCGTTGACGCGGAAGAACTCGGCGTCGCGCTCGCTGCCCGGCGCGACCGAGGCTATGGTGGGCGCGACGATGGGCACGGTGGGCGAGAGCAGGGCGTCGAAGCCCGCCACGGCCGCTTCCATGCGCGCTATCCAGGCGCGGCGTGCATGCTGCAGGTTGATGTAGTCGCAGGCGCTCATCGTGGCGCCGCGCTCGATGCGCGCCCGCACGCGCGGGTCATAGCTGGCGGCATGCTGCTGCAGCAGCGGGCGGTGCCAGGCGTAGCTTTCGGCGGCCGAGAAGCCGCCGGTGGCGTTGACCTCGGCCAGCTCGCCAGTTTGCGGCAGGGCGATCTCGGTGATCTGCGCGCCGGCACGGCGCAGCTGGTCTAGGCTGCGCTCGAAGGCGGCCGCCACGGTGGCATCCAGGCTGTCCAGAAACAGGGTGGAAGGCACGGCCAGGCGCCAGGCCGGCAGCGGCGCCGGGCTGCGCGTGACGCGGCGCGCGGCCAGTATTTCATGCACTACGATGGCATCGCGCACGCTGCGCGTGATGGCGCAGGCGGTGTCCAGCGTGGTCGATAGCGGCACGGCGCCATCAGTGGGCACCAGGCGCGCCGTGTTCTTGAAGCCCACCACGCCATTGAGCGCCGCCGGGATGCGGATCGAGCCGCCCGTGTCCGAGCCCAGGCCGACAAAGGTCGCGCCCGCCGCCACCGACACCCCCGCGCCCGAGGACGAACCGCCCGGCACGCGCGCCGGGCCGGTCAATGCGCCAAAGCGCGCGTCATGGGCGGCCGGCGTGCCGAAATGCGGGTTCACGCCCACGCCGGAGAAGGCAAATTCCACCATCTGCGAGTGGCCCAGGATAGCGCCGCCGGCGCGGCGCAGCCGTGCCACGGCGCTGCAGTCGGCCGTGGCCGGCGCGGCGCCGGCCAGCACGCTGGAGCCGGCGGCCGTGGGCAACCCCTTTATGTCGAACAGATCCTTGACCGACACCGCCAGGCCGGCCAGCGGCAGCAGCTGCACGCCCGGCGCGGCGGCCGCGGCGCGCGCCTCATCCAGGCAGGTCTGGCGAAATACATGGGCGCAGGCGGGGCTGGCCGCGGCGGCAATGCAGCGCTCCAGCTCTGCGGCGGCGCTGGACTGCCCGGCAGCCAGCTGGCTGCGCATGGAGACAAGGTCGGTCAACATGAGGCTATGCTAGAATCCTTGGGTTTTGCTGAGTGCTGCCCGGCTTTGATCGGTGCCAGTCATGCGGCAAAACCAATCGCAAACCAGCCCTTTCAAGGTGTTGTGGCCTGCAAAAGTACATGTATGAAACACATGTTGCACGGCGCAATTATTGGGGCTGGATTTTAGACCCAACCTTCGGAGTACTTTCATGTCCGTCACCATGCGCGAAATGCTGGAAGCCGGTGTCCATTTTGGCCACCAGACCCGCTTCTGGAACCCCAAGATGGCCCCCTTCATCTTCGGTCATCGCAACAAGATTCACATCATCAACCTGGAAAAGTCGCTGCCGATGTTCCAGGAGGCGCAGAAGTTCGCCAAGCAGCTGGCCGCCAACCGCGGCACCATCCTGATGGTGGGCACCAAGCGCCAGGCCCGTGAGCTGGTGGCCGAGCAGGCCCAGCGCGCCGGCGTGCCCTACGTTGACCAGCGCTGGCTGGGCGGCATGCTGACCAACTTCAAGACCGTCAAGACCTCGATCAAGCGCCTGAAGGACATGAAGGCCCAGCAGGAAGCCGGCCTGGAGTCCATGAGCAAGAAAGAGCAGCTGATGTTCGCCCGCGAGCTCGAGAAGCTGGAAAAGGACATCGGCGGCATTCAGGACATGAACGCCCTGCCCGACGCCATCTTTGTGATCGACGTGGGCTTCCACAAGATCGCCATCTCCGAGGCCAAGAAGCTGGGCATTCCGCTGATCGGCGTGGTGGACTCCAACCACAACCCCGAGGGCATCGACTACGTGATCCCGGGTAACGACGACTCGGCCAAGGCCGTGGCGCTGTACGCCCGTGGCATCGCCGATGCCATCCTGGAAGGCCGCGCCAACGCCGTGGATGAGGTGGTCAAGGCGGTTGCCGCCGAGGGCTCCGACGAATTCGTGGAAGTCCAGGACTCCGCCGCCTAAATACCGGGCCGCGCGATGCGTCGCAAAAGAAGCGGGGCCCCTGTGAGCCCCCTTTTTTTTAGCCCTTGTTCCACTTCTAAATCACCCGTGTCGGCGTTGCTTTGCCTTGACAGGCATGATTTGGAAACGGAATTAATCTTGTAACGAACCGAACTGAAACCTGGAGAAATACCGATGGCTGCTATTACCGCAAGCATGGTCGCAGAACTGCGCGCCAAGACCGACGCCCCGATGATGGAATGCAAGAAGGCCCTGACCGAGGCCGACGGCGACATGGCCAAGGCCGAGGAGCTGCTGCGCGTGAAGCTGGGCACCAAGGCCGGCAAGGCCGCCTCGCGTGTCACGGCCGAAGGCGTGGTGGCTGCCAGCATCAGCGGCAACCTGGGTGCGCTGATCGAAGTCAACAGCGAAACCGACTTCGTGTCCAAGAACGACAGCTTCATCGCCATGGCCAATGCCGCCGCCAAGCTGGTGGCCGAGCACAACCCCGCCAACATCGAGGCCCTGGGCCAACTGGCCTACGAACAAGACGGCTTCGGCCCGACGCTGGAAGACGTGCGCAAGGGCCTGATCGGCAAGATCGGCGAGAACATGTCCTTCCGCCGCTTCAAGCGCTTTGCCGGCAACAACCTGGCCCACTACCTGCACGGCTCGCGCATTGGCGTGGTGGTCGAGTTTGACGGCGACGCCGTGGCCGCCAAGGACGTGGCCATGCATGTGGCCGCCATGAAGCCCGTGGCCGTGACCAGTGCCGAGGTGCCTGCCGATCTGATCGAGAAGGAGCGCTCGGTCGCCGCCGCCAAGGCCGCCGAATCCGGCAAGCCCGCCGACATCGCCGCCAAGATGGTGGAAGGTTCGGTGCAGAAGTACCTCAAGGAAGTCTCGCTGGCCGACCAGGTCTTCGTGAAGGCCGCCGACGGCAAGCAGACCGTGGCCGCCATGCTCAAGGGCGCCAACACCACCGTCAAGGGCTTCACCATGTACGTGGTGGGCGAGGGCATCGAGAAGAAGACCGACGACTTCGCCGCCGAAGTGGCCGCGCAGGTCGCCGCAGCCAAGGGCGCCTGATCGCCCTTGCCCCCGTCACCACTTTCACCCAACCTCACGGAGAACCAGCCCATGACCAACGCCGCACCAGCCCACAAGCGCATCCTGCTCAAGTTGTCTGGCGAGGCGCTGATGGGCGACGACGCCTTCGGCATCAACCGCAACACCATCGTGCGCATGGTGCAGGAGGTGGTCGATGTCACGCGCCTGGGGGTGCAGGTGGCGGTGGTGATTGGCGGGGGCAACATCTTTCGCGGCGTTGCCGGCGGTGCCGAGGGCATGGACCGCGCCACGGCCGACTACATGGGCATGCTGGCCACGGTGATGAACTCCCTGGCCCTGGCGGACGCCATGAACAAGCAGGGCGTGACCGCGCGCGTGATGTCGGCCATCGACATCCAGCAGGTGGTCGAGCCCTATGTGCGCCCCAAGGCGCTGCAGTACCTGGAAGAGGGCAAGGTGGTGGTGTTTGCCGCCGGCACCGGCAACCCGTTCTTCACCACCGACACGGCGGCCGCGCTTCGAGGTGCCGAGATCGGCGCCGAGCTGGTGCTCAAGGCGACCAAGGTCGATGGCGTGTACACGGCCGACCCGATGAAGGATCCGACGGCCACGCGCTACGCCAAGCTGACCTTCGACGAGGCCATGGTGCGCAACCTGGGCATCATGGATGCGACGGCGTTCGCGCTGTGCCGCGACCAGAAGCTGCCGATCCGTGTGTTCTCCATCCTGAAGCCCGGCGCGCTCAAGCGCGTGGTGATGGGCGAGGACGAAGGCACCTTGGTGTACGCTTGAGCGTTTTTCCGCGCAGTACTGCCCGCTGAAGGATTTCACATGACGATTGCAGACATCAAGAAGACCCTGGACACGAAGATGGACCAGTCCATCACCGCGCTCAAGAACAACCTGTCCAAGGTGCGTACGGGCCGCGCCAATCCGCAGCTGCTCGATTCCATCCATGTCGAGTACTACGGCTCCATGGTGCCCCTGTCGCAGGTGGCCAACGTGGCCCTGCTGGACGCGCGCACCATCAGCGTGCAGCCCTGGGAAAAGAACATGGGCGCCAAGATCGAGAAGGCCATTCGCGAGAGCGACCTGGGCCTGAACCCGGCGTCGCTCGGTGACCTGATCCGCGTGCCCATGCCGCCCATGAGCGAGGAGCGCCGCAAGGAGATGACCAAGCTGGCGCGCAACGAGGGCGAGAACTCCAAGGTGGCCGTGCGCAACCTGCGCCGCGACGCCAACGAGGCCGTGAAGAAGCTGGTCAAGGACAAGCTCGCCTCTGAGGACGAGCAAAAGCGTGCCGAGGCCGACATCCAGAAGACCACCGACAAGCACATTGCAGAGATCGACTCCCTGGTCGCGGCCAAGGAGCAGGACATCCTGGCGATCTGATGGAAAAGGTTGGGCGTTGAGCGTTCAGCGTGCAGCGCCCGAAACCATGACGCACAACGCACCACGTACAACGCCTGACGGCGGCCACGGGCCGCAGCATATTGCCATCGTCATGGATGGCAATGGCCGCTGGGC
>JAGPIX010000016.1:23663-35248 GCA_018054745.1 Alicycliphilus sp.
CGCCTGTGGCCTGATTTTGACGAGGCCGCCCTGGACGCGGCGATTGCCGACTACGCCGCGCGCGAGCGCCGCTTTGGCCTGACCTCCGAGCAACTGCAGCCGGCGCAACCCGACCCGCTGCGCGCCTGAACGGCGCGGTGCGCCGCATTTTCATTTCGCGAAAGGGCTTGGATGCTCAAGCAACGTGTCATCACCGCCCTGGTTTTGCTGGCCATCCTGCTGCCGGCGCTGTTCTATCCCTCGTTCGTGCCGTTTGCCGTGGTCACGCTGGTGATGATGGCCGCGGGCGCCTGGGAATGGGGCCGCCTGAATGGCCTGGGCCACGGTGCCAGCCTCGTGCTGGGCGCGCTGTGCCTGGCCCTGTGCTCGCTGAGCTGGGCGGCGGGCTGGCTGCAGCTTGCGCTGCCCTGGCTGTGGACGCTGGGCGGCGCCGCCTGGGTGCTGGGCGGTGCCTGGCTGCTGCGTGTGGGTGTGGACGGCTGGCCGCGCGTGCCGCGCGCCCTGCGCATCGTCGGTGGCGTGCTGGCACTGTGGTTGGCCTGGCTGGCCGTGGCCCAGGCACGCGTGGCAGGCATCAACTTTCTACTGTCGGTGTTGACCCTGGTCTGGGCCGCCGACATCTTTGCCTACTTTGCCGGCCGCGCCTTCGGACTGCGCTTCACCAAGGGCAAACTGGCGCCCAGCATCAGCCCGGGCAAGAGCTGGGAGGGTGTCTGGGGCGGCATGGCTGGTGTGCTGGCGCTGGCTCTGGCTTGGGTATGGGCTGACGCCCACTGGCAGACCGCCGTGCCCAGCCTGTACACCCACCTGGCGCGGCGCGGCTGGTGGCTGCTGCTGATCGGCGCGCTGTTCATGGCGGCGATGAGCGTGGTTGGCGACCTGGTGGAGTCGCTCATCAAGCGCAGCGCCGGCGTCAAGGACAGCAGCGGCCTGCTGCCCGGCCATGGCGGCGTGCTCGACCGCATCGATGCGCTTTTGCCCACGTTGCCACTGGCCATGATGCTTTCTCACTATTCCTGACGCATGAAGCAACGCCTGACCGTGCTCGGATCCACCGGATCCATAGGCACCAACACCCTGGACGTGGTGGCGCGCCACCCGGATCGCTACGAAGTCTTTGCCCTGAGCGCGGCCACGCAGGTGGATCTGATGCTGGCGCAATGCGCGCAATTTTGCCCGCGCTACGCCGTCATGGCCAGCGCCCCGCATGCCCGCCTGCTGGCCGAAAGGTTAAAGCAAAATGACCTGTCAACGCAGGTGTTACAAGCGCCAGATGCTCTTGAAACAATAGCGTCACACGACCAGGTGGACGCCGTCATGGCCGCCATCGTCGGCGCCGCCGGCCTGGCGCCCTGTCTGGCGGCAGCGCGCGCCGGCAAACGCCTGCTGCTGGCCAACAAGGAGGCTCTGGTGGTGGGCGGCGCGGTCTTCATGGCGGCGGTACGCCAGGGCGGCGCCACGCTGCTGCCCATCGACAGCGAGCATTCGGCCATCTTCCAGAGCCTGCCCGAGGATGCGAGTACCTGGGCGCGGCGCGTCGATCACATCCTGCTCACGGCCTCGGGCGGGCCGTTTCGCACGCGCGACCCGGCCACGCTGCGCGCCGTGACGATAGAGGAGGCCTGCGCCCACCCCAACTTCTCTATGGGGCGCAAGATCACCATCGACTCGGCCACCATGATGAACAAGGCGCTGGAGGTGATAGAGGCGCGCTGGCTGTTCGACCTGGCGCCCGAGCACATCAAGGTGGTCATCCACCCGCAGCAGATCATCCATTCGATGGTGCAGTTCAAGGACGCTTCCATCATTGCCCAGCTGGGCACGCCCGACATGCGCGTGCCGATTGCCTGCGGCCTGGCCTGGCCTGAGCGCATCGCCAGCGGGGCTCCGCTGCTGGACTTCACGCAGCTGGCGGCGCTGACCTTCGAGGAGGCGGATGCGCGGCGCTTTCCCGGCCTCCACCTGTCCTGGCAGGCACTCGCTGCCGCGCCCGGCACCACGGCGGTGCTGAATGCGGCCAACGAGGTGGCGGTGGAGGCCTTTTTGCAGCAGCGCATACGCTTCGATCAGATCCATGCGCTGAATGTTGCAACTTTGGCGGCCGTCCAGCCCTCCAATCCGGATACGCTGCACGCCCTGTTGGCACTGGATGCCGAGACCCGCGCCGTGGCGCAGGAACTGGCGCAGCGACTCAATTAAGTGAGCTGCCAGCGCTTGATAAATAAGGGTTTCAAATCGTTTTGATGATGGAATCGTTGTTTATGAAGCGCCAGCAGCTATGTTTTTTTAAGGAAGCCCCAGCATGCTCACCATCGCCGCCTTTATCGTCGCACTGGGCGTACTGATAGCCGTGCACGAGTACGGCCACTACCGCGTGGCGGTTGCCTGCGGCGTGAAGGTGCTGCGCTTCTCGGTGGGCTTTGGCCGGCCGCTGCTGCGCTGGCAGCGCCAGGGCTCGCCGACAGAATTCGTCATCGGTGCGTTTCCGCTCGGCGGCTATGTGCGCATGCTCGACGAGCGCGAGGCACCCGTCGCCGCTGAAGATCGCCATCTGGCCTTCAACACCCAGCCGCTGCGCGCGCGCGCGGCCATCGTCGCCGCCGGGCCGCTGGCCAACCTGCTGCTGGCTGTGCTGCTGTATGCCACCGTCAACTGGAGTGGGGTGGACGAGCCCAAGGCCGTGCTGGCCAGCCCGGTGGCCGGCTCCATCGCGCAGCAGGCGGGTTTGCACGGGGGCGAGCTGGTGCTTGGCGCCGCCCTGGGCGAGGGTGACTTCGAGCCCGTGCGCTCGTTTGAGGATCTGCGCTGGACGCTCACCCGTGGCGCCCTCGATGGCGAGAGCGTGCGCCTGCAGTTCCAGCCACAGCGTGGCTCGGCCCAGCGTGAGCTGGTGCTGCCGCTGAACAAGCTGGAGGTGCGCGAGGCCGATGCACACCTGTTTCGCAGGATTGGCATCGTCGGCCCCTGGACGCGCCCGGTGCTGGGCGAGCTGGTGGCCGGTGGCGCGGCCGAGCGCGCCGGCCTGCGCGCCGGTGACCTGGTGCTGCGCGTTGGCTCCGGCGATGTGGTTGACGGCAGCCAGCTGCGCGAGCTGATCCGCACCAGCGGGCGCGGCGGCCAGCCGCAGGCACTGGCCTGGCGCGTCGAGCGCGATGGCCGGCAGCTCGATCTGTTGGTGCAGGCCGATGTGGTGCAGGAGGCCAGTGGCTCCGTGGGGCGCATAGGCGCCTATGTGGGCGCAGCGCCCGAGATGGTGAACGTGCGCTACGGCGCCACCGAGGGCCTGTGGAAGGGCGCCGAGCGCACCTGGGAGGTGTCGGTGCTCACGCTGCGCATGCTGGGCCGCATGGTGATCGGCGAGGCTTCGGTCAAGAACCTCAGCGGGCCGCTGACCATTGCCGACTATGCGGGCCGCTCGGCCAGCATGGGGTTGACGCAATACCTGGCGTTTCTGGCCCTCATCAGCGTCAGCCTGGGGGTGCTGAACCTGCTGCCGCTGCCGGTCTTGGACGGTGGGCACCTGATGTATTATCTTTGGGAGGCTCTGACCGGGCGCAGCGTATCCGACGCCTGGATGGAACGGCTGCAGCGCGGGGGCGTCGCGGTGCTCCTGCTGATGATGTCCATTGCCCTGTTCAACGATCTCACCCGGCTATTTGGCTAACTTTTTGCCGCTGCTGCGCGGTAGCGGCGGCTTCAGCTTCACTCATGAGAAAACACATCAATCGCCTGGGCGTGCGCACCGCATCGGCCCTTGTGGCCATGGCCTTTGCCACCCAAGCCGCCTGGGCGCTGGCGCCCTTCAAGGTGCAGGACATCCGCGTCGAGGGCCTGCAACGCGTCGAGCCCGGCACCATCTTCGCGTCGCTGCCGCTGCGCGTGGGTGACGAGTACAACGACGAGAAGGGCGCCGCCGCGATCCGCGCGCTGTTTGCCCTGGGCCTGTTCAAGGACGTGCGCCTGGAGGCCACCGGCAATGTGCTGGTGGTGGTGGTCGAGGAGCGTCCGACGATCGCCGACGTCGAATTTGCCGGCACCAAGGAGTTCGACAAGGACACCCTGAAGAAGGCCATGCGCGACGTGGGCCTGACCGAAGGCCGCCCGTTCGACAAGGCCCTGGCGGATCGCGCCGAGCAGGAGCTCAAGCGCCAGTACATCAACAAGAGCCTGTATGGCGCCGAGGTCGTGACCACCGTCACGCCGATAGAGCGCAACCGTGTCAACCTGACCTTCACGGTGACCGAGGGCGAACCCGCCAAAATCAAGGACATCCGCATCGTCGGCAACCAGGCCTTCAGCGAATCCACGCTCAAGGGCCTGTTCGACCAGGACACGGGTGGCTGGATGAGCTGGTACACCAAGAGCAACCGCTACGCGCGCGCCAAGCTCAATGCGGATCTGGAGACGCTGCGCTCCTACTACCTGGCGCGCGGCTACCTGGAGTTCCGCATCGACTCCACGCAGGTAGCCATCTCCCCGGACAAGCAGGACATCTCCATCACCATCAACGTCACCGAGGGCCAGCGCTACGTCGTCTCGGGTGTGAAGCTGGAGGGCAGCTATCTCGACCGTGACGACGAGTTCAAGTCCCTGATCACCATCCGCCCCGGCGAGCCCTACAACGCCGACAAGGTGGCGGAAACCACCAAGGCCTTCACCGACCATTTTGGCAACTTCGGCTTCGCCTTCGCGCGCGTCGAGGCCGTGCCCGAGATCGACCGTGAGAACAACCGCGTGGCCCTGGTGCTGCGCGCCGAGCCCGCGCGCCGCGCCTATGTGCGCCGCATCCAGGTCAGCGGCAACAACCGCACGCGCGACGCCGTGGTGCGCCGCGAGTTCCGCCAGTACGAGGCCTCCTGGTACGACGGCGACAAGATCAAGCTGTCGCGCGACCGCGTCGACCGCTTGGGCTTCTTCACCGAGGTCAACGTCGAGACGCAGGAGGTGCCCGGCTCGCCCGACCAGGTGGACCTGGTCATCAACGTGGTCGAAAAGCCCACCGGCTCGCTGCAGCTGGGCGCGGGTTTTTCCAGCGCCGAGAAGGTCTCGCTGTCGTTCGGCATCAAGCAGGAAAACGTCTTTGGCTCGGGCAACTACCTGGGCGTGGATGTGAACACCAGTAAGTACCGCCGCACGCTGGTGTTCTCCACCACCGACCCGTATTTCACGCAGGACGGTATCTCGCGCACGCTGGATCTGTACTACCGCACGGCCAAGCCCTACCAGCACCAGGGCGGCGACTACGAACTGGTCACGGCCGGCGCCAGCGTGCGCTTTGGCGTGCCGTTCAGCGAGAACGACACCGTGTTTTTCGGTGGCGGCCTGGAGCAGACACAGATCAAGTCCGGCACCAACATCCCTGCCGCCTATCTGGCCTATGCACGCGAATTTGGCGACACCAGCTGGTCGCTGCCGCTGACCATCGGCTGGTCACGCGACAACCGCGACAGCGCGCTGGCGCCCAACTCCGGCCGTTACCAGCGCTTGAATACCGAGTGGGCCGTGGCCGGCGACGCGCGCTACATCCGCGGCAACTACCAGTACCAGCAATACATTCCGCTGAACAAGCAGTACACCTTTGCCTTCAATGGCGAGCTGGGCCTGGGCAAGGGCATGAATGGCCAGCCCTTCCCGGTGTTCAAGAACTTCTACTCGGGCGGCCTGGGCTCGGTGCGCGGTTTCGACCAGGGTACGCTGGGCCCGCGTGACGTGACCGGCGCCTCGCTGGGCGGCCCGAAGAAGATCACGCTGAACGCCGAGCTGATTGCGCCGTTCCCCGGCGCCGGCAATGACCGCACGCTGCGCTGGTTTGCCTTCGTCGATGCCGGCAACGTCTACGGTGAAAATGACAACTGGGAGCTGAGCGAGCTGCGCGCTTCCGCGGGCCTGGGCCTGAGCTGGATTTCTCCGCTGGGCCCGCTGCGTTTGGCCTATGCGCAGCCGGTGCGCAAGTTTGCCGGCGATAGAATCCAGAAACTGCAATTCCAAATCGGAACGTCCTTCTAATGAAATCTCTTTCCCGCCATATTCCCCTGGTTTTTCTGCTGGGTTCCCTGGCCGCTGCCGTGCCTGCCCAGGCCCAGGAGTTCAAGGCCGGCTTCGTCAATACCGACCGTATCTTCCGCGAGGCCAACACCGCCAAGACGGCGCAGGCCAAGCTGGAGCAGGAGTTCTCCAAGCGCGAGAAAGAGCTCGTGGACATGGGCAATGCCCTGAAGAGCGCTACCGAGAAATTCGAGCGCGAGGCCCCCACCATGGCCGAGAGCCAGCGCGTGACGCGCCAGCGCCAGCTGGTCGATCAGGATCGTGACTTCCAGCGCAAGCGCCGCGAGTTCCAGGAAGACCTGGGCGCGCGCAAGAACGAAGAACTGGGCCAGGTGCTCGAGCGCGCCAACAAGGTCGTCAAGCAGTTGGCCGAGGCCGAGAAGTACGACGTCATCCTGCAGGAAGCGGTGTACATCAACCCCAAGCACGACATCACCGACAAGGTGATCAAGGCCATGAACGCTGCCGGCAACTCCGGCAAGTAAAGCGCGGGCGCACCAATACAGGCCAGGCGTGAGTTTGCGGCTCGGGCAAATCGTCGATGCACTCGGGGGCAGCCTTGAAGGAGCCAGCGCAGACACGCAAATCCAGCGCATAGCACCGCTGGAGACGGCCGGTGAGGGCGACCTGGCCTTTCTGAACAACCCGCGCTATCAGTCGCAGCTGGCCGCCTCACGGGCGGCCTGCGTGATTGTGGCGCCGGCCATGCGCGCCGCGGCGCTGGCGCGCGGCGCCTGCATCGTCACCGATGACCCCTATGCGTACTTTGCCCGCGTCACCCAGCTGTGGGTGCGCGCGCAAGGCCAGGCCCCGGTGCCCGGCATTCATGCCAGCGCGGTGGTCGACGCGCAGGCCCAGGTCCACCCGACGGCCACGATAGGCCCGCTGTGCGTGGTCGAGCGCGGGGCCGTGATCGGTGCACATACGGTGCTCAAGTCCCGTGTGACGGTGGGCGAGCGCTGCCGCGTGGGCGCGCGCTGCTTGGTGCATCCGGGCGTGGTCATAGGCGCCGACGGCTTTGGCTTTGCGTGCCAGCGGGGCGAGTGGATCAAGATCGAGCAGCTGGGCGCGGTGCGCATTGGCGACGATGTGGAGATAGGCGCCAACACCTGCATAGACCGCGGCGCACTCGAGGACACGGTGATTGAGGACGGCGTCAAGCTGGACAACCTGATCCAGATCGCGCACAACGTGCACATCGGTCGGCACACCGCCATGGCGGGCTGCTCGGCCGTGGCCGGCAGCACGCGCATAGGGGCGCATTGCACCATTGCGGGGGCGGCGTCCATCGTCGGGCACCTGCAATTGGCGGACAATGTGCATGTCTCCACCAACACGGTGGTCACGCATTCGATTGCACGGCCCGGGCAGTACACCGGGGTGTTCCCCATGGACGAAAATTCCAAGTGGGAAAAGAACGCGGCCACGCTGCGGCAGCTGTACAAGCTGCGCGAACGCATCAAGGCCCTTGAACAAGCACGACAAGGCGACCAGAGCGCTACACAACAATGATGGACATTCACGCAATCCTCAAGCAACTGCCGCACCGCTATCCCTTCCTGCTGGTGGACAGGGTGGTGGAGCTCGAGCGCAACACGCGCATCCGGGCCATCAAGAACGTCACCTTCAACGAACCATACTTCACCGGCCATTTCCCGGGCCGCCCGGTCATGCCCGGCGTGCTGATTCTTGAGGCGCTGGCCCAGGCGGCCGGCCTGCTGGCCTTCGACGCCATGGGCCAGGTGCCCGACGAGAACAACATCTACTACTTTGTCGGCATCGACGGCGCACGCTTCAAGCGCCCGGTGGAGCCGGGCGATCAGCTGATCCTCGAAATCACCATCGACCGCGTGCGCGGCGGTGTCTGGAAGTTCAACGGCGTGGCCCGTGTGGGCGATGAGGTGGCCTGCGAGGCGCAGCTCATGTGCACCATGCGCAACGTCGGCGGCTGATGCAGCAGCCCGTGAGCCAGATCCACGCTACGGCCATCGTCGCGGCCGGGGCGCAGATCGACCCCAGCGCCACGGTGGGGCCGTA
This sequence comes from Alicycliphilus sp., assembly GCA_018054745.1. Lineage (GTDB taxonomy): Bacteria > Pseudomonadota > Gammaproteobacteria > Burkholderiales > Burkholderiaceae_C > Alicycliphilus > Alicycliphilus limosus. Next base: position 31,746 of record JAGPIX010000016.1, read on the forward strand.
CGCCATCATCGGCGCCAACGTGCGCATTGGTGCGCGCACCAGCGTCGGGCCGCACTGCGTGATCGAGGGCCACACGACGATAGGCGCGGACAACCACATCTTCCAGTTCGCCTCGCTGGGCGCCGCGCCGCAGGACAAGAAGTACGCCGGCGAGCCGACGCGCCTGGAGATTGGCGACCGCAACACCATCCGCGAGTTCTGTACCTTCAACACCGGCACGGTGCAGGATCAGGGTGTGACCCGTATCGGTGACGACAACTGGATCATGGCCTATGTGCACATTGCGCACGACTGCGTGGTGGGCAACCAGGTGATATTGGCCAACAACGCCACGCTGGCCGGCCATGTGCAGGTCGGCGACCAGGTCATCATCGGCGGGCTGACGGGGGTGCACCAGTATTCCCGCATAGGCGCGCATGCCATGGCGGGCTTTGCCAGCCATATCTCTCAGGATGTGCCGCCCTTCATGATGGTGGACGGCAACCCGCTGGCCGTGCGCGGCCTGAACCTGGAGGGACTGCGCCGACGCGGCTTCTCGGCGCAGCGCGTGGCCGCCATCAAGCAGGCCTACCGCCTGCTGTACCGCCAGGGCCTGACGCTGGAGGCGGCACTCTCGGCCATGGCCGAGCTGCCGCAGCAGCACCCTGAGGCCGATGGCGACATCGCCCTGCTGCGCGACTTCATCGCCGCATCGCAGCGCGGCATTGCGCGCTGATATTTTTTCCGGCGCAATGGCTGGCATCTCTCCCCGCGTTGCCATGGTGGCCGGTGAAACCTCGGGCGACCTGCTGGCCGGCCTGCTGCTCGACGGCCTGCGCGCCCAGTGGCCCGGTGTGGCCAGCATGGGCATAGGCGGGCCACGCATGGCTGAGCGTGGTTTTGACGCCTGGTGGCCCAGCGAACGCCTGGCCGTGCATGGCTACAGCATCGAGCTGGTGCGGCGCCTGCTGGGCATCCTGAAGATCCGCAAACAACTGCGCACGCGCCTGCTGGCCGACAGGCCCGATGTGTTCATAGGCGTGGATGCGCCCGACTTCAACCTGGGCCTGGAGGCCGATCTGCGCAACTCCGGCGTGAAGACCGTGCATTTTGTCTGCCCGTCGATCTGGGCCTGGCGCGCCAACCGCGTGGACAAGATCCGCGCCGCGGCCGACCATGTGCTGTGCATCTTTCCATTCGAGCCCGAGCTGCTGGCGCGCCATGGCATAGCCGCCACCTATGTGGGGCACCCGCTGGCCAGCGTCATCCCCATGCAGCCGGACAAGCTGGCCGCACGCGCCCAGCTGGGTCTGGCACCGCAGGACGAGGTGCTGGCGATACTGCCCGGCAGCCGATCGGCCGAGGTCGCCTACATCGCAAAACCATTTTTTCAGGCCGCAGCGCTTATCAGTAAAGCGCGGAATGCTATCAAAATAGTAGTCCCTGCGGTGCCCGCACTGCGTGCGCGCATCGAGCAGATCGCGCGCGACTGCGGCATGCTGGAGCAGCTGCAGATTGTCACCGGCCAGTCGCACCAGGTGCTGGCCGCCTGCGACGTGACGCTGATCGCCAGCGGCACGGCCACGCTGGAGGCGGCGCTGTTCAAGCGCCCCATGGTCATTGCCTACCACATGCACCCCATCAGCTGGCGCCTGATGCGTGGCAAGCAGCTGCAGCCCTGGGTGGGCCTGCCCAACATCCTGTGCCGCGACTTCGTCGTGCCCGAGCTGCTGCAGGACGCTGCCACGCCCGAGGCCCTGTCGGGTGCGGTGCAGCAGTGGCTGGACGCGCCGCCGGCGCGCCTGGACGCGCTGCATCAACGTTTCACCGCGCTGCATGAACAGCTGCAACGCGACACGCCACGACTGGCCGCCAATGCCATCCAAGAAATCCTGGCTTGAGCAGGGCAACCTCAACTGGCATGCGCCCGGCCTGTTGGTTGCCGGCGTGGACGAGGCCGGCCGCGGCCCGCTGGCCGGCCCCGTGGTCGCCGCCGCCGTCATCCTGGACGAACTGCAGCCCATTGCCGGCCTGGCCGACTCCAAGGCCCTCACGGCGGCCCGGCGCGAGCGGCTGTTCGATGAGATCCGCGCCAAGGCCCTTTGCTGCAGCATTGCCGAAGCCAGCGTGGAAGAGATAGACCGGCTCAACATTCTGCAGGCCACCATGCTGGCCATGCGCCGCGCCGTACAGGGCCTGCGCCTCAAACCCCGTCTGGCGCTGGTGGACGGCAACCGGCTGCCTGTGCTGGATGTTCCGGCCGAGGCCGTCGTCAAGGGCGATGCCAAGGTGGCCGCCATCTCGGCCGCCTCCATCGTCGCCAAGGTCACGCGCGACCGCTGGTGTGCCCAGCTGCACGACCAATATCCGCAATACGGCTTTGCCGGCCACAAGGGCTACGGCACGGCCGAACACCTGGCAGCCCTGCAGGCGCATGGCGCCTGCCCGCAGCACCGCCGCTCCTTTTCCCCCGTGGCGCGCGCCCTGCAGGCTGCGCCCGCACAACCATGACGCGCCAGCAGCCCACCCTCATCCAGTCGCGTGACAACCCGTTGCTCAAGGATCTGCGGCGCCTGGCCCTGGACAGTACGGCCTACCGCAAGCAGGGTAGGGTGTGGCTGGAGGGCGACCATCTGTGCGGCGCCGCCCTGGTGCGTGGCCAGCGTCCGGCCATTGCGGTGTTTTCTGAAAGTTTTTGGCCTCTTGCGCCCGCTGAATATGCGCAAGCAGCTATTAAAACAATAGTGATGCCCGATGCCCTGTGGCGGGACATCAGCGGCCTCGAATCACCTGCGCGCATGGGCTTCGTGCTGCCGCTGCCGGTCGAGCAGGGGCTGGATGCGCAAGCGCCCACGGTGGTGCTGGATCGCCTGCAGGATGCGGGCAACGTGGGCTCCATCCTGCGCAGTGCCTCGGCCTTCGGCTTCACGCAGATCGCCGCGCTCAAGGGCACGGCGGCCCTGTGGTCGGCCAAGGTGCTGCGCGCCGGCATGGGTGCGCATTTTGCGCTGCGCCTGCTGGAAGGCCTGGAACTGCAGGACATCGACCGCCTGGCCGTGCCGCTGCTGGCCACCAGCTCGCACCAGGGCGACTGGCTGCACCGTGCCGCCTTGCCCTGGCCCTGCGCCTGGATCATGGGCCACGAAGGGCAGGGCGTTTCACCCGAGCTGCAGCTGCGCGCGCGCCAGCACATCCGCATCACCCAACCGGGCGGCGAGGAGTCGCTCAACGTCGGCGCCGCCGCCGCCATCTGCCTGCATGCCAGCGCTGCGGCGCGTGGCTGAACGGCCCGGCAAGTACGCCAAACCAATGATTGACGCCCTGATATCCGGCAAGCTGCACGCCCACCCTGAGCAGCGCACCAGCAAGACCGGTAAAACCTATGCCACGGCCAAGATGACGGCCGCCGGTGGCGACGGCCAAAGCCTGTTCGTCAACTGCATTGCCTTCGACGAGGCGTCGGTGGAAGCGCTGCTGGCGCTGGTTGCCGGGGACAGCCTGGCCGTGGCCGGCAGCATCACCCC